>JBEISV010000683.1:0-1659 GCA_040375265.1 Verrucomicrobiales bacterium
AGGTCGTCAAAGGCGTAAAGGTCGAACGCGTCGCTGGTGGCCACGTTGAGCACGCCGTTCTCCCGGGAAATCGGCACCAAACGCTTCCGGTAAATAATCTTCGACGGCAGGGCGCGGAGGATTTCCGGCGCGATGGCCAGCTCCTGGAGCTGCACCATCGGCAGGTGCAACTGCTGCGCCATGAGCTCCAGCAACTGCTGTTCGGTCAAGAACCCGAGCTGCACGATGGCGCGGTCCAAGCGCAGCCCCTCGGCGCGCTGGAGGGCCAGCGCGTCGCTCAGCTGGCTGTCGGTCAACAGCCCATGGGTCAGCAGCAGATGCGAAAGGTTCATGCGATGGCCGCCGGTGGGCCGGGCGATTTTCTAGGGCATCGGCGCCGGCGGCGGAAGTGCGACGCGAGGGAATCGGCGGGCATTCGACATTACCCGGGCGGCTAGACTTCCCGCCAGCGCTGGGCGATCGGGAAACGCCGGCCCACGCCGAACGCCTTGGTGGTGACCTTGAGTCCGGGCGCAGCCTGCCGGCGCTTGTATTCCGCGCCGTCGATCAGCTTCACGACCCGTTTCACCGCTGATTCCGGATGGCCTTCGGCCACCAGTTGGGCGGCGGATTTCGCCTCCACGACGTAACCTTCGAGGATGGCATCAAGCACCTCGTAGGGCGGCAGGCTGTCCTGATCGGTCTGGTTCGGCCGCAACTCGGCGCTGGGCGGCTTAGTCAGGCTGGGCTCGGGAATCAGGTCGTGGCCCAGCCGTTTCCGGGCGTCCGCGTTGATCCAGTTGGCGACCCGATAAACCATCGTCTTCGGCACGTCGCTGATCACCGCCAATCCGCCGCACATGTCGCCGTAAAGCGTGCAATAGCCAACCGCCAGCTCGGACTTGTTGCCGGTGGTCAGCAGCAGCGAGCCGAACTTGTTCGACATCGCCATCAGGATCACGCCGCGCAGGCGGGCCTGGATGTTTTCCTCGGTCACGTCCTCCGCGCGCCCCGCAAACACGTCGCGCAACTGCCCCTTCACCGCGGCGAACGGCGGCTGGATGGGCACCACGTCGAACGCGATGCCGAGGTTCTCCGCCAGGGCCTGCGCGTCATCCAGCGAACCCTGCGAGCTAAATTCCGACGGCAGCGCCAATCCGCGGA
Source organism: Verrucomicrobiales bacterium (assembly GCA_040375265.1). Taxonomy (GTDB): domain Bacteria; phylum Verrucomicrobiota; class Verrucomicrobiia; order Limisphaerales; family UBA9464; genus CAIWAH01. The sequence goes on from JBEISV010000683.1 coordinate 1,144, forward strand.
CGTTTTCCGGGCCGAGCGCCGCCACGGCCAGCGTCGCGACGACCGCGGAATCAATGCCGCCGCTCAGGCCGAGCACCGCCGACTTGAAGCCGCATTTGTGGAGGTAATCCCGTGTGCCCAGCACCAGTGCGTCGTGGATGGCCTGCTCGACTTCCAGCGTGCGAAACGTTGCCCCGCCCGACACGTCAGTCTCGATGACCCGGAAATCTTCACGGAAGGCCTCGGCCTGCGCCACCAAGCCGCCCGCGGCGTTGAACACCAGGCTTTGCCCGTCGAAAACGAGCTCGTCGTTGCCGCCTACCAGGTTGCAATACACGACCGGCCGGCGCGTCTTCAGCGCGAGGCTCGCGAGCATGGCGTGGCGGGTCCGGTCCTTGCCGACATGCCAGGGTGACGCGGAGAGATTCAGGAGGATGTCCGCGCCCGCGGCGGCCAAGTCCACCGCCGGGTTCGGCCGATAACGGCGTTCCGGCCAGAAATCCTCGTCGTTCCAGACATCCTAGCAGATCGTGATCC
>JBEISV010000217.1:0-7492 GCA_040375265.1 Verrucomicrobiales bacterium
CTCGTGCAGGGCGGCGCCATCGGCAAGGTGCGCGAAGTCCACACCTGGAGCAGCAAGGACTGGGGCGACAACGGCGCGATGCCAAACCGCGTGGACCCCGTGCCTGCCGGCCTCAACTGGGACCTCTGGCTCGGCGTGGCGGCGGCCCGGCCGTTCATCGGGCAGGGCTGGTATCATCCGGGCAATTGGCGCCGTCGGCTCGACTTCGGCACCGGCACCTTCGGCGACATGGGCTGCCACATCTTCGACCCCGTGTTCAAGGCCGTCGGACTGACCTCGCCGGTGTCCGTCCGCAGCGAAGGGGCCGCCCCGAACGCGCATTCGTGGGCGACCAACGCGGTGATCAAATACGTGTTCCCGCAGACGCCCTTCACCGTCCCGGGCAACATCCCGGTCACCTGGTATGACGGCAACAAACGCCCGCCCGCCGAGGTGGTCGCGCTGCTGGAGGGCCGCGAACTGCCCGACCAGGGCTCGGTCGTGATCGGCACCGACGGCGTGCTGATCGTGCCGCACGTGGCCATGCCCATCCTCCTGCCAGACGCGAAGTTCAAGGGCTTCAAGCGGCCCGAGGTGAAGGGGGCGAACCACTGGCACCAGTTCGTGGACGCGGTCCGCGGCGTGGGCAAGACCTCGGCGAACTTCGACTACGCCGGGCCGCTCACCGAGGCGGTCCTGCTCGGCAGCGTGGCCACGCGGTTCCCGCAGACCACCCTCGAATGGAGCGGCAAGAAGCTGAGGTTCACCAACGTGAAGGAGGCGAACCAGTTTGTCGGCCGGCGTTACCGCAAGGGTTGGGAAACCAAGGGCCTGTAAGCACGCATTCCCCGGGCGGAAATCTCCGCTCGGTTCGGGCTTCATTCGGTCCCGGGCCTCGTTCAGGCTGCGCCGGTGCCGTCCGAGGCCATCCTGATCACCCTGCTCCTGCTGCTGTTGGCAGCGGGCAGCTTTTTCTTTGCGGCGGCGGAAACGGCCTTCTTCTCGCTGGGGCCATGGCGGCTGCGGAAACTGAGCCAGGCCGGGAACCGGCGCGCGGCGACCGTGTCCCGCCTGCTCGCGCAGCCAGAGGACCTGCTCTCCGCGATCGTCCTCGGCAACACGTTGAGCAACGCCTTCGTGGTGATCGTCGGTTTCTTCGCGGTCATGGCGTCTGGGGTGCCGTTGTGGGCGGCACTGGCTGCCCTGTTTGCCGTGCTGCTGCTGTTCTGCGAGGTGGCGCCCAAGGCGCTCGCCGTCCGCGAACCCGAGACTTGGGCGCTGCGCTGCGCGCTGCCGCTTTCCGTCGTGGTCTGGTTCACCGGCCCGCTGCACCGCGCCGGCCAGCGGCTGATCCTGGGCGTCCTCGCGCGCACCACCCCGGCCGTTATCAAGCCGCTGATGGAAAATGCCAGCGACGAGGTTGCCGACCTGGTCCAGCTGGCCCATCAGCAGGGCACCCTCGCCGAGGGGGAGAAGGAAATCATCCTGCAAATCCTCTCGCTCGACCGGCGGACGGCGGCGGACGTGATGAAACCGCGCGCGCAGATGCTGATGCTGCCGGATGACTTGGACCCGGCGGAGTTCGCCGTGGCGGCACGCCGGTCCCGGCACCACCGCATCCCGCTCTACGACGAATCGCCCGACACCGTGGTGGCGGTCCTCAACACGCGGATTTTCCTGCTCAACCCGGAATCGGGCCTGGACGAGGCGCTGGAGTTTCCCTCGTTCGTGCCGGCAAGCATGAACCTGCTGCAGCTGTTCGAGGCGCTCCAACGCCAGCAACGCGGCATGGCCATCGTGCTGGATGAATTCGGCACGACGACCGGCTTGGTGACACTCGAGGACATCCTGGAAGCGGTCATCGGCAAGATCCGGGGCGAAGGGGAGGCCGAAGGTTTCGTGATGGAGAAGCTTGCCCCGGGCCGATGGCGGGTGAACGGGGCGATGCGGCTCGACGATTTCCGCCGTGAATTCCCCGACCTGGGCGAGGTGGCCGAGGTTGATACCTTGGGCGGATTGGCGGTGAAGCTCGCCGAGGTCGTGCCCGCGGTGGGCGAATCGTTCCGGTTCCGGGGCCTGACCCTGACCGTGCAGGCGGCCGACGAACGGCGCGTGCGGGAACTGCTGGTGGAGTCGAAGGAGGGCGCGGCATGAACTTCGACGCGTTGCATTGGTTCGGGGTCGGAGCGTGGTTCGTGATGTCGGCCTTCATGTCGGGCATGGAAGCCGGGGTGATGGCGCTCAACCGCCTGCGCATCCGGCACCAGGCGCGGCAGGGCAACCGTAGCGCCCGCACGCTGCTGCGGTATCTGGAGGCGCCGGAGAACTTCCTGTGGACCATCCTGGTCGGCAACACGCTGGCCAACTTCGCCCTCATGGTGCTGCTCGCCGCCGACCTGCACCACCTGCTGGGCGACGAGCCGTGGCTGCTTTGGCCCGCGTTGCTGCTGCTCGGTCTGGTGCTCTATCTGTTCGCGGACCTGCTGGCCAAGGCTCTGTTCCGCAAGTTTCCCAACCGCCTTTCGCTGCGTCTCGCGTATCCGTTCCGGGCGATCCACTTCGTCCTGGCCCCGCTGGTTTCCATCGTGGAGACGTTTGCCGCGCTGCTGCTGAAGTTCACCGGCGGTGCCGCGCTGACCGGGCGGCTGTTCGGCAACCGTGACGAACTGCGTTCCCTCATGCTGGAGTCGGGCCACCGACTGGGCGCCACCGAGCGGACGCTGATCTCCCGCGTCCTCGAACTCCAGAACCGCACGGTGGGCCAGGTGGCCCGCCCGCTCGACCTAGTGGATTCCGTGCTGGTGACCACGCCGGTTTCCGAGGTGCTGCAACGCTGCCAGGCCAGCGGCCACACGCGCCTGCCCGTGTGGAGCGGCGAGGGCCGCAGTCGCCGCATCGTGGGTGTGGTAAGCCTGAAGAATCTGCTCTACCGCGACGTGGTGCCGCCCGAAACAAAGGCCGGAGACTTCCTCAAACCCGCGCTGTTCCTCGACGAATCGGTGCGCCTGGAAGTCGCCCTCCGCCGCCTCCAGCGCAGCGGCCAGCCGCTTGCCATCGTCGTGGACCGTGATGGCCGCGAGCGCGGCTTGGTCTCACTCACCGACATCCTGCGGGTGGTCTTCGGGGAGGTGAACGTATGAGCACGGACCTGTTAGTGACGCTGGCGGGCAAGGGCTTTGTGGCCGTGGTGCTGATCCTGTTCAACGGCTTCTTCGTCGCCGCGGAGATCGCGCTGGTGAAGATCCGCGACACCCAGTTGGAGGCGGCCGTCACCCGCAAGCGGCGGGGCGCCGTCGCCGCCCGGGCGCTCAAGCGCAACCTCAACGTCGCCATCACCGCGACCCAGCTCGGCATCACGCTGGCCGGCATGGGGCTCGGGCGTTACGTCGAGCCGATGGTCGAGGTGATCGCCGAGCCGGCCCTGCATTCGCTGGGCCTGCCGCCCAAGCACTGGGCCTACAGCGTCGCGCTCGGCGCGGGCTTCGTCATCACCTCCTTCGTGCTCATGATCGGGGGCGAGGCCCTGCCGAAGGCGCTGGCCATCAACCGGACCGAACCCATCGCCCTCGCCATCGCGGCGCCGCTCACGTGGTTCATCCGCCTCGCGAAGCCGTTCATCGCGGTGGTGAACAACACCGCGCTCTGGATCGCCCACAAGCTCGGCGTGGAGTCCCTGGAGGAGGAGGGCAGCCATTCGCCGGAGGAACTGCGCCTGATGGTCATGTCGGCCCACAAGGACGACGCGGGCACTGACCTGGGCCGGGACATCGTGCTGAACTCGCTCGACCTGCGCCGCCGGGTGGTCGCCGAGGTCATGCGGCCGCGCCGGGAGATCACCTTCCTCAGCACTGAAGACTCGATGGCGGCCTGCCTCGAGACGGCGGAGAAGACCCGCTACTCCCGGTTCCCGCTGTGCGAGCAGGGCGACCTCGACCGCACGTTGGGAGTGGTCCATTACAAGGACCTCTTCACCCAGCGCGACCGCTCCCGGCATGGCTTCGACCTCGCCACGGTGGCGCGGAAATTGATCTTCGTGCCGGAAACCGCGCGGCTGGAACGGGTGCTGCAATTGTTCCTGGAGCGGAAACTCCATTTCGCCTTCGTGGTGGACGAATACGGCAGCACCACGGGCATGGTGACGCTGGAGAACATCCTCGAGGAACTGGTCGGCCAGATTCAGGACGAATTCGACTTCGAGAAACCCCGGCTCACCCGGCACGGCGACCATGAGTGGGACCTGGACGGGGCGTTGCCCTTGTTTGAGCTGGCGGACCTGACCGGCGAAGTCGTCGAGGGCGGTGACGTGACGACCGTCAGCGGCTGGGTGACCCAGCAGCTCGGGGGCTTTCCGCGGCGCAAGGACCGGGTCCGGCTGGGCGGCTACGAGCTGGTGGTCGAGGAACTCGACGGCCTGCGGATCAGCCGCGTGCGGTTGCGCCGGGAAAGCGCCGGCAACCCGGCAGCCGGTTCGGCGGGTGAACCCGCCGCATAACCGGCGGGGCGGGCGACGAAAAAACCGGAGCCGCCGCCAGGCAGACTCCGGTTGCTTCGACTCAGTGAAGGGGCTTGGCCGTCATTTCACCGCCAGCTCCACGGTCGCCTCGGCGCCCTTGCCGGCCGCGACCTCGACTTCGAAAGTCTGGATGCCTGCCTTCAGGTGGGAGACTTCCACAGTGTATTTCCCGGCTGGCAAGCCCGCGGGCAGCTCGAACTCGCCCTTGGCATCGGTCACCGCGAAGAACGGGTGCTCAATCACGTTTACGTAGGCGATCATCCACGGATGGACGTTGCAGGCGAGGCGGACCTGCTCGGCTTTGTCGAAAACCTTCTCGTTTACCTGGCCGGCGTTCGCCTGGGCGAAGTTGAAGCCCTTGTTGAGCTTGGCCGTCGCCGCGACGTTGTGCATGAAGGGATCGGAGTTCCGGATGTCGAACTTCTGGCCCGCCATCACAGCGCTGATGTAGGGCTCATACATGCAACCCTGCTGGTCGATCAGCGGTTTGTTCGCAGGCGCCGGGAACGTGCCGGACAATCCCTGCTTCACCTGCACCAGAACGTTGGCGAGCCCGCCGTCCGCGCCCACAACGTAATTGCGGGTGGTGACCTGGGCGGCCGCGTTGGCCTTGCCGCAATTCGCATCGGATTTGAGCGCCGCGATGGGCTTTTCGGCGGGCGGGGTGCCCTTGAGCACGATCTTGCCCTTCAGCTTGCCGTCCGCGGTGGCCTTCACCACCGGCGCCGCGGCCGTGGCGGCCACCGGGGCGGCAACGGCGGGTTTGGCTTCGGCCACCACCGGCTTCGCTTCGGCCTTCGGGGCTTCGGCGTGGTCGGTTGCCGCCGGGGTGCCATGACCTCCGGTCTTGGCGGCCTCCTGGGTCACGATCACCACGCGGGTTTCGTTGGTGAGGATCGGCCGCGGCCGGACCGCCGGTTCATGGGTGAACTCGTGGGCCGGCCGGCTGCCGGAGAAATAGACGGTGGCGAGCAGGGCCACCAACAGCAGGGCGGCGATGACGATCAGCAACGGGTCGGAGTAGGCGGGCTTGCGCTCAGCAGGATTCGACATGGCCCGCGGAGAATCGGCCGACTGGCCGCGCCTGCAAGTCCCGACTGGCATCTGCCCGTCGGAGGGCCGGGCTCGGCCGGCGGCGCCGCCTCGGTGCGGATTGGGATTCGGGCCGGCGGCGATTCCGGCGCGAAAGTGGCGGCGGGATGGGCTTTGCCTTACGCTCCCAGCATGAGCGAGTCCGATTGGCAGACGCAGTTCCGGGCTGTCTATGAGCGCGGCGTGGCCGCATGGCAGGCCGGCCGGCAGGATCCCCGCACGATGTTCGCGGCGGCAGATGTGGCGTTCCTCGCCACCATCGGCTGCACGGCGCAGGAACTCTTCGACTTCATCGATGACTTCCTCGGCTACGGCGAACCGGATTACGCCACCACGCTCGCGGTGCAGGCGATCCGCCGGGATTATTTCCTCCGGGTGATGCAAGGGCAGGGCACCGGAAAGATCGCGAAAATGGCCGACCTGCCGGCGAAATCGGCCGCGGTGGACGGCATTGCCTGGCTGCCCCGGCTGATTGTGAAGGCCCGACTCAAGCTCCGCGGCGAGATGCCCGCGGACCTGATGTATGGCTGTGGTGGCGACCGCCCATTCCTCCGCGGGGTGAATCTGACGCTGCCGCAATTCCTTGAACTGGTCCGTGACGCCGGCGACGACGACCGCAAGATCATCGACGCGGTGAAGCGGTCGGCGCGACGGTAACGGCAAAAGTTGGCCGGCCCGGTTGACCCACCGGGTTCGGGCGGGGGCCATGGAATAGATTCTCGCCGCCCGGAACCGATGCCCACTCTGGCGATGGATGCCACCCGCGTAAGATTGGCGTTTCCAGACGAGTTCCCCGAATGGACAGTGCCTCCATGGACACCCCTTCGATGATACCCGTCCTTGAGCACCCCCACGCGGGCGGGCCAGCAGGTCGGCGGGCCGCGTGTCCTGAAGTTCAAGCTTGGCGCCGTCGCGCGGTCACCCTCGGTTGTGTGTTCGGCCTCCTGTTGCCGGCGGTCGCCCAAACCCAAGAGGCGATCCTGGAGCCGCTGGGCACGTTGACCTTGCCCGGCTTCAGTTCCGGGAACGACCTTGAGGTGGTGGGCACCCGCACCTACGTGGCCGATGGCGACGCCGGTCTCAGGATCATCGACACCGCCGATCCCGCAGCCCCGGTGCTCATGGGCACTTTCGCCGCGCCCGGTTCCGTCCGGGGCGTCCAGGTCGTCGGCAACTTCGCTTACCTGGCCAATGTCGCCGTCGGCCTCCAAGTCGTCGATGTGTCCAATCCCTGGGCGCCGGTGCTGGTGAGCGCCCACGAAACCCCGAACGGTGCGAGTGCCGTTCACGTGGTGGACGGCATCGCCTACGTGGCGGGCGTCTACGCCGGGCTTCAGGTGATCAGCGTGACCAATCCCGCCGGCCCGTTGCTGCTGGGCGACCGCGACACCCCGGGCGTGGCGTATGCCGTCCAGGTGGTGGGCGATTTTGCCTTTGTGGGCGACGACTCCACCGGGCTCATGGTGATGGAAGTGAGCAACCCTGCCGAGCCGGTGTTGCGCCAGTCCATGGCGGTTTCCGGCCTGGTCACCGACCTGCAGGTGGCGGGCAACCTGTGTTTTGTCACGAGCGACCAGGGGTTGACCCTCTTTGACGTGGGCACGCCGACGGCGCCGGCGATGAAGGCCTTTGTGCCCCATCCGGGAGGCTTTTATAAGGTCAGTGTGTCGGGGCGGCATGCCTTCGTGGGCCGGCGGTTCAACGGTGGAGTGGACGTGTTCGACGTCGGCAATCCGGCGGCGCCCCGGCAAGTTTTGCAGGAGGCGGTCAACCAAGTGGTGATGGGGCTTCAGGCGGTGGGGTCACGCCTCCATACTGCGACCGGTGCGTTTCGGATCTCAAACCTGCGGCTGGGATTCCCCCAGTCCGTAATCTGGCCGGAGGCGCTGGCCGGAGAACGGCTCGCCC
>JBEISV010000325.1:0-5526 GCA_040375265.1 Verrucomicrobiales bacterium
CGCGTTCGCATCCACGAGATTGTTCGCACCGGAGCGGATGCTGCCCTGAATATTCGGGCCAAGAACCGAGGCCGCGTTGCCGCAGACGAGGGAGTTGGTCAGGTTCAGTATGACGCCGGTGTAGATGCCACCACCGAAGCCAGATCCTGCGGTGGTGGTCCCGCCGCCGCCGGGGCCGCGGTTGCCGCCGTTGGCGTTATTGTTGACCAAAGTGCAGTGGTTGGCCGCCATCGTGCCGCCGTTGTAAATGCCGCCGCCGTTGCCGTTGCCGCCGTTGCCGCCATTGGTGTTGACGCTTAAAGCGTTGCCGCCGTTGCCGCCTTGGACGCTACCGCTGACCACAGTGCAGTGATTGATCGTCAACGAGCCGCTGTTGTAGATGCCACCGCCGTTGCCGAGGCCGCCGTTGCCGCCGTGGGCGGCGACGCTGTCGCCACCTTTTCCGCCATTGGCGCTATTGTTGGCCAAAGTGCTGCGGTTGACCGTCAAGGTGCCGGCGTTGTAAATGCCGCCGCCGAAACCGGGGCCGCCGAGCCCGCCGGGGACGCCGTTGCCGGCATTGCCGCCGGCCGCGCGATTGTTGGTCAAAGTGCAGTGATTGACCGTCAGCGTGCCGGCGTTGTAGATGCCGCCGCCGAACCCGTTGCCGCCGGTGACGCCGGGGGCGCCGTTGGCGCCGTTGGCGCCGTGGGCACGGCCACGGTAGAGCGTCAGCGAATTCAGCACATTGGTGGTGCCGCTGTTCACCATGAAGATGCGCGAGGAGTTATTCGCATCAATGCGGATGCCGTTCGCCAGCGCGGAACCGTCAAGGGTCAGGTTCTTATCCAACACAATCTGCCCGCTGGTCAGAAGTATGGTCTGGCCGGAGAGCGTGTTGGCGAAAGTGATGGTGTCGCCAGATATTGCATCCAGCACCGCCTGCCGCAGCGAGCCGGGGCCGCTGTCGTTGATGTTCAGCACCGTCAGAGTCACCGGGACGCGAACGACCACGGTGCGCACGTTGGTGGCACTGTTGCCGTAATTGTCCGTGGACGAGCAGCTGACGAAATAGGTTCCGGCCACGGCGGGGTTGACCGTGCTGTCCGTGTTCACGGGCACGCTGCCGCCGCAGGCGTCCAGTGCGGTCGCGCCGGGATCCGTGAACGGAACATTGATCAAATGGGTCAGCGGATTGCCGCCGAGCAGGGTGATGACTGGGGGGATGGTGTCCCGCACCACGACGGTGCGCGTGGCGGTGCCCACGCCGCCGACCGTGTTCGTGCCGGCGTAGGTGAGCGTGTAGGTGCCGGGAGTGTTCGTGTCCACACTGCCGTTGACCGAAACGGGGAAACCGGCGGAATTGCTTGCGCCCGGGTCGGTGAAGCTGGCGTGACATTCATTGGTCAGCGTGGCCGCGCCCAGCAGCGTGATCACCGGCGAGCCGAAGGCGACATCGTCGCCGTGGAAAATCCCCGCCCCGTTCGTGACCACGAGCCGGTAATGGTTGGTGATGCCGGGCGTGAAGCCGGAAATCACGTTGCTCACCGCGTAGAAAAGGTTGGAGGCTGGCAGGGCGTTCGTAGGCGTGAACGAGCCGTAGCTGGTGTCCGGGCCGTATTGGAAATAATAGGCTGCGGATGCGCCACTCGGATAAACGGTCCCCTGGAGCGTGGCGGTGGCATTGGTCACGCTGGTGGCCGCGTCGGTGAGCGCAATCCCCACCGTGCGGCCACCGGTCGAGAAGGTGAAGGAAGGCGTGCCCGCGCTGCTGTTCGGGATGCTGACCACGGCGTCATGCACGCCCGACGCGCCTGCCAGATAGGTGATGCCCAGAGTGGTGCTGCCGCCCGCCGGAATGCTGGCCGTCGGGACGGTCGTGATGCTGAACTGCCCTGCGCCCGTGCCCGTCAAGGTCACCGTGCCGATCGTGAGAGCCGCGGTCGGATTCGGATTTCGCAGCGTGAAGGTGCGCGTGACCGGCGTGCCCACCGGGGTGGTGCCGTAGGCCGTATCGTCAGCGCTGTCCGGCGTGGTGTCGCCGCTGGCGATGATGGTCTGATTTCCCACCACCAAGAGGCTGGCCCCGTTCTCCTGCGCGTAGAGCGCCGCCACCTCGCTCTCGCTCAGCGCCCGATTGTAGATGCGGGCGTCATCCAGGCTGCCGGCGAAGTATTCGCCCTGCTGCTGGGCATTCACGGCGAGGAAAAAGGGCTGCGTGCCGTCGGTGGCGAGCGTCTTCGTCCACGACGAGACGGGAGTCGTCAGCTTCACGCCATCCATGAACACTTTGCCCACATTCGAGCCGTAGGTGATCACGCAGTGATGCCACACCGCGCCCGCGAGCGAGGCCGTGGTGTAGCCCTGATCATTGTTCTCGCCGATGAAGGCCGGTGCCGTGGCGTTGAAGAAGAGCAGGGAGAATCGCTGGTTCGATGCGCGTGCACCGAGGGCGAAGAGGTTGCCCGAGGCGGTGGTGGAGGCGGTTTTGAACCAGACCGACACCGTGCGGTCGGCATTGGCGCTGGGCCAGCCGGGCGTGCCGGCGGCGGCAGAGATAAAGTGCGACGCACCATTGAAGCTGTAGGCCGAGGAAGCCTGGCTGAAGCGATCCGTCGTGGTGGTGGCGCCCGAGACCGTGCCGTGGCGAACGAAGGCGGTGCTGTCGTTCGCATTTCCGCTCAACGGGTAATAGCCCACGAGCCCCTTCCACACGCCCGACGGCACGCCCGTGAGCGTCAACGCCGCCACCGAACTCGTCACCGAGCCGCCCGCATCCGTCACCACCACCGTGTAGTCGCCGATCTGCCACGGCTGCACGCCGGTTATGCTGTAACTCGCCGCCGTCGCCGAAGGAATCGCCAGCCCCTCCTTCCGCCACTGGTAGCTCAGCGCGCCGGAGGAAACCGTCGCCGCCACCGAAAGCGTCACATTCGCCCCCTGGGTCACTGTCTGAGACACAGGCTGGGAAGTGATCGTCGGCGCGGCGAAAGCGACTGGCGCGGTGAGGTGGAGGCATAGCACCAGCGCGGCCAGGAACAGGACCTTGAGGCGGCGACTGGAGGACATTGGGCGGTGGGCTATGGGCTTTGCGTTAACGGCGGTCATGGCAGTGTAGAAAAGGGGGCGGCCGGGACGGAAATCGCTTGAAGAGCAGCCTCCGCCGGCAGGGCGGCGGCGAGCTGTTCGAGCTGCTGTTTGGGCACGAAGGCGCGGGCGCCGAGGCGCGCGGCCATTTCCCGGAAACCGGCCCCGGCGTGCTGCGACACGAAGACGATCCAGGCCGCGGGATCGAGTTCACGGAGGCGGACGGCGGCGGTGAAGCCGTCCATGACGGGCATCTCGACGTCCATGAGGACGCAGTCGGGTCGGAGCCCCGGATACGCGGTGACCGCGGCGGCGCCATCGCCGCATTCGGCGAATTCCCAGGCGTCCGGGAGGCAGCTCCCGAGCAGCCGGCGCATCGCCGCATGGTCATCCACGATCAGGGCCTTCATGTCGTTCAGGCGACACGGTAGCCCACGGCGGCGGTATCCGGGGAAGCCCGGGACCTACTCAATTTTGAGTGAGTAGAAACACTCAGGCCGGGTGGTGCGGCCGGAGCATGGAGGCCCGGCTCGGTGGGGATTGCCTGCCCGCCCGCGAAGGCGACAGCACTGGGACCGGGAGGGCGAACCGAATGGTTCGCGCGTCATTCCGTCGTTACCCCTGCGCCGGCCGCCGGGATGGTCGGGCGGACGTGGCCGACCGGGCCCCGGGCAACGGCATCGTTCCAGCTCAATGCCCGTGGGCCTCGTGTTCCTTGATGTATTCCTGCTTGAGGCCGAGTTTTTCCGGGGCGTGCAGGACCAGCATCTTCATCCGCACGTCGGCGGGCACGCCGGCGCGGGTGAGCTTGGAGACGGCGACCATCAGGCCGATGGCCAGCGGCACGGTCCAGATGGCGGGCTGTTCGCAGAGGATGCGGAGCAGGGGATGGGCGGCCCAGAAGTCCCCGAGGGCGATCCACTTCAGGTCGCTGAAGTTCGTGAGCGTCACCGCGGCGAGGGCGCACGCGCCGCCGGTCAGCATGCCGGCCGCGGCGCCGCGCATGGTCATGCCGCGCCACCACACGCTCATGAAGAGCAGCGGGAAGTAGCTGGCGGCGGCGATGGCGAAGGCCTGGCCGACCATGAAGTTGATCTGGAGCGGCTCGACGAAGCTGCCGAGCACGACCGCCACGGTGCCGACGGCGACGGCGCAGAACTTGAACATGCGCATCCGCTCGGCGGGCGTGGAGTTGGGCCGCAGCATCCGCCCGTAAACGTCGTGCGCCAGCGCGCCGGTCATGGAGACGAGCAGGCCGCTGAAGGTGCTCATGAACGCCGCAAACGCCCCGGCACAGGTGATGCCCGACAGGATGCTGCCCCAGGGGATTCCTCCCGAGGCGCCGGTTGCTGCCGTGGTGGAAGACGGGAAAACAGGCGGGGAGGAAGACAGGCCGTAACCGTCGGCTCCCGTCTTCCCGTCTTCCTGTTTTCCTGCTTTCCAAATTCCTCCGTCTTTCGCGTCCAACACCTTGGGCAGTTCCAGCACCACCTTGTCCGTCCCCTTCGCGCCGGTGCCTTCGTAGAGCGAGGGCATGAGGTTGCGGCCCATGACGCCGAAGACGGGCGGGAACACGTAGAAGATGCCGATCAGGATCATCACCCACATGGTGGTGCGCTTGGCGGCGGCGCCGTCGGGGTTGGTGTAGAAGCGCACAAGGATGTGCGGCAGCCCGGCCGTGCCGCAGACCAGCGCGATGATCAGCGAGTAGGTGTAGAGGAGGGCGTAGGGTTTGGCCTGCTGGGAATCCAACTTTGCCGCCTTGGCGGCCTTGGTGGTCAGCGGGCCGAAGGGGTTCAACCAAGTCTCGTCCTTCGGAGCCTTGGCTGGAAGCGGGAGCCGGGATTGCACACTTTGGGCGTTGGCCAAGGTGGCTGCCATCGCGGGCGGCATGGCCAAGATTTGAGATCCGGCTGGCTGGAGGAACACACCGTGGTTGGTCAGGAAACTGGTGTATTGGCTGATGACTCCGGACCAGTTGGTCTCTCGAATCGTCATGGGGCCCAGCATGCGGGGAAGGTCCAGGTTGGTGTGGGCGACGACCGTTTTGCCGCTGAACCGCGCATACTCGATCAGCACGGAAGCGAGTTTGGCGTCGCTCACCATGTAGTAGGGCACACCGTTGCCGAACAGCGCCCGGGCTCGGTCCTCCAGACGGACTGCCAGCGAAGGCGCCCCGAAGCGGACCCAGCCATTCACGGATTCAACCGTCATCCGGGTGCTCAGGCTGATCAGGTTGGTGACTCGCGGAGCGCCATAAATGGTGTCGATGGAGGTTGGTGCCTCCAAAGCTTTCCCAGTTCGGCTCGTGGTCTGGCCGTTTGTTTCCACCTGCTTCCCATACCCTCCATACACGCTCATCAGCACGAAGACGGGCACGGAGATGGCGAACATCTTCGCCCAATACTGGAAGGCCTGCACGAGCGTGATGCCTTTCATGCCGCCCAGCGCGACGTTGAG
>JBEISV010000099.1:0-12179 GCA_040375265.1 Verrucomicrobiales bacterium
CCGGACGAAGTTCGCCACCCCGCTGCCGGTGTTGAGGATGGTGACGCCGGCCTCGTAGGGTTCCTGGCGCCGCACCGTGCGCGGATGGGTGAAGGCCAGGGAGAACTTCGGGTTGCGCACGAGCACCGAGCCCGCCGCCTTGCCGGTGATCTTCACCAACCCGGCGGCCAATCCTTCCAGGTCGGCCGTCAGCCGGAGGTTCATGACGTGCAACCCTTCCTCCAGGCCTTCCACGAGGAACTCCGCCTGCCCGCCTTCGCCCGCCTGGAGCCGGCCGATGTCGTCGGCCGTGCCCACCTTGCCGTCGGCTCCGGGACGGACGACGGGCTGGTTCGTGCGGGCCTCCTGACTCGTTCCGATCCGGGCAAAGCGGAGCGGATCGTCGCCGGGAGCCGCGAAGCTGGACGCGGGAATGCCGTCGTGGCCGGGCGGCAGCACCAGTTCGGCGCGGACGTTCAGCCCGCTGAGGCCGGAGCCGGCGGGCGCGGCGTTCTCGGTGAACACCTGCACGGAGAAGAACTGGTGCAGGAAGCCGATGTTGCCCGGGATCACCAGCAGCGCGGGGATCGGCGGGACGCTCAGGCCCAAGTCGTTTTCGCTCTCCTCCGTGAACTGGAAGTTGACCGGCTGCAATTCGATGGACGCCACCCGCACCGCGTCGGGCAACTGGAGCCGGCCGGCGAGGTTCTGGTTGATCTCCTCGGCCGCCTTGAGCCGGCGCTCGAGTTCCGCGGCCGGGATGATTTCCGTGGACTGGTTGGCCCGCGGCGCGACCACCGGCAGCCTCACGGGAATCGTCTTCCCATCCAGCACGAAGCCCACCTCGAACTCGGTCACGCGGAAGTTCTGCTCGTCGATGAAGATGCCCTTCTCCTTGATCTCGTCGCCGGTCAGCGGACGCGACGTGACCTTGGACACCAGCACCTCGTCGAACACATGCACGGGCACCGACGCCGGGGAACCCTCCAGCAGCGTGACCACGTTGGTGCCCTCGCTGTGCGCCAGGCGGATGTTGTCGAGCTGGTAGTCACCGACGACGTTGAGCGGCGGCAGCACGAGCGGCTGTCCCGGCGCGGCGAAGATCTCACGCGCCTCAAACGACGGCCCACGCAACGTGGCCGAGGCGAACGTTCCCATTGGCAACGCGGCCTCGCCGATCACCTCGGCGGCCACGGACCCCGCAAGGCCCTTGGGCACCGACAACACCGCCGGCGACACGCGCAGCGCCGAGCCGGTAATACGGTATTCTAGAGTGATGAGGGGTTGCGCCGCGAGTAAGGCCGCACAGCCGGCAACGGTGATCATTACTCGGCAAAGCATGCCAAAGAAATGGCTGTAGAAGTTTAGGGACACGTTACCTAGGGGTTCAGTTTCTCCCACATACGCACCGATTCCTTGACGGACTTGGCTTCCGGCAGGGTGTAGTCAATTTTCAGGTCTTTCACGGGCACCCCGTGGATGTCCGTTACCGGTTCAGATCGATATTCGTAGTCAAGCCATCCACGCCGGTTCGGGATACCTCCCAATTCTGCTGGAATGTCGTCTCCACGTGATGCACCGATAGCTCGGTGTCGTCCCTCGTGAACGTAGACGTCGCCTTCGATGGTAATCCCTGCGGCGACATCTTCTGTATAGTTGCGGCCCGGATTTGCCTCCTTTGCGGTCTTAGCGGACGCGGCCCGGAATCGGATCCTCTTTTCACCGGACGGCGTGGTGTATAGCTCGTAGTCCAGGTCATTTTCCTTCGCCCGAGGCGGGTCGACGTAACCGGACCTTTGTCTTGCAGCCTTGGAGGCAGCCAAGTTGTCCTCGATTCGCGCTCTGATTTGCTGCTTGGTTTCTGGAGTCTTGGGTGCCGGCCGCGGTTGGGGCCCGCCTGCCAGGCTGTCCACCGATTGGTTTGACCGTTGGGCCTGTTTGCTGGATTTGCCCGCGGTGCCTTGGGCAATCTGGCCGACCGAGCCGTCCGGCTCAGTAATGGGATCCTGATCCACCAACGTGTCGCGCTGGCTTCGTGTTTTTGCCGTTTTCTTAGGTGCGCTCGGACGGCCTTTGGACATTCCGCGAGGATCACGGAAGGTAACCGGGTTGTGACCGAAGCTGGCATACAGGTTCGGACTATCCTCGTAGCCCATCGGATCCTGCTGGAGGAACATGCCGGTGCTGGGGTCGTAGAAGCGGGCGCGCAGGTAGAGCAGGCCCGCGTCGGCATCCCAGAACTGGCCGTGAAACAGCATCGGTGAGCCAACGGCGCTGCGGGCCAGGACGGGCGGCCGGGTGTCCTGCTGGACGGAGGGCGCCTCATAGAGCGGCCGGCCGGGCACCGCCACCACGAAATTGAGCGTCTCGGCCACGTTCGGATTACCCCATTCATCCAGCAGGAACGCCCCGCCGATCTGGAGGCCAACAATGGTGGCGGTGGTGGGCTGCGGCTTCACCCGGAGGATCTGGCCGAAGGCAAAGCCGGTGGGCAGGTCGTCCTCGTAGATAAGTTCGGTGCTTACCAGTCCGCCCGTGGTCACGAGTTTCACCGCGTCGCGGGGAAGCTCACGTTGGGCGGTGAACAGCGTGCCGTCGGCCCCAGGCAGTTCGGGTGCCGCCGGCGCGTTGAGCAGCGGGAAGACCGGCTCGGAAAACTGGAGGATGAACTCGCCATTGACCGACGGCGCCACGAAGGCCACCCGCGGCGGGCGGCTGTCGTGCCCTTCGATCACGGGCTGCCCCCACGGATCGTATTGCACCCGCTCGACGACCTCGCCGGCCGGATCCGCCACGGCCACGACTGAGCCCAGCGCATCCCGGAGATACCAATGGCGACGCAACTGACCGCCCGCGTCCGCGAACTCCGCCGCGAATGGGGAATCTTCGTCAGCGTAGAGGTAACGGGCGCGGAGACGGTTGGTGTCGCCCACGCGCTCATATTCCTCGATGAGGCGGCCTTCGTCCCAGACAAAGGCCACGTCATTGGTGAACCCGGGGCCGGTGACACGCCGGCGGTGGATAAGTCCGCTGGGCTGGTGCTCGTATTCCACGATCAACCCATCTTCGCGCTCGACGCGGACTAGCTGGGACAACGCGCTGTATTTGAGCTGGGCCGAAACCCGCTGGAGGCCGCCCCCGGCCGTAGCCACAAGGAGCCGCGTGGAAATCGTGTTGCCGAGCGGATCGGGCGCGCCGCGCTCGATCCCGTCGAGCTTCAGCGGGAACAGCGAGGCGTCGGGATTCTCCAACGTCGCGACGAACGGAACCGGCGCGACGGTCAGCGGGTTGGGGTTGATCGTGGTGACCTGTTGCAGCAGGTCGAAGCCCTGTCCGTCGTAGCCGTAGGTGCGGGCATAACGGCCCGCCTTAAACCCGAACGGTTCCAGCAATCCCTCGGCGCTGTGGCGGACGGCGTCCTTCAAATCAACCCGGAGGCCGAAGTCCGCACGCTTCAACCGGTTGCCGTCGTCATATTCGTAGACGTCGGTGCGGCCGTGACGATGCAGTTCCTGGCGGGCCACGATGTTGTCGGCCGCGTCGTAGCGGTAGCGGAGGTCCGCGAGAACGCGGCCATCGGTGGCGCGGACAAACGTCCGCGCGGCGAGACGGCGGCGCAGATCAAAACGGTTGGTTTCGATGATTATTCCACCTCCCAGCGAGACTTCGCCGCGTTCGGACACACCGACATGCCGGACCACCCGATAGGCGTCGCCGCCGCCGCGTTCGCGGATGCCGATCAACCTCGCGCCGAGGTCGCGGTCTTCGACCAGTTCAAGGCCGCTGGGATATCGGACCGTCTCACGGCTGGCGTCGGCGTAGAGTGTCGCGGAGACGGTGAAGGTGCCTTGCGATTCGGTATAGGAGGCCTCTGTCAGCGGGCCGAGCAGATCGTAGCTGAAGCTGGCGGTGTGCTGACCATCCATCCCGTAGGTCGAAGAACGGAGCCGCCCGAGCGCGTCATGCTCGACCGTCAGCTTGTAGGGTTCGCCCTGGGCATAGTCCGCGGTGCGTGAGGTAATCCGCCCCTGCAAGTCGTAGCCCACCTCGGTCGAACCGCCGGGAGTCAGGATCCTTTTCGGCAGGTTCAGCTCGTTCGGGTCCTGGAACAGGAAGCTCTGGGTGGAACGCAGGCGGAACTCGGTCGGGCGGAACGTAGCGGTGTCGTAGGCGTGCTCGTGGCCCTTAAGCGTTGTGTCGGCGGCGAGCGTGGGCTGGCGGTTCTTGTCGCGCCGGAAGTTGAACTGCACGCCGTTGGGCCGAATTTGCTGGAGCAACTCCCCGAGCACCGAGAAGGCTTGGTCAGTTCTTTTGCCCCGGCCGTCGAAGATTTTCTCGGGGGCTCCGTCCAGTCGCGGTTCGAGCGTGGTGTGCGTGCCCAGCTCGTCAGCCAACTCGAACAGGTGATCAAGTTCGTCGAACCGCGAGGACGCCGGGTAGGTGCGCGCCCCCTCGTTGGACAGGGTTTCCGTAAGGTTGCCATTGCCGTCGGGCGTGAGCGTGACACTCGCCAGGGCGTGGCTCAGCGAACGAGGATAGCCGGCGGCGTCGTGGCGCGACTCCACCCGGTCGCGCGGGCCGTCAGTGATGACGCCACCACCAGTGTTGTCGGCCGGATATTCGAACGTCACGCGGGCGTCCGACTGCGAACCCTTCTGCGTCTGCTTCCGAACCCGCCCAAGGGCGTCAATTTCCCCCACCGTCAGGCGGCTGAGTTCGCCAAACTTGGCATCGCTCACAGTCAGCTCCGCGAGTTCACCGCCGGGGAAGTATGCTTTCTGCACGCGCTCTTCGCCCACCTGCCCGAAGCTGACCAAGTTGGTCAGTCGGTCGTGGCCGTCGTAGCCATACGCGCGGGTCAGTTTGCCGCCCTGGCGAAACTCAAGCACGTTGCCGTGAACATCGCGGCCGAACTCCTCGACATAGGTGCCCAGCGTGATCCGACGGACTAACCCTAGGTGGTCGTAGTCGAAGGTCCGAACCTGCCCTCCCGGGTAGGTGATGGACCGCACGCGCCACGCGTCCGCGGCGGAAGAGCCGAACAGGGTGGTCAGTTCCAGAGTGGACCCGTTCACGTCCACGCCGGCCACGACGCTCTTTTCGAGGAAGTTGATCCGGTTGAATTTGTGCCGCTCCACCAGCCGCTCCAGCGCGTTGACCTTGCGCTCACTGTAGACCGTGTTGCCGTTGGCGTCGTAGCCGCGCTTCAGCACCATCTGGCCCCGGTGGACTTCCGTGGGCATGAGCCGATCATCATAGGTGATCTGGATCGGCGCCCCGCGTGGCGGCGTAATTGTCGTCGGCCGTCCCTGGCGCGCAGCCAATGTGGAATCATAGCCCAGCGCAAACCGGTTGCCGCCCCGCAACTCCGCCTCAGGAAAACCGGTAGCCTCGTTGTATTCGTAACCCGACTGGACTCCGTCGGGCGAAGTCACCCCGAGCAACTGACCAAACTCGTTGTAGCGGTAGCTCGTCTCGCCTGCTCCTTGATGCAGGATCCGTTCAATCTCGGTCCCATCCGTGTTGAGCACCCGGGTGTGGCGGTGGCCATTGACATCCGTCATGTCACCAACCGGCAGATTGAACCGCAGGTCATAGGTGGGAATGGATGTGGCGAGCACGGGTCCACCGCGGGAACCAGGTCGCCGCTCCGTCCGCAACACGTTCATACGGGCGCGCAGAACCGGATTCGCGGAGTCATATACCGTGATCGTCTGCGCCCCGAGCGGATCCACCGTGTTGGTCAACAAGCCATGCTGGTTGTAGCCGTAAGTGGTAATGGCCGGACTGTTTCCCGGGCCACTCTCCCGCCGTTCCTGCGGATAGCCCCGGACATCAAACTTGAACTCGGTCACCGCTTGGTCGGGCCCGGTGATCTTGGATATTCCGGCGGACAGAAATTCCGTTTGCACGTTCCCGCCCACTCCGTTCCCGGCCCCCTCAACCCGCTTGGAGATGCCGTTGACGTTGGCTGCGAACAACGCCGAATCCTGCTGGCTGGGATCACCGCCCGCCGCGACTCCACCCATCGCTCCGTCGCAGCCGCTCCAGAGGTAGGTGACCTCGGGCCGCTCGGCGGAACCTTCATTGACGCCGCTGCCCGCGATGCCCCGGCGGCGCTGCAGCAGACCGTCGGCGTCATACTCGTAGTCCACGACTCGGCCGGTGAAATCGCGCAGGCGGGCAACCTTGCCGACGACGAAGATGTTGGCGGTGCGCTCATCGAGTCCGGAGACGAAGAACGAATCGCTCGACAAACGATAGTGACCGAGTTCCAGGAACCGTGAGCCGTTGGGAATCGCCCGGTCCGTGATGCGGATCAGTTCGGCGCGCTCGTTGTATTGCAGCTCGTGGAAATTCGCTGGATGCCGGTCGTAAACCTTCGTGAGCCGGCCCGTGCGGTCATACCAAAACTGCATGCCGTCAGGCGTCAGCCGGGCAAATGCGCCGTCCTGGAACTCGAAGATCGGATCGAAGACCCCCGGCGCGTTGGTGGAAGGCAAATAGTAGGCACGCGTCCGGTCCTTCCACCGCAATTGATCCATAAGCGGATCGGCCCTCACTTCGGGCGGCGGCTCCGCGCCGACGGATACATAGGGAATCAGGCGGCCGGAACCGTCCGCGAAGACCAGGTCGCCGCTCTTCGCAAAGGGAGTCACTCCTCCGGACGCATTCGTGAGCGCGGCCACAATGAACATGAGTTCCGAGCGGGAGCCAAAGGTCTGCGGTCGGAGCGGCACGACCTCCTGGTTGTAATTGAAGTCCCAGCCCCGGCCGAACGGCCCCTCGTAGAGATCCTGCCCACCGATCGTGCGCTGGAAGACGATCGGCATTCCCCGGCCCGGCAGGCTGAGGTCGAGTGTCTCGCTCCGGATCTCGGCGTTGTGTGCACTCACCATGTCGAACGTGCCCGGCATCGCCTCATGACCGTTGGCCGGCGGCGGATTCGAGCCCGGGATATAGGTTCCGGGGAAGGTCTCAGCCGTCACCGCGGTGCGCGGCACAATGGCCAAGTCGCCACCGTCGCCGGCAAAGCCCGTAATCCGGGCGGCGAATGGCCCTAGCACCGGGTTGTCGTCCATATCCGGGTCAATGAAGGCGGACAGATGGTGACCGCTCCACAACACGACCCGCGGAAGCGCGGCTTGAACCTCCTCCAGCTTTGACAGCGTCGTCGGCTCGACCACCAGCGCGAAGGGTTCCGACAGGTAGGTGTTGAAGGCCGCGCTCTTCGGATCGTCGGAAAGCCGGAACGCGTGGAACTCACGCACCGGCGCATCACAGCCCGGCCGCGCCGTCTGGAGGATTGCCGAGGCCGCCCCGGCACTGACCGCCCGCACCGCGGGAAAATCACGGCCCTTGTTCCGCAACGGCTGGCCGGCACGGTTGAGCGATTGCAGGCCCAGGAGCACCTCGGCTCCGGCTCCGCCCGGCGCTTCCAGCAAGACGTAATAGTGACCCGGGCGTGAAGGCGGAAGCAGCGAAGGCGTGTTCGAAGACAGGCCATTGACCGAAGCCGGCCTCACGGCCTCCACTTCCCGCAACGCCCGGAGCACGGCCCCCGCCTTGACTGGATCGGCCTTGATCGTTTCGGGACGCAGCACGGCACTGCCGGTCAGACTGGCGGTGGGCGGATTCGTGGCGAGCTCCTCGCTCGGTCGGAACTGGACGATCCGCAGCCGCGGCTCTAACTGCACGACCTCGCTGCGTCCGCTCAGGCTGGTGGCGAACACCCCGACCCGCGAGACCGACAGGGTCTGGTTGCCGCTGCCGGCCCCCGGCAGCCGGTTGCGGAACATCGGATGCAGACCGTCCGCCGGCACCGGCTCCAATACCAACCGCGGGTCGAAGACCAGCGCGTCGGCGGTCAGCGCGAGCACGAGCTGGCCGTCGGGCAGCCGGTAGATGGATTGCGGCTGGCCCAGTTCTGCCGGCAGCGGAATCCGCCGAAGCTGCTTCGGGGCCAACGGATCGGACACGTCGAGCACCAGCAGTTTGTTCGTGCCCCCGGCATCTGGGGCCAGTGAGACGAAGGCAAGGTTGCGGATGTCCGGCGAACTCTCCGGCCCGACGTTGACCTGAAATTCGAGATGCACGCGCTTAGGTCGCGATCCGGCAACGAGCGGAAACGTTGCCGACGGCGCGAACACCGGCTGGCCGCCAAACCACGCGATCCGGACGCCCGGCAGAAGTGCCACGTTCGTGGGCGTGCCGTTGACGGTGGTTTCAAAACCGCCGGAGAAGGCCAGCGCCCCCATGCTGAAGCGATTGTCGTAGGCGTAGTCCAGAATTCGCCGCGTCCCGTCGGTGGGCAGCAGGCCAAAGCCGAAGATTCGCCCGTAGAATTCCACCGGCTGCTTTTCCCAATTGGGAAGCTGGTCGCCGACGTCCGTGTAGTGGCCGTTGGGCACCGTGTTGGTCGTGCCGTCGGGAAGGAGGCCGCTGCCGTCAAGACCGGGGACGAACCCATCGGCGTCGCCCACAGCGATCCGTTCGTTCAGGCCGAGATTGTAGGCGTTGATGAACGCCTGGAGGTCGAGCACGGCGACCTGCTGGAAGTCAGCCTCATTCTCAAAGAACGCGGCTTCGGGCGGATGCCAGGTGACCTTCTGCACCACGCTTGGACGCTGGCTGAGTTCGGTGGACGCGATACGGACCGGGTTCGCGGGATCGGAGACATCATAGACGCGCAGATACTGGCGCTGAAAATCGAGGTTCGTGTTGAACTCGTCGCGGGTACCCGTCAGGCCGCCGACGATCAGCAACAGATTGCGGTTAGTCCGCGCTGGCTCGCCCGGAAAGAGGACCGGCGGCCGGAGGAAGTAGGACCAGTTGGGCACGAATTCGAGATCCCGCGGGAAGCCGGGCAGATCCACGCTAGCGACCTGGACGGGCTGACGCGGGGTCTCGGCATTGAACACCACGAGCCGGCCGCCGCCTGCGCGGTCGAGCGCGAAGACGAAGTTCTCATGGGTCACCGCGCCACCACCCTGGCCGATGTTGGGCAGCGCGCTGGAAACGGCGGCCGGAGTGCTGAACCGCACGGTCACGTTCAAGCCCGACAGAGAGCCTGACTGCATGGGATTGCCGGCGAGGTCGCGCACCGGGGTCTGCAACGTCAGTGTGTAAGCGGTGCCCGCCGTTAACGCGGGTGGGAGGATTTCAAGCACGGTCTGATCCCCGCTAAGCCGCAACGCCAGCCCTCCGGGCGCCGACGGGGTCAGTGTGAAAGCTCCGTGTGTGTTGGTTACGGCTGCGTCAATGGGCTCGTTGAAGAACAGCCGCACCGGCTCGCCGGCCGACAACGTCCCGCCCACCAACGGCGACACGCGGACCAGCGAGGGGCCGACCTTGTCCAGGGCATCGCTCTGGATTGCGAGGTTGTTCCGCGAAGGCTCGACGCCCAGATCAACAATCCAGCGGGCAGCCTCGGTGATTGTCCGCTCGCCGAGCGTGACAGCCACCCCAAACCGCAGGTCGGCGCGCAGGGGCCGCGTGGCCTTCAGGGTGACGGCGAACCGCTTTTGCCCCGAGCCGCCGAAGCCAGCGACCACCGTGGGTTCGGACCTAACCAGGTCCAACTCGGTGGGGGCCGGCAGATTCGTCTGACCCGGTGGCGGCAGGACGGACACGATGACCGGTTCGAGGGTGGCACTGGAGGCGACCGGATGGACCACGTCCACAAACACCGTGGCAACCTCGTTCGTGTCCGGGAACAGCGGCTGTTGGCTGACGGAGAGCCGTGGCGGCAACAGCAGGCCGGTCTGCGCGTGAAAGGTGAAGTTCTTGCGCACCGAGTGCGCCGCGAAGCCCTCGCTCTCGAGGCCCGGCGCGACCGGCACTCGGACCGGGTCCGGTTGGCTCGGGTGCCGGGCGCGCGCGATGTATACCTGCCGCACGCTGGGTAGCAGCAGGCCGTATTGGCCTCCGCGATCCGTCACCGCATATGGCACACCGCGGCCGAACCGAGGAGATCCGCCGCCGGCCGTGACCGGCACCGCGTCCACAATTGCACCCGGCACCGCAATCCGGCTGGAATTGGCCAGTGCTGACAATCCTGAGGCGGTTACGTCGCCGACAATGTCCAGACTCGAAACCAGACCGACGGCGGCATTCCCCAACCCGAAGAGCGCATCCAAACTTTCTTCGATGCAACCGGTCTCGGTCTGCGCCAGGCACAGGCCTGCTTTCCCCGTCAGCCTGATCGGCGGATCAAACGCCGCGACGACCACCATGCGGAAGATTTCCGCGGCAAACAGCACGCCGATGAAATGGCGGGCCGGCCGGCCGCTGCGGCCAATCTGCCGCGCTGCTGGAAATTCCATCGTCGGATTGCTGTCGAGCACGCGCCCGTCAAGCCAGCCTGAGAAGGGAGCCTGCCCAAGGGCGACGAGTCGACCGCCGCGGAAGGCCATTTCGTCCACCACCTGATACGCCGGCTCACCGTCCACCAGTCGCACGATTGCCAAGGCGAAGGTCATGTTCGTCGGCGAACGATCAACCGGCACACCGAACTTCACCGGGTCAAAGGGCACGGACAGTCCGGCGAGGCCCGTGGCCTGGTCACCGCTGATCCGCACATCCAGCGCCGCCGCGATCTGCAGTCCAAGCGTTGGTTCCGGCAACTGGCGGATCGCTTGCGCAAAAGGCACCGGCGCCAGAGAGAACACGGTTTTTCGCGGGATGGCCCCGGGCGGCACCTCGAGGGAAAAGGTTCCTTCTTCACCCTCGGCCGAAATGCTTCCGCCACCGGAAAATAGCCCGACGCTGCCGTCCGCGAAGACCTGCTGGGAAGGGGTAACCCGGTTGCGCGTGCCATTGCGGTTGACCACGACCACCACCAGCTCGTCGTCCACGTCGGCGGGGATGCTGTTCGTGAAGCTGCCATCCGGTTTCGACAGCACCGTGCTGGTAAATCCAGTTGTGTCGTTCACGAGGATCACCGGGGAATCCGGTTCGGCCATCCCGGGACCGCCGACCATCGGGGCCAACCCGTTGACCGGTTCGAAGATGGTCAGTTCCGCGTCGTCCCGCCGGAGCACGTCGCTCGCGGTGGTGAAGCGGAATTCACGCGGGCCTTCCAGCGGGCGGCCCGCCAGGTCGGCCACGGTGGCGGCCACCGTCACGGTAAGCTGGGAACTGGCGGGCAGCTGCGCCGTCGGCAGCAGGGTGAGCGCCGTGCGGGCCAGGTTGAGCGTGGGTGGGCCGGCCGGAATCGCCGCCCCGGAGGCGTCGGTGAACTTTACCGCGTCGCCCAGCAGCGTCGCCGGGTTGAGCGGCCGGTTGAAGGTTAGCGTCACCGCCGAGACGCGGGCCACGTTCGTTGAGCCGTTGGCCGGGGATGCAATCACCACCCGCGGTCCACGCTGGGCCGTTTCGACGTTGGCACTGACGGCAGCCAACGTGGTCTCGACCGTCACCGCGGCGGTGCCGGAATCTTCGGTCCGCGGATCCAGCACGCTGACCTCGGCGAAGCCTGCCGGGGCAACGAGCTGATACCGTCCCGTCACGTCGCTGAACGCCGTCCACGGTCCCGTGCGCACCACGGCTCCCGCCACCGCGGCACCGCTCCGGTCCCGCACCACCCCGCCGATGAGGCCGTTCGCCTTCGCCGTCTGGAACAGCCAGAATTGCCCGCCTCCATCCACCCCGGCCAGACGCTCGCCGGCCGCCGGTTCCTGGGAGGTCAGCCCGCCCGTGGCGTCGCTGGCGAACCGCAGCACCGGTTGGAAGCCGTGGCGCCCTTCGTCGAACACGGCCCGCGCCAGCACGAAGTTTCCGCTGGGCGCCACCGTGCCAAGTTGCACTCCCAGCGCTCGTCCGGCCACCGGGCTGGCCACGCTGAGTTCAAAGGCGCCGGCGAGCGTGAGTCCGGCCGGCACCAGTCCGGTGGCGTCCGCAATGCTCAGCCGCCGGAGCACCGCCGCTTCGGGCCGGGCAAAATCACCCGCGCCCGCGGTGACCCCGAGGTCGCCATCATTCAGCGAGCCGCCGGCCGGGGCCAGCACCCTGCCGGCAAAGGCAGCCGGGGCCAGGACCTCCAGCCGAACGACCGCCTCGGCCAACTCCTCACCCGCCAACAGTTGAAACGGTCGCAGGGAAAACTCGGCAACGGCCGGGGCGTTGGCGGCGCTGCCGGGAACACGGAATGCCGGGAACTGAACCGTGTAGGCCGGCAGTTGCCGCCGGCTGCCGTCGCG
>JBEISV010000425.1:0-4307 GCA_040375265.1 Verrucomicrobiales bacterium
CTGCCACAGGGTTTCTGGGAACTGCGCTACAGCTACCGCGCTGAGACGCCCGGCAAGTTCCACGCGCTGCCCGTCTCCGCCCACGCCATGTATGTCCCCGAGATCCGCGGCAACTCCGCCGAGGCCCGCATGGACGTGGCGGAGCGGAAGTGATGAGCCAAACGTGAGCCCAGATCCACGCTTGGCGGCCCCGGTGATCCCCGCCACGCTCGGTTTACGTTCCTCCATGAAGCGCCCGTTGACTCTCCTGTTCGCCGGCTGGCTGATTCCGGCTCTTTTGGCTGCTGCCACGGCGCCCGTAATTTCTCCGGACGCGGCACGGGCGCCCGTCTTCTCGCAGGTCACCCGACTGGATGGGAAAACTGCGGCGGTGAAACCGACCGAACAACTCGGTCCGCTTTCACCGGAAGAGGCGGCAAAGTCCTTCCACGTCGCCGACGACCTGGTGTTCGAGCAGGTGCTCGCCGAACCCATCGTCGCGCAGCCAGTGTTTCTCACCTTCGACGAACGGGGACGCATGTGGGTCGTGCAGTATCGGCAATATCCGCATCCCGCCGGACTGAAGATGGTCAGCCGGGATAATTTCTGGCGGGCGGTCTACGACAAAGTGCCGCCGCCCCCGCCGAATCACTTCAAGGGCGCGGACAAGATCACGATCCACGAGGACACGGATGGCGACGGGACGTTCGATAAGCACAAGACCTTCCTCGACGGCCTGAACATCGCCACCAGCGTCGCCTTCGGGCGCGGCGGCGTGTTCGTGCTGAATCCGCCCTACCTGCTCTTCTACCCGGACAAGAACCGCGACGACGTGCCCGACGGCGACCCGATGGTGCTGCTCTCCGGCTTCGGCCTTGAAGACACCCACAGCGTCGCCAACTCGCTGCGCTGGGGTCCCGACGGCTGGCTCTACGGCTGCCAGGGCTCAACGGTGACCGGGAACATCCTCGTCTATGGTGCCGATGGAAAGGCGCTGAACGAAAAACCAATCTTCTCCCAGGGGCAGAACATCTGGCGCTACCATCCGGAGAAACGGATTTACGAAGTGTTCAGTGAAGGCGGCGGCAACGCGTTCGGCCTAGAAACAGACTCCGCCGGACGCATCTTCAGCGGCCACAACGGCGGCAACACGCGCGGCTTCCACTACATGCAGGGTGCATATCTCCAGAAGGGCTTCGACAAACACGGCCCGCTCTCGAACCCGTATGCCTTCGGCTATTTCCCGCAGATGCCGCACCCTGACGTGGACCGTTTCACGCACAACTTCGTCATCTACGACAGCGGCGCGCTCGGCGAACGCTACCAGGGCAAATTCTTCGGCGTGGAACCGCTCCAGGGCCGCATCGTCCTGAGCGAGATCACGCCCGACGGCTCGACCTTCCGCACGCGCGACCTCGGCCATCCCGTGACGAGCGACGACAAATGGTTCCGCCCGGTGGACATCAAGCTCGGCCCCGACGGCGCGCTCTACGTCTGCGACTGGTATGACCGCCAGGTGAACCACTACCGCAACCACGAAGGCCAGATGGACGCGAGCAACGGGCGGATTTACCGGCTGCGGGCGAAGGGGGCGACCCGCAGCCTGGCTGGCGCGCTCAACGACGATACCCGATGGACCGTTAGACTGGGCTATCCGAACCGTCTAGACCGCCAGACGAATCTGCGACTTTACGGAGACCAGTTCTCAACCAACTCACGTCCACTGCCCGCCAATGACCGAACCATCCAAAGGCTGACCCAGATCCTTGAACAAAACGGTGAGGTTCCAAGGCCCATCACAAACGCACGCCCCTCTCAAATTGCCTTGGAGGCGCTGTGGATGCTCAATGCCATCGGTGGTGCCGGAGCCGCTTACGAAGCCGGGGGGCTTACGTTCGGGGTTCCTGAAGTCAGGCTTTGGACCGCGAGATTTCTGGGCGATGAACGGCATATTTCCAAATCCGCGGCCAAGAACCTTGGCGACTTGGCTGCCACCGAACCCAACCTCGAAGTCCGCGCCCAACTTGCCTGCACCGCCAAGCGACTGTCCGCCGCCGACGCGCTGCCCATCATCCGCAACCTGCTCGCGCACGACCGCGACGCCGCCGATCCGCGCCAACCGCTCCTGCTCTGGTGGGCCATCGAGGACAAGTGCGCCTCCGACCGCGACGCCGTGCTCGCGCTCTTCGCCGACCGCGAACTGTGGCGCGCGCCGCTCGTCCAGCGGCACCTCCTGTCACGCCTGATGCGCCGCTTCGCCGCCACCGGTAAACGCGACGATCTGCTCACTTGCGCCAAACTCTTCGTCCTCTCGCCCGGCCCCGACCAGACCGCCCAGCTCACCCGCGGTTTCGAGGAAGCTTACCAAGGCCGCCCGATGGCCGGCCTCCCCGAGGAGCTGCTGTCCGCGATGGAACGCGCCGGCGGCGAATCCGTGCTCCTCGGCGCCCGCCGCGGCAAACCCGCCGCCGTCGAACAGGCCCTCGCCCTGATCGCCGATCCCAAGGCCGACGCCTCGAAGCGACTTCAGCTCATCCAGGTGCTCGGTGAGACGAAGCAGGCGAGCGCCGTCCCCGCACTGCTCACCGTCGCCCGCGACGCCAAGCAGGCCGATCTCCGCAAGGCCGCGCTCGGCGCGCTGCAGGCTTACGATTCGCCCGACATCGCCGGCGAAATCCTGACGCAGCTTGCGAGCTATCCGAATGACGTCCGCGCCGCCGCCTTCGGCCTACTGGCCAGCCGGGCGAACTGGGCGTTGGCGCTGTTGCAGGCCGTGGACGCCGGCCGAATGGATAAGGGTGCCGTGCCCAATGATCTCGTGCGCCGAATCCGCGGGCTGGAAAGCCCGCGCTCCCGGGAGGGCGGACTTTCTAGTCCGCCCGGCGGCGACGCGGCCATCGTCGCCTTGATCACCGAGCTCTGGCCCAACATCCGCCAGGCCACTTCCGCCGAATTGGAAAAGGAAATCGCCCGCCTCGCCGAAGTGATCAACCTCACCACCGGTTCGCCTTACGCCGGCAAGAAGCTGTTCATGGAGAACTGCGGCGTGTGTCACAAGCTGTTCACCAAGGGTGGCGAGATCGGCCCCGACCTGACCGTCTATCAGCGCGGCGACCTGCCGAACCTGCTGTTGAACATCGTCAATCCGAACGCCGAAATCCGTGAGGGCTACGAGAGCTTCCTCGTCGAGACCAAGGACGGCCGTTCACTCACCGGCTTCCGCGCCGACCAAGACGCCCAAGTTGTGGTGCTGCGCACGCCCGACGGCCAGACCGTTCCCCTGCCCCGCGCCGAGATTGCGTCCATGGAACCCGCCGGCGCCTCGCTCATGCCTGAGGGGCTGCTCGCCAACCTCAGCGACCAGCAGGTGCGAGATCTCTTCGCATATCTCCGCAGCACCCAACCGTTGAACGACGGGAACTAACGGCGAGGTGGGCCGGAGCCGCGGTGTCCATTCCGGGCGCAGTCCGCCAGGAGCCGGAAAATCGCCAGTCGGTGCGTCGGCGGGATTGCGCCTCGTCGGTGGTGCGAGGTAACGTCCGTCACGTCACTCCGGACGTCCCTTCCATGAGCCCTCTGATCGCCCAACACCCCTTCCTGTGGCTGGCCGCCGCCCTGCTGGTCGGCGTCCTCGTGAAATGGCTGCTCGACCTGTTTTTCCTCCGTGAGGAGCGCGAACGAACGGAGACCCAGCTCCGCAAGACCCGTGAGGAACTGGAATCCGAGCGCTTCGGCCACAATCGCCTCCAGACCGACTTCAAGGCCCGGCTCGGCGAACTCGATCAGGCCCAGAAGGGCCGCACGCTCGCCGAGTCCCTGCTCACGGCCACCAAGACCCGGCTGGCCGAGACCGAGGCCGCGCTGGCCGCCGCCCGCCAGGCCAAGGCGGACACCGACGCGACCCTTGCCGCCACCGAAACGAAGCTGGATTCCGCCCGCGCCGAGGCGAGCGATCTCCGCGGCCAGACGAGCGCATTGAGCCTGCGCCTGGCCGACATCGAGGCGGAAGCCGTAACCCACGCCAACGCCGCTGCCGAACTGCGGAAAAACCTGGCGCAGGCGAACGGCGAAAACAGCGACGCCCAGGTGCGAATCGCCCAGTTGGACCGCGAGCTTCAGGCCCAGAACGCCAAGGGCGCCGCGCTCCAGGCGGACTTGCAGACCGCCCTTCAGGGCCAAGCCGATGGCCAGGCCGCCCTGAACGACACCAAGGGAGCGTTGCGCGCCGCCCAGGATCGGGTCACCGAACTGACCGACCAATTGGCGACTGCCAACGCGGAACTGGCTGCCCGCACGGACGAAATCGCAGCGGGCAAACGCGACTTGGC
>JBEISV010000020.1:0-25646 GCA_040375265.1 Verrucomicrobiales bacterium
GATGGTCGGGAAGACGCAGTTCCGGATGGTGACCGAGGTGTCGTCGGCCGAGACCAGCTGCGAGGTGGTGTTGGTGAAGGTCACGTGGTCGAGGAACAGGGACGTGCCGGTGGCCCGCAGGTTGCCGGTGTTGCCGGCTCCATTGATTTCGCACCAGACAAAGCGCGATTCCCCCGGGTTGGGTTTGAAATCAAGGCGCCGCCACGGGAGCGAATCATGCGGGACGAAGCGGATGGGCCTCGCCTGCGTTCCCTCGGCGACGATCCGCCCTTCGACCGTCACGAACACGCGGCCGACCAGGCGCACTTCGACGCCGGGCTCAATGGTGACAATTGCATTGGAGGAAATGGTGATGTTCTCCGCGAGGACGACCGGATTGTCGGCCGGGCGCCAGATCGCGTTGCTGTCGATCACGCCCCGGATCTCAAGCGCTGCGGTCCTCCAGGCCAGCAGGGCCGCCAGGGTCAGGGTGCAGGTGCGACAACCCTTCATGGCAGCGCCGGACTGACGACCTGAAAGTAGCGCGTGTCATCCGGTCCGGCGAGCGGGGTTTCGATGATTCGGCCGGCCGCACCCGCGGGCACGTCCAGCATTTTGACCCAACTGCCGGTGTCGAGGCGTTCGCGTGCACGGACGGTGTAGCTCACGCCGGCCTGGGTCGTGAAGCGGAGCTGCACGATTGCGCCGGGGACGACGGTGACCACCGGCGGCTCGATATTGGTCCCCGAGACGACGACCTGGACGTCATCGACCGCGGCGAGCAGCGAGTCGTTCACGGCGAAGCGCAGCACATAGGTGCCGGCTGCATCGAAGGTGACGGCCGTTTGCGGGGAATTGGCCGCCGCAAAAGAGGCGCTGCCGGGGCCGGAGACCTTGGTCCAGGTGAACGTGGGCACTCCCGGCGGTGTGGGCAGTCCATCGTCGGTGAAAGTTGCGCTGAGCTGGATCGGCTCACCGACGTTGGCAGTCCGGTCGGATCCGGCACCTGTGGTCGGGCCGGTGTTGGTGGGCAGACGCTTCGCGGTGAGCTGGAGGTCGAAACTGAGGTCCGAAGAACCACCGCCGTTCTGGTGCATCTCGACCGCCAGAACATTTTCACCTTCACGCAGCGCGCCGAGGTCGATCAGGGACTCGTTCAACGCGCTTTCATCGGCACCACCGATGGCGGAATTGGCCACGGAGCCGAAGGTGATTTCGGCTTCGGGCAGGTTGTTGCGGTAGACCTCGACGCCGTTCAGATAAACGACGGGACCGTCGTCGCGCACGATGCCCAAGGTTAGCGACTGGATGCTCGCCAAGCCGGCGACATTGAAGCGGGTCCGGAAATAGGTGGTGATGAATTTGTTCCCCGCGTCCGGGCCGAAGCTCACGACCGTCGTCTCGTCCCCGTCACCATAACCGAGCTGCGCCGGACCGCTCTTCCAGGAGCCATCGGCAAAACCCGGTGCGCGCCAGGCCGTGCCTTGGTCCGCACCTGTGTCGAGGTAACGCCAGACCGAACCCAAAGGCAGCAACGTCGAGTCGCCGGCGCTGCGCGTGACACTGACGAGCAGTTCGTCGCTGCTGGAAAGTTCGCCGTCGCTGACTGTCACCCGCAGGCCAAAAACGCCGGTTCCCGGCACGGCCACCGTGGTGCTCGCAGCCTTGGGCGAGCCGAACACCACGCCCGCGGGACCGCTGACCTGGCTCCACGCGAATTGCAGCGGCCCGCCCGGCGCGCCGTCGTCGGTCGCGGTCGCGGTGACGGTCAGCGCCACCGGGAAGGCTGCTTCCACGCGGTCGCGGTCCGCGCCCGCATCGGCGAGCGGCGGCCGATTGGCGCCGTTGTCCACCCCCGGCGAACCGCCCAGCGGGCTGCCGCGCCAGGCCGCCGGATCGTCGGCGTAGGCGATGGGTGTGCGACGCTCCAGCGTGGCTCCCAAGCCCGCCGCGTTGGCCGGCCACGAGGCGCGGTCGTTGTAGCGGACGGAATCCACCGCCAAGTATGGCACGAACACGGAGACCTGACCGAACTGGTTGGTGACATAGTCCGGGGCATCCGGGCGCTGGAGTTCCAGGCGTTCGCCGCCGTCCTGCAGGTTGCCGAGGAACGGCCCGAGCACCGGCACGGAGGCCGGAATGCCGAAACGACCGCGGAACAGCGCCGGATCGCCGGCAGTCACGACGGCGTAACCTTGCGGCGGCAAGGTCACCCCCGCGGGGAAATCAAAGTCCGCCCCGGCGATACGCCAACGGTTGGTCGGAAAGGCCGGGTCAAACAATGGCACCGCGGCGTCGCCGAGGTTGTGCAGTTCGACGAATTCCACGTCGCCGGGCTTGGGCTGATAGTTGAACTCGCTGATGACCACCGCGCCGAGCGCCGGACCGGCATTGGCGGCGCCTAACGTGCGCGCCGCCTGGGCTGGGAATTTCACCTCGCCCACGCTGTTCGTGTGGCGGCCAAACGAGACGCCGTTCGCACCGGCCGAAAATCCAAAACCGTCGCCGTAACCGGTCAGGTTCCCGGCGGCATCCGCGCTCGAGAGCCAGACCTGTTCGCCGTGGGAATCGAAAGTGAAACGCGTGGCCGACCCCGGCGCATTGAAGCCGGTTTCGTCCAGCACCAGGTAACCGCCGGCAGGAATGATCGACCCGGCCGGCAAACGGTATTTCTTGGGCTCATTGGCATCGTCGCTCAGGAACCAGCCCGAGACATCGGCCGGCTGGGTGCCGGGGTTGTGCAGTTCGACCGAATCGAGCAGCGGCAGATCGGTATGGGTGAGCAACTCGTTGATGACCACCGGGGGAACGTTGCCAGCCGGGTCCTCCGCGCCGGGTGATCCGCCCGGCTGCGAGCTGGCCCGCCAGTTGGCGGGCGCGTTGGGGACGGGATTGGCGTTGGGGTTGACCGGCACGAGCGAAAAGCCGGTGCCATCGGGACTGGCCGGCCACGGGGCGCTATCGCCGTAGTTCACGTCGAAGATGGGCTCACCCGTGGCGTGAACCAACGTTACCCGTTCCCCGCCGTTCGCCAGCTTGCCGCCGTAGGTGCCGGCCACGGGCAGACCGGGATATTTGTTGGTGAAGGCGGCCCGGTCGCTGACCAGCACGGCAAACTTGCCCGGCGCCAGCGTGGCGCCACGGGGGAACGTGAAGCTGAGGCCAAGGGTGAAGGTAACACCGCTGAGATCGAGGTCAGTCGCCCCCGTGTTCTTGAGTTCCACAAACTCGAAGTGGTCACCGTCCACGTCACCGACCGCGGGTGGGTTATACATGAGTTCGGTGATGGCGAGCGTCTTCCAGGTCTGAGCGAGGATGAAGTCGGCCTCGTTGAGCGCGCTCCAGTCGTTGCCCGTAAGCACCCGGGAGCGCACCCGCGTGCTTTCCGTCAGCGCCATGCTGCCCCCGCTGGCGATGGTGCGGGCCGAACCGGATACCCGACCGGCCTGGGCGCGCGGATCGGAACCGTCGGTGGTGTAGTAGATCGTCCCGGAGGGCGCCGTGAACGTCAGCCGGAATTCGTTGGAGAACACTCCGCCGTGCTGGCTGAACACGGGTGCCACGGTGGCCGGATACAAGTTCCGCGCGCGCAATTGGCCGAGGACGATCCCGGAGCGTTGGTTGAAATAATTGCCCATGATCCCGTTCACGGATCCGAGCCAGTGCTGGCGGGTCAGCGGCGTGGTCGTTTTCGAGTCGCCCCACCGGGCTGATTCGGCCACGACCGCGGAATAGATCTGATTCGTTCGGGCCGCGAAACGGGCGCGGGCCGCCTCGGGCGTGAGCGCGCCGCCGTTGAAGAAGTGCCGGTGGATGTGGTCGGCGGCCAGCAGGCGGAACTCGGCGTTGCCGCTGAGTTGCTGCCAGAGGTATTGGGGATTGCTCTTGCTGACGCTCCAGCTGTTGGCGGTGCCGTAGGGGCCGGTGCGGTTTTCGCCGACGTTCAGGAGCGTGTGCTCGGCGTCGTGGGAGGTGAACCGGAAGCCGCCGGTCAGGCCGGTGCGGTTGCGCTGGCCATACCAGTTGTTGGGCGAGGTGTTGCCGAGGAAGTTCGAGATCGGGGCGTCGAGGTTGCCGCCGTAGAGGATGACCAGCATGTAGTCGATGAGGTTGTCCACCTCCAGCAGGTTCTCGTAGGTCGGGTTGGGCGAACCGTCCTCGTTGCGTCCCTGGATCTTGTAGTAGGCAGCGTTGTTGGTCAGGCCGGCGCGGGCGGCGTTGTAGAGCCGGGTCCACGCATCCATGTTCCCGTCGGTCGCATTGATCGCGTAGGGACCAGCCTCGACCTTGATGACGTCCCAGTCCTCCTTTTCGCCGCCGTAATAGGTCGCGGAATAGGCCGCCTCGGGGCGTTCGCAGGTGTTGAAGAGGCCCCAATACTGGCCATTGATATAGAGGTGGTAGTAGTTCCCGCGCTCGCCCTGCCGCCCCATCGCCAGCTGCGAATCACGGCTGAATTGGTCGCGGATGAAGACGCCTGACGGATCACCTTGGAAGCTCCACGAATAGTTTTGGAACGTGCGCAGGTCGAGCGCGTCAAACTCGTCCGCCCCTTGGTCGCCAAACAGGGGATACTTTAGTTTGGTGGTTCCGTATTCCTCCCGGAAGAAGAAGCGGAGCGCGTGCTTGGGGTTACCGGTGCTCCGGGAAAATCCGCCGCGGATGCGGATGCCGGCGTTGACCTGGAAACCGCCCTTGCCGTCGGGCTGCATCAGCTCCAGCGAAATGGGCCGTTCCCAAGCCCGGCCGTCCTGCCCCGGATTGGCGTAGATGCCGGTGGACGCGTTGAAGAGGTGATTCAGGTCGGTCACGACGGAGAACGAGGGCAGCGACTTGAGCGCGGGAATGATTTCGTCGCGGTAAAGCGGCGAGTTCACGACGTCCGGGTCCATGCCGTAGTCGCGGACGTTCGCGCCCCACGAGGACGGCCAGCCGGGCGGCGGCGCGCCGTTCGTAGCCTGACGGATCACGTCGGCCAGGAACAGGTAGGTGTGCGTGTCCACGCCCGAAGGTTGCAAGCCGTCCTTGAATGCCGTCGCGCGCACGATGGCCGTTCCACGCACCGACACGGGCCCGGCGTAGGTGAAGCCATTGGTCAGGCTGGGCGGCGTCCCATTCGTAGTGTAGCGGATAGTCGCTCCGGCCGTCGCGGAGCTGATCACGAGGTCAAAGGCCTGTTCGTAAAACCCGCGGTCGTGGCTGAACTTGGTGTCGCTCACGAAGTCCGCGAACCCGCCCGCATTCGCCGCCCCCGGCGTGGGCACCGGGAAGAAATACCGTTGGCCCGCCCGGGTGCCGAAGGAGAGGTCGGGTTTCTGCGCCGGATATTCCGGGGCGAATTCGGTCGCAGGCAGCGCGCTCTCCGGCGGGAACAGTGCGAGGTATTCCCCAGCGGCCGACAGGCTGAAGCTCGTGTGCAGCTGGGCGCCGGCGTTGGTGCGGTTCTTGCCGGAGGCGAACACGACCAGATACGCGCCGGAGTTCAGGTTGGTCGCCGGGAACCGCCACTTGGCGGGCAACGCCGGATCATCGGTCAGCGACCAGTCCTTCAGATTCACCGCGCCTGCCGAAGTGTTCTGCACCTCGATCCAATCGGAAAACTCCCCGTCCACGTCCGCCAACTGGCTGTTGTTGCTGGCCAGGAACTCGGTGAGGACGACTTGGGCCCGCGCGGCGCCGGCCAGGAAAACGGCGCCAACGACAGCGAACAAGGCGGGGAAAAGCAGACGGATCATGCGCAGGTTACGAATTGGAAACGGCCCAAACGGAGCAAAAGCCGGACCGGATGGCAATTATCAGGGGTGAAATTCTGCCGGCGTGCCGGCGCCCGCACGCGAGCCTCAGCGGGCCATCTCGGCGCGGCGGGCTTCCAACGCCGCCAGCCGGCGCGCGGTGCCCTTGGCGAGCACCTTGGCCCGGTCGTTGGGTTCGCCGCGATTGGTGGCGGCCGTGCCCGCTCCCTGCCGCTCGTCCAGGTAACGCTCCAGCGTGCGCAGCGATTCGCCGACCAGCCGGCGCAGCGGCGCCGGCTGTTCCGGGGTGCGCAGCAGCAGGTATCGCAACTGGGCCACCTTGCGCTGGAGCACGAGGGATTGCGTGGGCCAGTCCCACTCCAGCACGACCCGGGACAACGTTACCCGGTCGGGATTTTCCGCCGTCCCGTCGGGCGTGCGCACGAGGGCCGACTCGGTGAAAAGGTCGGCCAGCCGGGCAGTCACCGCCGCGGGCGCCCAAAATTGATCCGGCGCGGCGGCAAGTTCGTGCGCGGCATTCACCGCCCACCACTTCTCGGCCTCCAGCAGGGTCGCAAATTCCGCCCGGTTCAGGGCCAGGAACGTCGTCTGCCAATTCAGGCTGGCCGGCAACTGCGCGAGGAACTGGCCGGTGCGGGCACGCCGGGTTTCATCCGTCAGCAGGTGCGCCAGCAGCGCCGCGCTGGCCTGGAACTGCGGAAACGATTCCGGCGCCACCTGTTCCGGCGTCATCAGGGTCAGCGCCGAAAAGCCCAGCGGCTCGCGGCCCCGCAATCGCAGCCGGCTTTCCTTCAGCGGGTCCGGCTTACGCTCGGAGCGGACCAGCGACGTCTGCGATTCGATCACCAGGTCCCGGCCATAATCGCCGACCACGAGCTGGTTCATGCCTTCCGTCAGCCACAGCGGCGGCTGAGCGCACACCGTGGATTGGTTTTCCCGGTTAGCCATTTCCAGCAGCACCACCTCGGTCAGGGATCGGACCAACCGGTGCCATTCGATTGGTTCGGGCACGGCCACCTGGAACTGCCAGCCGTCCCGGAACACCTGCGGCCGGATGGCCACCTGGCCGCCGCCGGCGCTTTGCCGCTGCAAATGCAGGTGAACCTTGCCGCGCCATTGATCCCGCTGGTCAAGCCGTTGCAGGACTGCCTTCTTGACGCGTTCGCAGGTCACCGCGAGGAGATCCGGGCGCAACGCGATCAGGGTCTCCTCGCCCGCGGCACGCAATTCCCGCCGCGGCGCGGGCGACGGTGCCGTGCCGCCGTGGACAATGAACTGGCCGCTGACGCTCGCGGCGGATGCCCCGGCCTCGGGCCGGGCCGGAACCTGGGCCTGGCCCCCGGTCAGTCCCAGCAGCAGCCCAAGCAGGAGCCACGGCCGCCGGCCGAAACTGGGAATCGGGGAAATCACGCGGGTTTGGAGCGCAACGGCGGCCCGGCGTTCAGGCCTTTTTCTTGCCGGGGCCCTTGGTGGCGGGGGCCGGGGCCACCGCGGCCGCCGGCGCGGCTTCGGTCTTGGTTTCCGACTTCGTCTCGGTCTTCGGCTTGGCCGCCTCGGCGTCGCTCTTGGCGGCGGACTTGTAGCCCTCGCTCCGGTAGTCGGTGATGTAGAAGCCGCTGCCCTTGAAGATGAGCCCGGCGCCCGAGCCGATGCCGCGCTTCACCTTGCCCTTGCCCCAGGTTTTCTTCGGGCACACATCCTTGGGGCAGGTCGTCAGGGCGTTGTCCTTCATGGACTGGACGCACTCGAACTCGTGCCCGCATTTCTCACAGGCGTATTCGTAGGTCGGCATAGTTGAACGTGCCGGGAGTTAAGGAGGTGCCGCCGGGGCGTCAAGGCTGGCGACCGAAAGTTCATCCGGCCCGGCGGGTGCGCGGCGCCGGGGCGAGGTTCCGTTTCGGGCCGATGCGGAACTTCGACCTGCGCCCGACGTCCGCGCTTGGGCCGGCGCCCGGCCTGTGAAACGCTCGCCGCCGTGACTGCCGTGGATGACTTCATCGCCCTGGGTTCGCGCGGTTGGTGGCTGTATTCCGGCCTGATCCTGCTCGGCCGGACCTGCGACCTGCTGTCCACCTGGATCGCCACGCCCAACTTGGTGCTCGAAGGCAATCCGGTCGCCCGCCGGCTCGGCTGGAAGTTCGGAGTGCCGCTGAACCTGGCGCTGGCGCTGGGCTTCGGCGCGTGGCCGCTCCTCGCGATCTCGCTGACGACCACCAGCCTCCTCGTCGCCGCCCGCAACCTCCAGTCCGCCTGGCTCATGCGGTCGATGGGCGAACTCGACTACCGTTGCTGGATCGCCGATCGCATCGCCGAGGCGCCGCGGTTCCTGCCGGGCGGGTGCTTCGCCGGGGAGGCGATCATGTTCGGCCTTCTAGGCACGGCCCTGATGGTCTTCGCCCAATGGCAACTGGTGCCCTTCGCCGTGGGCCTCGGCATCGCAGGCTACGCCGTTGCGGTGGCGATGTTCACTTCCCTCGCGCTGTGGCGGGCCCGCAACTGACGACCACCCACCAAGCTTTCCCCGAATAGACCGCCCCTCTCCTACCGTCGCCTTCCCATGCGTTTTCCCCTCCTGCTGCTGGCCTCGCTGGCTGGCGCTGTCGGCCTTCACGCCGACTTCCACGTTTCTCCATCCGGTTCCGACACCGACCGCGGCACCCGGGGCAAACCCTTCGCCACCTTAGAGCGGGCACGCGACGCGGTCCGTGAACTGAAGTCTGCCGGGAAACTGCCGAACAGCGAGTTCACCGTCTGGCTGCATGGCGGCGACTACCGCCGGACGAACGCACTCGAACTCACCGCGGGCGATTCCGGCACTGCGGCTGCGCCGGTGGTTTGGCGAGCCTGGCCCGACGAACGCGTCCGACTGATCGGTGGCGTCGCGCTGCCGCCGGTGACGGCGGACCGGTGGCAAGCGGTGCCGGAACCCACGGTGCAGCGCCGGTTGGACGAAGCCGCCCGCCCCCACGTCCGGCAACTCGACCTGCGCGCGCTCGGCATCACGGAATTCGGCGAGATGAAGTCTCGCGGGTTCAGCCGCGGCACGGCGGCCGCCCACTGCGAACTTTTCTTCGCCGGCCGGCCAATGACATTGGCCCGTTGGCCGAACGAAGGACAGTTCGACAAGCTGGCCGGTTTCCCGGCCGGTTCCGGGAAGAATGACGATCATGGCGGCAACATCGGCGACCTGCCCGGCGGCTTCCTCTATGCCGGCGACCGGCCGAACCGCTGGCAGGACACGTCCGACCTGTGGGTGCATGGCTACTGGGCGTGGGATTGGGCCAACTCCTACGAACGCGTCGTCGAACTCGACC
The DNA here is from genome assembly GCA_040375265.1 of Verrucomicrobiales bacterium. Taxonomy (GTDB): domain Bacteria; phylum Verrucomicrobiota; class Verrucomicrobiia; order Limisphaerales; family UBA9464; genus CAIWAH01. The sequence continues at coordinate 9,047 of JBEISV010000020.1, forward strand.
GCGAACGCCATTTCATCAAGACCGCGCCGCCCCACGGGCTCTACGGCTTCCGCAAGGGCCAGCGGTTCTACTTCCTCAATGTGCTGGAGGAGCTGGACCAGCCCGGCGAGTGGTTCCTCGATCGGAAGGCCGGCGTGCTCTACTTCTGGCCGCCCGACGGTTCGGCCGCCGCCGAGGTCACGCTTTCGCTGCTCGATCAGCCATTGCTGAAGCTCACCGATGCCGCGCATGTCACCTTCCGCGGACTGATCCTCGAAGCGACCCGAGCCAATGCCGTCGAAATCCGCGGCGGCACGAACAACCGGATCGCCGGCTGCCTGATCCGCAACATCGGCAACAGCGGCGTGGTCATCGAAGGCGGCTTTGGCCACGGCGTCGCCAGTTGCGACCTGTTTGACACCGGCGACGGCGGCGTGTCGCTGACCGGCGGCGACCGGCAGACACTTCAGCCCGGCGGGCACTTCGTGGAGAACAGCCACTTCCAGCGCCAGGGCCGTTGGTCCAAGTGTTACGTGCCCGCCATCGCGATGACGGGCGTCGGCCTGCGCGCGTCGCACAACCTGATCCATGACCATCCGCACTGCGCGATCCTCTTCTGGGGCAACGATCACCTGATGGAGTTCAACGACATCCACCACATCGCGCTGGAAACCGGCGATGTCGGCGCCATCTACACCGGCCGCGACTACTCGTTCCGCGGCAACCGGATTCGCCATAACTACATCCACGAGACCGGCGGCGTAGGCATGGGCTCGATGGGCGTTTACATGGATGACTGCGTGAGCGGCACCGAGGTCTTCGGCAATGTCTTCTACCAGGTCCACTGGGCGATGTTCATTGGCGGCGGCCGTGATCACCGGGTGGAAAACAACCTGTTTGTGGACTGTGATCCGGCCGTCCGCGCCGACGCCCGCGGCCTCGATAAGTCACCCGTCTGGAGCAGCATGGTGGACGATTTCATGCGCAAACAGCTCGCGGCCGTTCCCGCGGCGCTCTATCGCGAACGCTATCCCGCGATCAATTCGCTCGACGCCTACTACGGCGCCCCGGACGGTTTCAAAGGCATTCCGGCCGAAGGCAACGTCGTCGCCCGCAATGTCTGCGTCGGCAAATGGCTCGAACTCGGCTGGCACGCTCAGGAAACGGGTTTCGACGTGCGCGACAATTTCACCACGGGCGACCCGCAGCTCGTAAACCCCTCGAAACAGGACTTCCGGCTGAAGCCCGAATCGCCGGCCTTCAAGACCGGCTTCCAAGCCATTCCGTTTGAGCAGATGGGACTACGTTCGGATGCAGACCGCAAACGACTCAGCCTAGTGGGATCGGTGATCCGGCACTGATCCGGAATGGCAGTTGGCCGTTGCCATTCCGCCCCCGACGCCGACCATTCGCCGCCGGCCTATCAAATGACCGCCAACGCCAACCACCGCGCCGCCGTTCAGCCGCTGGACGAATTTTACGTCCGGCAAGGCCGACCGCTGCCCGCGTTCCGCGTCATCACCGGCGACGAGATGCCCGAGCCCTACCGTTCCCTGCTCGTGCATGAACGCGACATGACCCGGACGCTGGAGCAGTTCCACGACAGCCCGATCCACTTGCGGGTCCTCTCCAGTTATCGTGAAGGCGACGCCTACTGGCGCGAATCCGTGCTCGAACTCGACGGTTCCGGCCGCCCAGTGGAGTTCGGCGCCATCAAGATCCAGCTCGCCGCATTGCCGGAAGACTGCCGCCGGCTGATCTTGGCGGAACACCTTCCCTTCGGCGGCATCCTCAACGCGGCCGGTGTGCGTTACCTCAGCCGGCCTTCCGCCTATCTGCGTTTCGAGCCGGATGATTTCGTCGCGCAATCCTTCGGCCTCAATTCGGCCGGCCACTTCTACGGCCGTCAAAATGCGCTGCGGAAGGAAACCGGCGAAGTCCTCGCCGAGATCATCGAGATCCTGCCTCCTGCCAACGGGTAGGCAGCCAGCGAGTTAGTCGGTCACTTCTTCCGTCAGCAATTGCCCGCGCCGGAGCTTCACGGTCCGGCGAATTTCCGGGATCAGCAGCAGCGTCGCCACCACGATCAGGGCGGCGCTGAACCATCCGAGCGCCGCGGGCGCGAAGTGTTGCAACAGCTGAAACCCGATGAGCGGCGCCAGCACGCCGCGGATGCCGGTCAGGAACGTGTGGACGCTCATGTAGTCGGCCACCCGTTCCGGCGCGGCAACCTTGGTGACCCACAATCCCCAGGCCACGTCACCGCCCGCGTTGGAGATGCCATAGATCACCGCGCCAAGGATGAGCCCGGGCCACGAATTGCTCGTGAAAAACGCCGCAATCCCGAGCGCGAAACCCATGTTCAGCGTGAAGCGCAGGCCGAAGAAGTTCATCCGGTCGAACAGCCAGCCCCAGACGGGGTTCATGATCAGCCGGGCGAGATTTGGGATAACCCCGGTAAGCAGGCCGATGCTGGCCGCGGAGAGGGCCAGCCCGTGCCGCGGATTGCCGAGGTATTCGACCCGGATCGGCAGCATCATCAGGTTGGCGAAGCCCATGAACATCCAAACGATCAGCGTGTGCCGGAATACCTGGTCCGACCGCACATATTTGAAGGCATGCAGCGGATGGGCGCCACCGGCATCATGCAGCGGTCGAGAGGGAATGCCACCGACCGCGACCGCCGCCAAGGCAAACGCACCCGCAAAGACCGCGAGGAGCACCGGAAACAAATCGGGCCGCCAGTCGAGGAACATGCCTCCCAACCACGCGAACAGCATCGCGCCCACGATCCGCAGGGAGAAGGTTCGCGCGTAGAGCTTGCCCCGTTCTTTCGGCGGATAGTTGTCCTGATAGACTTGCGTCATCAGCGGCACGATCGCGGAGCCGACCGTCATAGCGAGCACGCACGCCGGGACGAAAACCTCCAGTCGGTTAACCGCAGCTGCAACGAGGCAAGCGCCGGAACCAATCCACAGCAACCGCGAGGCGCCCTTCGTGGCGGGCCAACGCCAGCGGGTCACCAAGCTCACGGCCAGCGGGGAGCAGAGCAGACCCACGCTGCCACCGCCCGCGACCAGCGCCTTGGCGATGGCTCCGGCCTGGAAATGCACCACGGCGATCAGCAGCAGGAAGGTGTGGCCGGCCGATTCCAGCACGCCGACGGCCAGCATCCGCCAGCAGTCGCGGCGGAAAGTCAGGCGGGCACGCTCGGCGGCAATCATCGCGGACGGATTGGACGACAGCACGGCCACGACACCAAGCGGCAAAACCGGCTTGCCCAATCTACGGCCACCGAAGTGTTCGCCGCTGCCCGAACCGCCATGCAACTCCCTCGCCGGTCAGTCACTGTTGGTCGAGTTGGTTTGCTACAGGTTATGGCCGGATAACCCGGCCCATTTGCGGCGGACGAACCTCTGAAGTTTCGCCCCCCTGCAGCGCCGGTTCACTTCCGCCGCGAGCACCACAGCAGCGCCGTCAGGCCAGGGCCCAGCAGGGCCCACGTTGAGGGTTCAGGAACGAGGGGCACGTTGGAGAAGCGGATGTTGTCCAAGGGGAAATACACCTGTGGGAAGGGCTGTTCCGGCAACCAGTTGGCTTGGAAGCGGAGTTCCGCCGTCCTGCCCGCGAATGCGGAAACGTCCGCGCCGAGCGTGCCACCATCCCATGCCCGCAGCTCAAGCGGCGTCCCGTCCACACTCACTCGGAACCACAGGTTCGGGTCAGGCGCGAAGCCGTTTCCCTGAAACAGCAATGTTTTGGCTTCGGCGGGGATGTCTCCAACTTGGAATAGTCCGGTCGCGACACCACCCTCGCCGTGTCTGCTCCCACCACTGTAAAACATGACCGAGTGATTCACTTGTCCGCTAGGAAGACGCGCGTCTCGCAGTTCGATTCCCGCAGAGCCTAAAAAGGTGTTTTGATACAGAACCCGAGACTCAAATGTCGTTCCGCTGTATCCATTCCAACCCGGCAAGGCCCGTTCAATAGGCAGGTCAAACGGGGTTAGCGGCGGGATTGGTGAATCGAAGTCGAGATTATCGAATGGCGCGGCTTTGCCAGTCAAAGCCACCAAACTTACGATGAGGAGGAGTGATCGATTCACAAACGTGTTATTGGTTCCGCGACATGGGACGACGCGCGCTAGGGGAGTCGAGGCAAAACCGGCTTGCCCGGTCAGCCCATTCGGCCAGTCTCCGGGCACTTCGCAAAAAACACATCACTGATCCGTAACCATGGGCCGCATCTATTCCAACATCGTTGAAACCGTCGGCCGCACGCCGCTCGTGCGCCTCAACCAAATTCCCGCCTCCGCCGGCATTGATCCGTCCACGCAGATCCTGCTGAAGTGCGAGTTCTTCAACCCACTCGGCTCGGTCAAGGACCGCATCGGCATGGCCATGATCGAGGACGCCGAGAAGCGTGGCATCCTGAACAAGGACACCGTCATCATCGAGCCCACCTCCGGCAACACGGGCATCGCCCTGGCCTTCGTGGCCGCCGCCAAGGGCTACAAGCTCATCCTCACCATGCCGGAAACGATGTCGCTCGAACGGCGCACGCTGCTGGCACTGCTGGGCGCCAAGCTGGTGCTGACCCCGGGAACCGAAGGCATGCGCGGCGCCATCGCGCGGGCCGAGCAGATCGCCAAGGAAACGCCCAATTCCTGGATTCCACAGCAGTTCGAGAATCCGGCGAACCCGGCCGTCCATACCGCCACGACCGGCCCGGAAATCTGGGACGACACGGACGGCAAGGTGGACATCCTCGTCGCCGCGGTCGGCACCGGCGGCACGATCACCGGCACCTACGAATACATCAAGCCGCGCAAGGCGAGCTTCTCCGCGGTAGCCGTGGAGCCCAAGGATTCGCCGGTCATCACGCAGACGCTGAAGGGCGAGACCGTGAAGCCGGGACCGCACAAGATTCAGGGCACCGGCGCCGGCTTTGTGCCCAAGAACCTCCGCCTCAAGGGCCCCAACGGCGAGGCGCAGATCGTCGAGACGGTGCAGGTCAGCAATGACGACGCCTTCGCGATGGCCCGCCGGTTGGCGAAGGAGGAAGGCATCTTGGTCGGCATCTCCACCGGCGCCAACGTCTGGGCCGCGCTGGAGCTCGCCAAGAAACCCGAGAACAAGGGCAAGGTGATCGTCACGATCGCCTGCTCCACCGGCGAACGTTACCTCTCGACGGCCCTCGCCGCCGAAGCACGCGCCGAAGTCGGGGGCTGAGCTGTTTTGAGGCACACTGAACACGGCCGCCGGTATTCCGGCGGCCGTTTGTTTTTCCCGGTCCGAATTGGGAAAAGAAAAAGGCGAAGGCAGTTCGCTGCCTTCGCCTTCAAATGGATGCGGTAACCACCGCCACCGGATCTCAGTCAAACGCGTGACCGGCGCAGCACAGCACGTTCTTGAGCTTGTGCCGGACGAGTTCCTTGGTCGCCTTGCGGGCGGGTCCGAGATACTTGCGGGGATCGAATTCCTTCGGCTTGGTCGCGAACACCTCACGAATGGCCGCGGTCATCGCCAGGCGCAGGTCGGTGTCGATGTTGACCTTGGTGCATCCGATCCGACGGGCCACTTCGATGTCCGCCTCGGGCACACCGGCGGTGTCTTCGCCCATGTTGCCGCCGAACTGGTTGATCTTCATGGCGAGATCCTTCGGCACCGAGCTGGCCCCGTGCAGCACGAGCGGATAGTCGCCCATGCCGGCGTCGAGGAGGGCTTTCTTGATCAGCTTGAGGCGCTCCAGGTCCAGGTGCTGAGTGCCCTTGAACTTGTAGGCACCGTGGCTGTTTCCGATCGCGACGGCCAAAGAGTCACAGCCGGATTCCTTCACGAACTTCACGGCCTCTTCCGGCACGGTGTAGTGGCCGCTGGCGGAGTGGCAGCCGCCCTCTTCGCCGTCATCGAACTGCGCGCCGACCAGATGGCCGAGCTCGGATTCGACCACGCAGTTATGCTTGTGCGCGTAGTCCACGACCTTGCGGGTGATCTCGACGTTCTTCTCGAAGGATTCGTGGGAGGCGTCAATCATGACGCTGGTGAAGCCTTCGTCGATGCACTGCTTGCACAGTTCGAACGTATCACCGTGGTCCAAATGCACCGCGATGGGGATGGTGCTGAGGCTGACGGCGGCCTCGATGAGCTTCTTGAGATACACCGGGTTGGCGTATTCCCGGGCGCCCTTCGAAATCTGGAGCATCACGGGAGCCTTCTCTTCTTCGCAGGCTTCGATGATGGCCTGGAGCAGCTCCATGTTGTTCACGTTAAAGGCACCGAGGGCGTATTTGCCCTTGAGCGCCTTGGCGAACAGGTCAGTCGTGTGAGTCAGTGGCATAAGCTAATTCTGGTTTATGAACCCACTTCCGTGGTCCGGAAGTGGAACAGGCAAGGACGCTAGGCATCGGGGCGACGGGAGGAAACAGGATTTTTTCGGACCACCCGCCGGCCAAAGGAGGGCGGGATTCACCAAAAAAGCCGGGGCAGCCCCTGGTGTCCGGGATTACAAGTCATACAGCCGAGGCAGGAATCGGCGCCTGCCGAGGAAAGTTGGGTCCAGCCGCAAGACTGGCATCCCGATTGCGGTAAGCCGATTCGATCTAGGTCGTCCGTGTGGCCGACCGCGGCCGGTTCTGCAGCAAACCGTGTGTCTGCCGGACCGGCCGTTTTCCTTTTCCCGGCCGTATTCAGGGAAAATCTTCGTTTCCCGCTGCCGAAGGGCTTGAGCGGATGCGCGCCGGCCGGGCAAGCTACCGGCATGTCCAGCCGCGTTTCGCTTCCCCTGGGGCTCTGCCTCGGCTTTCTCGCCACCGCCGTTTACGGCCAGATCAAGGACGAGGCCACGCCCGTCGCCTCCCTCAAGGTCGCCAAGGACTTCAAGGTCGAGCTGCTCTATACCGTGCCCAAGGGCGACCAAGGATCCTGGGTTTCGATGTGCACCGATCCCAAGGGCCGGCTCATCGTCTCCGACCAATACGGCAAACTCTACCGCCTCACGCCGCCCGCGCTCGGCACCTCGACTGGGTTCGGCGTGGAGCAACTGGACATCCCCGTCGGCATGGCCCAGGGCCTTATTTACGCCTTCGACAGCCTCTACGTCATGTGCGCCAACGACAAACCGTATCCCCGCGGTCTCTATCGGGTGCGGGACACGAACGGCGACGACAAGTTCGATGACGTGAAGTTGCTCCGCGGCCTCGACGGCGGCGGCGAACATGGCCCCCACGCCATCCTGCCGTCCCCCGACGGCAAGACGTTGACCATCATCTCCGGCAATCAGACCAAGGTGACCGAAATCGCCTCGTCCCGCGTCCCGCTGAACTGGTCCGAGGATCACCTGCTGCCGCGCCTGTGGGACGGCAACGGTTTCATGAAGGGCGTCCTCGCGCCCGGCGGCTGGATCGCCAAGACCGATCCCAACGGAGAAAAGTGGGAGCTGATGGCCACCGGTTTCCGCAATGAATACGACGCGGGCTACAACCGCCACGGCGAGCTGTTCACCTTCGACGCCGACATGGAATGGGACATGAACACCCCGTGGTATCGGCCCACCCGCGTGAACCACGTCGTCAGCGGCGCCGAGTTCGGCTGGCGCAGCGGCGCCGGCAAGTGGCCCGCGTATTACGCCGACAGCCTGGGCGCAGTCGTGAACATCGGCCCGGGCTCGCCCACGGGCACCGCCTTCGGCTACGGCGCCAAGTTCCCGGCCAAATACCAGGAGGCGTTCTACATCGCCGACTGGAGCTACGGCAAACTCTACGCCGTCCACCTGAAGCCCGACGGCGCCGGCTACACCGGCCAGGCCGAGGAATTCATCGCGGGTTCCCCCCTGCCCCTCACGGATCTCGTCGTCAGCCCGAAGGATGGTGCGATGTATTTCGCCATCGGCGGCCGGCGCACCCAGTCGGCGCTCTACCGCGTCACCTACGCCGGCAAGGAATCCACCCAAGCTTCCCTTGGCATGAAGGGCGGCGAGGGCGCGCGCGAGCAACGTCGAACGCTTGAAGCCTTCCACGGCTCCCAGAATCCCGACGCCGTGAAGGCCGCCTGGCCGTTCCTCGGGAGCAAGGACCGCAACCTCCGCTTCGCGGCCCGCGTCGCCCTGGAATGGCAACCGGTCGGCCTCTGGCGCGAGAAGGCGCTCAGCGAGAAGGATCCCCAAGCCAGCATCACCGCCCTCATCGGTCTCGTCCGCGCCAGCGCCAAGGATCAGTTCCACCGCAAACCCACCGATCCGCAGGTTGATCCCGCATTGCAGAGCCTGGTCCTGGCGGCTTTGGACAAGGTGTCGTGGAGCAAACTCAACGACGGCCAGCGCCTGGAACTGCTTCGCGCCTACGCGCTCACCTTCACCCGCCTCGGCGCACCGGACGAAATCGCCCGCCAACGCTACATCGCCAAGTTCGACGCCCTGTATCCGGCCAAGTCCCGCGAACTGAACGCCGAACTCGCGCCCTTCCTCGTCTATCTGCAAGCCCCCAGCGCCGCGGCCAAGCTCACCGCCGCCCTTCAGTCCTCGCCCACGCAGGAAGAACAGCTCGACATTGCCCGCGCCCTTCGCGGGCTCAAGACCGGCTGGACCATGGACCAGCGCAAGGCCTACTTCGGCTGGTTCCTCAAGACCGGCAGCTTCCGCGGCGGCGCCTCGCTGACTGGCTTCCTGCGCGACATCAAGAACGACGCCATGGCCACTCTCAGCGACGGCGAGAAGACCGAGTTGGCCGCCCTGCTCGAAGCCAAACCGGAGAAGAAAAAGCCGCTCGAAAGCCTGCTCGCCGGCCGGGCCGTCGTGAAAGAATGGACCGTGGCCGACCTCGCTCCCGCGCTGGAAAAAGGCCTGGCCAAGGGTCGCAACTTTGAGCGCGGCCGCGACCTCGCGGGCGCCGTCGGCTGTTTTACGTGCCACCGTTTCGCGACCGAGGGCGGCGCCGTCGGGCCCGACCTCACGGGTGTTTCCGGACGCTTCAACGCCAAGGACCTGCTGGAATCCATCGTGGACCCCAGCAAGGAGGTCAGCGACCAGTATGCCCCGACCGTGTTCACGCTGAAGAACGGCACCACCGTCATCGGCCGGGTGGCAAATCTGAACAACGACGACATCATGGTCATGGAAGACATGAGCGCCCCCGGCGACTTCACCAATGTGAAGCGCACCGAACTGGTCAGCGCCGAACCCTCCAAGACCTCCCCCATGCCCGAAGGCCTAATCAACACACTGAAGCAGGACGAAATCCTCGACTTGGTGGCCTACCTGCTGTCGGCGGGGGATTCGAAGGCGAAGATGTTTCGGTGAAAAGTCAGTAATCCAACCGCTCGCACATGCCGCCCACGCCCATAGTGGTGATGGAACTTGATGACAGTTCGGGCTCGGATTTGCCGCCGTTCACAACCGACGTGTCGATGTGGAGCTTCGCGGATGATTTCAATCTTCGCACACGCACTGCGGCAGCCGTGTTTCGCAACCTGCATCAAGCGTGCGGTTCCTCTCAATTCCGAGGCTATCCCACCTGCGTTGCCCGGGCCACATTCAAGCTTTTTGACGACTTCGTTGAACCGACAGAAGTCACATGGCTAACCGCTGACGAACTGGGACATGAGCGATCTTGGCTTCCGCATGGCGATTCTCACGTAGAGCGAACTCTGCAGTTGTTGTTTGAAAGTGTAGATGTGGCGGCGCGCAAGCTTGGGGCTAACCGAGTTCGCCTAGTTTTCGCTTTTTGCTAAGACCAAGCAACCCTGTGGCTCGCGCACTGGGCTGCTTTCTGCCGCGCCTCTGGCGCTGAATCCGGGTTCCCGGAGGGGCGGCTTTCCAGCCGCCCAATCCCGGCGACTCGAAAGTCGCCGCTCCGCCTCCTGTGTTGGCCCACGCGAAGCGTCGCGGAGTGCGTGCGGCTTGCCGCCTGCCGGACACTCACCAGCCCAAATACCCAGCCGAACTGAAGTAAGTCTCGCCAAAACGGAAGCTCAGCAGTTGCTCTCCATAACGTCGGCGCGACCTTCGCATGGACGTCCGCGAGCACTCGATTCGGTATCCGAGATGACTCCCCCACCGGCCCGCTTTCAGGCCGGTTCCTGCGGTTCCAAGCCAACGGGCAGGGTGAAGTAGAACGTCGCGCCACGGCCGGGTTCGCTTTCCAGCCGCACTTCGCCGCCGTGGGTCTGGACGATGTGCTTCACGATGCTCAGGCCCAGCCCGGTGCCGCCGGCATCCCGGGAACGCGCCCGGTCGAGCCGGTAGAAGCGTTCGAACACGCGTTCGCCCGCCTCAGCCGGGATTCCCGGGCCGTCGTCGGCCACCCAGCCTTCGACCAGTTCGGCATCCTTGCGCCGTGCGCCCACCCGCACGCAGCCCCCGACGCGGCCGTATTTGATGGCGTTGTCCACGAGGTTGAAGAGCACCTGCTGGAGCCGGTCGCCGTCGGCCCGCACCCCGAGGTCGGCGGGGACTTCGTTGAGCAGTTGCACCTGCCGTTCGGTGCCCCGGCTGGCCAGGTCGTCCAGCACCGCCTGCGCCTGGCCGCGAAGATCAAGTGTCTGGAAATTCATCAGCACCTGGCCGGATTCGAGCCGCGAAATGGTGAGCAGGTCCTCGATCAGGAAGGTCAACCGGTCGGCGTGTTTCTCGATGGTCTGGAGGAACCGGGTGGCGACGGCCGGATCGTCCTTGGCGCCGTCCAGCAGGGTCTCGACATAGCCCTTGATCAGCGAGAGCGGGGTGCGGAGTTCGTGGCTGACGTTGGCGACGAATTCCTTCCGCAGGTTCTCCAACTGTTTGAGCCGGGTCAGGTCATGGAAGACGAACACGGTGCCCGCGTGGGCCCGGTCCGGGTCGCGGAAGGTGGTGGCGTTGACTTGCAGGACCTGTTCCGCCGCGCCGGGAAGAACGAGCTCGAAGCCGGTGACCCGCCCGGTCCGCAGCGTGTCTTCGGCGACCTCGTGGAGGGCTGGCGAGCGGAGGTCGTCGAGCAGCAATTGCCCCCGAATCTCGCCACCGACCCGGAAGATCCGCTCGAAGGCAGGGTTGGCGAACTGGATCCGGCCGGCTTCGTCGAGGATGAGGAGTCCTTCGACCAGGCTGTTAAATACGGTTTGCTGCTTGGTCTGCTCCTCGGTGAGGGCGGCGTGGCGCGCCACCCGGATGTCGGCAAGTTCCAGCTGGGCCCGGCGGAGTTGTTCGCGCACCGCCTGTTCCCGGCGGAACATCAGCCAAAGGGCGGCCAACGTGAACGCAAGCAGGATCAGCAACAGGAGTGGCCAGAGCATGGTGGAGCGCCGCGCCGGCGGTCAGTTCTCCACAAAGCGGTAGCCGACCCCGCGCACCGTGTCGAGGTAACGGCAGGCATCACCCAGCTTTTCCCGGAGCCGCCGCATGTGGGTATCCACCGTCCGGGTGTCGATCAGGCTGTCGTATTCCCAGACGTCGCGGAGCAACTGCTCCCGGGACTGCACCCGGCCGCGACGGGAGGCAAGGATGATCAGTAGTTTGAACTCGGTGGCGGTAAGGTCCACGCGCTTCCGGGCGACCGTGACAAGGTGCCGCGGGATGTCGATGAAGAGGTCACCGACCGAATACTGGTCGGGCTTCTCCTCGGAAACATTGCGACGCTTCAGGAGGTTTTTGACCCGCAAGACGAGTTCGCGGGGGCTGAACGGCTTGGTGACGTAGTCTTCCGCTCCCAGTTCCAGCCCAAGCACGCGGTCGATCTCACCGGCCTTTGCGGTGAGCATGATGATCGGGATGGGCGCCGTCGCGGGGTCGCGGCGGAGGAGCTTGCAGACCTCCAGTCCGTCCACCTCGGGCAGCATGACATCCAAAAGGATGAGGTCCGGCACGTGCTGGCGCGCTTTCTTGAGCGCCTCGCTGCCGTTGTCGGCGGTGACAACTTCGTAGCCGGCCGACTTTAGGTTGAAACTGACCAGCTCGAGCGCATCCGGTTCGTCATCGACGACGAGTATCTTTGCCATGACACGCGACTTGGTAGGCATGGCCAGAAGCTACGCAATGGCAGCAAGGTTACAAGCCGGTGACATCCCACAACCGGCGCCCGAACGGGGCTAAATGACCGTCCCGTTCGGAATCACGGCCCCCTTCGGGATGACCAGCACTCCGTCGCGGATGTAGTAGAGCGGATGGTCCACCTCGTTGGGCTTGCCGGCCGGCGATAGGCTGCAGCCTTCGCCGATGCGGGCATTTTTGTCCACTATCGCATGCTCGATGCGCGTGCCGGCACCGATGCCGACGGGCACGCCTTGGTTCTCGGGCCGCGCGGCCCGCGCCGGCGTGTCGTAGTAATCCGCCCCCATCATCACGACTTTGTTGAGGTAGGAACCCTCCTGAAGCACGGACCGGATGCCGATCACGCTGTTGAGGATGCGGGCGCGAGTCACGATGCAACCGTCGGAGATCGCTGCATGGTCGATGGCCGCTCCGTTCACCTTGGACGGCGGCAGGTAACGCGGCCGGGTGAACACCGGTGGGTCGAAGAAATTGAACTTCGGCAGGTCGGCGGCCTGGTCGAGGCTCGCCTCGAAGAAGCTCCGGATCGTGCCGATGTCTTCCCAGTAGCCCTGGTAGACGTGCGAAAACACGCGCTTGTTCTCAATCGCGCCCGGGATGATGTGCTTGCCGAAGTCGGTCAGGTTGTTGTTGAGCAACTCGAACAGCACCTCGCGGTTGAAGACGTAGATGCCCATCGACGCGAGGAAGAGATCGTCGTGGCTCTGGATGCCCAACGGCCCGTAGCTGGCACGGTCGAGCTTGAGCGAATCAAGCACCGCCGGGTCCTTCGGCTTTTCCACGAACTTCACGATCCGCCGCTCGGCATTGATGTGCATGATGCCCAAGGCCGACGCATCGCGAGCCGTCACCGGAATCGTCGCCACGGTCAGGTCAGCCGAATTCGCCGCGTGCGCCTCCAAGATTTTCTGGAAATCCATCCGATACAGCTGGTCGCCCGACAGGATCAGCGCGTAGTCGAACGGCGTGTTCTGGAAGTGCATCAGGTTCTTCCGCACCGCGTCTGCGGTCCCCTGATACCAACTGGTGCTCGTGAAGCTTTGCTCGGCCGCCAGCAACTCGACGAAGCCGTTGCCGAAGTGGTCGAATTTATAGCTCTGCGAAACGTGCCGGTGCAGCGAGGCGGAGTTGAACTGCGTGAGCAGATACATCCGCATGATGCCGGAGTTGATGCAGTTCGAGATCGGGATGTCCACCAGCCGATACTTGCCCGCGAGCGGCACCGCCGGCTTGGCCCGGTCACGGGTGAGCGGGAACAGACGGGTGCCCTGGCCGCCGCCCATGATGACGGCAAGGGTGCGGCTCGAGAGATCGGATTGGCGGGGAGTGGTCATGCGACGCGGCAACGAGGTTTTAGCTGACGGGATGAGTCTTAGGTCGGGAGCAAAATTCGCTCAAGCCGGTAACGGCAACAAATCTTGTCAGGGATAAAGCGGTTTCGGCTGGGCCGCCTGCCATTCCGCGGCGGACGCGTTCTTCGTCACGTGGGTGAACACATAAACCCCGTGCTTGTTGCCCACGAGGATGTCCGGCTTGCCGTCCCCATTGTAATCACGGGCCTTCACTTCCGTGCCGGTGCCGCTCAGGTCGTCCACTTGGTGCGGAATCCAGTCCACGGACTTGTCGGCATTGCGGCGGAGCTGAAACCAATAGACGACCGGCGCGGCGTTGGGCTCGGGATCTCCGTCCGGACCATGCGCCCAGAAGCGTTTGCCGGTGACCAAGTCCTTGAGCCCGTCCCCGTCCATGTCCACGAGGTCAATCGCATGCAGCTGGCTGAAGTGCGCGCCGTATTTGTTCTCCGCCGGGAGCTTGTTCATGAAGTTGTGCTCCTTGAACTTGATCTCCCCGCCTTCGCGAACCTGCTCAAACCAGCTCAGGCCGTAGCCGTGCGCGGCAAGGCTCGTAATCACGTCATTCAACCCATCGCCGTTGACGTCGTAGGCATACATCTGCGCACCGCCGACGCCGAAGGTCCACTTGTGCAGTTGCCAGACGGGATCACCGGACCGGGAAACGGGTTGCTCCCACCAGCCGTCTTTTTCCAGCAAATCTAGCCGGCCGTCCCCGTTGACGTCGCCAACGCCGAGGCCGTGGGTGTATTTGTGGTAGTTGTTGTTGGATGAAATCGAGTGCCACCGGAACAGGGCCGTCGGGTTGGCCGGATCTGGTTCGGCATAGCCATAGGAGCCCTTGGACGAACACACGATCTCCGGTTTGCCGTCTCCGGTGATGTCCGTGAAATGAGGGGATTCATTATCCGTGACCTCAAGCGCGACGTGCCGCTTCCAGTGCCCGCCGGCACCCTTGGGATTCTCGAACCACCAGGAATTCTCGCCCGGAAACCCCAGGATCAGAATATCCAGCCAGCCGTCGCGATTGAAGTCATGGGTGTGCGCGAAGAAATTGGCGGAATACTCGTTCTCGCTGCCCAGCCGCCCCTTGTAGCCCCGGAAGGTGACCGCCTGCCCGTTCTTCTTGCTCTGAGAAACCCGGTCCGCTGGCATGAATTCGTGCCGCGTCTTGAAATCCGGGCCCGCATACCAGAACGGCCCCGCCACCACGTCCTGCTTGCCATCCTTGTTGATGTCCCCGAACGCGGCTCCCTCGCTCCAGAATTCATCGGTGAGCTGCTGCTTGGCGAACGTGTGCAGCACGGGCTTGCCGGCGGCTAGGACACCGGGAGCCAGACAGGACCCGGCCACCAATGCGGTCGCCGCGGCAAGACGGAGGGATTGCATGGCGCAAGTCTTCAGGAACGCCCCACGGGTGGGTCAAGGAGCGAATGGCGGCAATTCAATCCACCACACCGGAGCCCAAATTCGTCGTGTCACCGCTGCTTTGCTCCTCGAAGAGGACTCGGACTGTCGGGCGTCGCAGCAAGATCAGTGACCACACACCCAAAGCGGTTCCAATCGGGAATAGGCACAACTCGAAATACGAGAGCCCGATGCAAACCCGCAATTTCCGACGCCGCCAAAGCCGAACTCCCAGCCAATACATCAGACCTCCAGCCGCACTGAGTCCTGCACCACAAACCACTCCGATCACCCAGAACACCGCGGCAAATGGCAAGGCCGCCATTCCGGTTTTGTCTTTCCCGAACAGCATCACCGCAGCCGAAAGAAATGGCACCGTAAACAGAGGCGCCCCCACCAACAGCATGATTGCGCCAAAGAACTGCTGGGCTACGGCCAGCCAGCGCAGATTTCTCAATTGGACATCTCCCAACTCAGACACAGTCGTAGTTCAATTGCTGGCAATTGGTCAGGCAACCCCAATCGCTTCGGAGCCCACCGGGGGCACTGCCAACCTTGACGCTGTGGCCGAGTTCCGCGACGACTCCGCGCGTGAAACTGACATGGAAAGACCACGAAGAAATCGCCTGGGCGCTGATCGACAAGTTTCCCGACCAAGACCCGCTTCGCCTCAGCTTTCCCAAGCTGCACGCCCTCGTGTGTGCCCTGGAAGATTTCGGGGACAAACCCGAGGCCTCGAACGAGAAGATTTTGGAAAACATCCAGATGGCTTGGTTTGAGGAAAAGCAGTGACGTCCGCAGCCGCTGACACCCCTCCCGCCATGCCCAAAGTAGCCATCAATCCCCCCGGCGCCGTTCCGCCGCTCGGGCCGTATTCCCATGCCATCCGCTTCGGTGACCTCCTGTTTTGCTCCGGCCAGGTCCCGATTGATCCCGCCAAGCCCGGCGGCGCCGTCGAAGGCGACATCCGGGCGCAAACCCGGCGCGTGCTGGAAAACGTGAAACTGATCCTCGCCAGCCAAGGCCTGGGCTTCGAATCGGTGCTGAAGTCCACGGTCTTCATGACGAACCTCGCCGAATTCCAAGGCATGAACGAAGTTTACGCGGAATACTTTCCCGCGCCCTACCCCGCTCGGTCCACGGTGCAAGTCTCGGCCCTACCCCGCGGTGCCAGCGTGGAAATCGAGGTTTTGGCCGCATTTGCCATCAAAACGCCATCGGTCTGAACCGGATTTGCCGGTTGACTCAGGTCTCATTCTCCCTGCAATAAGCGCCGGCCGCGCAGAGATGCGGAGTCGGTGTCGGTTGACGGTTTGTCCGGCGAAATCGCCTCGGCAATCAGCAATCTGCCCGTGGCAGATTCCCATCCGGCCTTTGAAGCGGTCACAAAGTTCGGCAGCAGTATGGACAATAATTGCAGGCTATTCGTAGGTAACCTGTCGTTTCAGACCCTCGAAGGCGACCTCCAAAACCACTTCAGCGCCGCCGGCACGGTGGTCAACGTCAACCTGATGCTCGACAAGTTCACGGGCCGCTCCCGTGGTTTTGCGTTCGTTGAGTTCAGCAGCCCGGAAGAGGCCCAGAAGGCGGCTGAAATGTTTAATGGCCAAGAACTGGGCGGACGGGCACTGACCGTGAACATCGCCCGCCCGCGCGAGGAACGTCCTCCCGGTGGTGGGGGTGGCTTCCGCGGGGGCGGAGGAGGCGGTTTCCGCGGTGGTGGGGGTGGTGGCTATCGCGGGGATCGCGGCGGTGATGACCGGGGCGGCGGTGGCGGTGGCTGGCGGGGTGATCGCGGCGGCGATAGGGGAGGAGACCGGGGCGGTTGGCGCGGAGATAGGGGC
>JBEISV010000031.1:0-20057 GCA_040375265.1 Verrucomicrobiales bacterium
GCACTCGGTCAATTGCCACGGTCCGTGGGCGCTGCGGACGGATTCCCAGGTGCGTTCGCCCAGTTCGTCGAGGTCAAGTTTGCCGCGCGGCACGCCAAGCCGGACCAGGGCGTCGGCCATTTCCCGGGGCTCGTTGCAGCCCCGGTTGTCGGGATGCCCGCTGACGAGCAGGCGATCCACCTTGCCGGCCGTGAACAGGCGCGCGGCGGCGGTGACGCGGTTCTCAAAGTGACGGTTGGGCGTGCCATCGGGCCGAAGCCGGTCGGTCCCGAGCAGCAGGCCAGTCTCGCGGTGGGGCAGTGCGGCCAAATCGTCGAAGGTGCGTGCCGCGGTGGTCCGCAGCATCCAGACATTGACCGACGCGACGAACGCCAGCCCGGCCAACACCGCGGCCACGGCCCAACGGATCCAAGCCACGCGACCCCGAACTGGGTGAAGCGGCGTGGTGGCAGGAGCAGGTTTCATCTCGTCGTGAAGCGGGCCGAAGGGTAACGAGGGCGGCGCCGTGTCCAAAACAGATTCACCGTCCCGCCCGTGCCCGGTCTGCGCCGGCACCCAGTCGGTTCCCTGGGCGCAGAAGGGCGGACTCAGCCTGGTCCGCTGCGGCGGGTGCGACCTGGTTTTCGCCTCGCCCCTGCAGGCTGCGTTCGGGAGTGGCGAATACTACGAGGCGGCCGGTGCGGCGTTCTACCTGTCGGCGGACAAGCTGGCCGGGGATCACTCGCCGGTCCGCTATGAACGCGAACTGAAGCTGTTCCGGTCGCTGTGCCCCGGCGGCCGGGTGCTGGATGTCGGCTGCGGGACGGGCGGCTTCCTCCATCAGTTGCGGCAGCGGTTTCCCGGCGCCTACGACGTGCTGGGCACCGACATCGCCGGGCCGGCGCTGGACCACGCCGAGGGTCTGGGCGTGCCGGTTCATCGCGGATCATTCCTGGATTCGGAGCTGCCCGCGGAATCCTTCGATGCGATCACCTTCTGGGCGGTGCTGGAACACCTGCCCGCGCCCGGCGAGTTTCTGCGCCAGGCGGTCCGTCTGCTGAAGTCGGGCGGGGTGCTGGTGGCGCTGGTGCCCAATTTCGATTCGCTCGCGGTCCGGTTGCTCGGCGTGCGCTACCGTTACGTGCTGCCGCAGCACCTGAACTACTTCACGGCCCGCACCTTGGCGCGGTGCGTCGCGGGCACGCCCGGACTCGAGGTCACGGGGAGCCGGTGGATGCATTTCAATCCCGTGGTGCTCTGGCAGGACTGGCGCCGCGACGGCGCGGAAGTCAGCGACGCCGAACGGGCGCACCTGCTGGCCCGCACGACGGCGCTCAAGCAGGGCCGCGCGAACGGGCTGCTCAAGGCGGCCTATGGCGCGGTGGAGTGGACGCTGGGCCGGCTGCACCTGGCCGACAACGTGGTGGTCGTGGCGCGGCGGCGGAAGCAGGGTGCGGCTGCAATTCAGTAGAAGTAGAGGTAGCCCCTCCGGCCCTCGACCTGCCACTGGAGCTTTTCCTTGGGCCTCGTTTCGACGTGACCGTCCGCGAACCCGGAGTTGCTGCTCTTGATCGATCGGCTCATGGCAGGCCAGGCGTGTCCGCCTCCCGCGACCGTTCGCGTCAGGCCATCTTCGGAGACTTCACCCACGGTCCAGTCCGAAATGAAGGGCATCGTGGAGATTGTTGGATCGTCCATCCGGCTGGGCCAGGCGTTTGGCACTCGGGTCTTGAGGCGTTCTGGATCGGGAAAAACCAGCGACGAATCCCCAAGCCGGCGTGGAACCCACCAGAACAGGTCAGGAAAGGCGAAGGCTGCTTTTTGAACGTTGGCATACTCGTCCACCATATCTGCTGGCGTGGACATTTCCCGGGCACGGAGGTTTCGAAAGTTGTCTCGCTGAACTTGGAGTCGATGGGCCCGCGTCGGGCAGAACCACATGGGCACCGTCACCCAGTGCGGGGCCATGTTCGTGATCATTTCCAGGGCGACGAACCAAGGCTCGATACTGGAATGCTCGGCCATGCGGTTCACCGGCAGCGCAAAGGATGGTAGGCGCCCCTTGCCGTCGTCCGCGGTGTAGAGGGCAACCGATATCCCCCAATGGCGATAGTTGTTCGAACACACCGTGACCTTGGAGCGCAAGCGGGCGTAGGCGAGAGACGGCACAACCAATCCCGCGACCACGGCGATGATGGCTATGACCACGAGCATTTCCGTCAGGGTAAAGCCGGTTGCTTTGGCGTGCGGGAGGATTCGCGTGGTCTTGAGCATCTGTCTGGGACAACTTCGGCTGGGTTTCGTCACGCACTGGGGCGGCAGATTACAGCGTCGGCTCCGACGGATTCAGTCCGTGGCGCTACACCGGTGGGTGTGAGCTGGAAGCGGGCAGCACGAGCGGCTTGGCTAGCCAGCGCCCGGCCTGCTGCGCGGCCGATTTGCCGTTTCGTCGGTGAACGTAGTTGCGGGAATGCCGGGCTTGCCCTCGGCCGGGACCCTTCCCAGACTGGCGCCGACGTCCAAGAAAACCGCGCTCCCATGCTTCGTCCCCGCAAGAAATACACCGTTCACGACCTCCGGCAGCTCAAAGGCAAACGCGTCCTCACGCACATCCACGTCAAGTCGCCCGAGGAGGCCGCCGCGGCGGAACAGGCGGGAGTGGACTTGATGAGCTGCAGCTTCGACAGCCCCGAGGCTCAGGCGCGTTTGCCGCTCCTCGTGGCGGCGGCACCCACGAGCTTCCTGTCCGGTGCCACGCCGCACGGCCTTGCTTCGCCCGAGGAGGCGATCCGCGTTGCCTTCCGCGCGCTCGAACTCGGCGCAAGCTCGGTCTACTGCTCGGCGAGCCCCCTCATCATCGAGGCGATGGCACGCGAGGGCATCCCTGTCGTCGGGCACCTGGGCCTGGTGCCGCGGCACGTCACGTGGACCGGATACCGCGCCATCGGTAAGACCGTGACTGAGGCGAAGGAGCTGCATCGCCGCATGAAAGAATTGGAAAACGCCGGCGCCTACGCGGCGGAGCTGGAAGTCGTGCCGCACAACCTCGCGCGCTTCCTCGCGTCGCAGACCCGGATGCTGCTCATGTCGCTCGGTTCCGGCAGCGGGTGCGACACCCAGTTCCTGTTTTCCGACGACATCCTGGGCGACTACGACGAACGCCCGCCGCGCCACGCCAAGGCCTACCGAAATTTCGCCGCCGAACACCGCCGCCTCCAGGCCGAGCGCCTCGCCGCCTTCCGCGAATACATCGCCGACGTGAACGAAGGCCGCTTCCCGGCGCGCAGCCACCTGGTGGAGATGGAGGCGGCGCAACTCGACGAAGTGGTCCGTGAACTCGGCGGGGCCGATCAAGGCTAGGCTTGGGTGAACACTTTTACGAGATGCCGCACGTCCTCATCCTTCACGAAGTCGCCGACTACGCCGCCTGGAAGGTCGTCTTCGACCGGGCGGCAGACCTTCGCCACGCGGCGGGCGAACGGTCGTATCAGGTGCTTCGCCAGCAGCATGACCCGAACCGGATCGTGCATTTCTCCCGGTGGACTTCGCTGGCCGATGCCCGGCGGTTCTTTGAATCACCGGAACTGGTCCGAATTCGCGCCGAGGCCGGAGTGAAGGCGCCCGAATTCATCTACCTGGAGGAGTTGGAAGCCGGCGTCGTGGGTTCAATCTGAACTCCAAAGTAGCGGGATGATTTGTCTTGGGACCGTGCCCCGCGTTTCAGATGAATCGACCGCAAATGGCTAGTCGGCCGCCGGGCGGCACCAACTTCGGCGCCGGGCACTTCAGCCAGTCCAAGCTTGCCGACACTGGCGGCTTGGGTTGACTCCAAACACCCCTGCCACCGAGAGTTTGAGCACCGCCACCCGCAAGGTTCGCGGCTGCAGATGCGCCGCGCTCGGCGTGGCCTGTCGCCGGCAGAGGCTCTGAAGTTGAAGCGCGCCATGAGGAACGTCGCCTACGTGGCAACGAACGGTTGCCGTTAAAACCTGCCAACGTGCGGCCAAGGGTAAACAGCTAAAGGGCGTCCTGAAACCCGACCGCCTACTGCGCCTGCTCAAGGCCGCTTCAACTATTTGAGGCGTCAGCCCTGCATCGCGGCGGAGTTGATCGCCGAGGTGACGAAGAGTGAAACCATCGATTGGCCCCTCCACGAAAGCGCCCGCGCCAAGTTCAAAGTTGGGGTGAAGCGTATCCTGGACAAACGTGGCTAACCGCCGGCCTTGCTCATGCTGGTGGAATGGGTTTGAAGTGCAGCCGGGGGCAAACGGAATGCTAGCCCGCCGAACCGGTCTCCAGGCCCGCTTCCCGGCCCGGGCAGGGCGGGGGACGAGCGAGGGTCAGTTTCGCTCGGGGGCGGGGCGTTTCAGGCCGACCGCGTGGGCGATGTCGTCGAATTCGGCCCGGCTGACCTCGTGGAGTTCCTTGCCGCGCTGGGCGAGCTTCTCGTTCACCTTGATGGCTTTCTCGGTCATTTCCTCGTGGGTTTCATTGGACCCGCCGATCAGGGCGAAGTTCTTCCCGGTCGTGACACGTTTGTGACCGTCGGAGTCGAGGCCGACGCCGAGGAGGAGAGCCTTGGGGCCGGGAGCGGCCTTTTTTGCGGGCTGATTCGCCATGCGGGGAGGTTAGGCAGGAGCGTCGGCACGACAAGGTGGAATCAAATACCCGGTGCCGGACGCGATTCACCTTGCCCCGTCAAGCGCGGATTTGTTAAGCATATCGCCGACATGGCAGCCATAGGACGTTTCCAAAAAGGGGACGAAATCTTTTACGCCAAAGTCGTCGACGGCGAGCTGTTCAAGCTGATCGGAGACGTCTTTGGTTCCCCGTCCTTTGAAAAAAAGGCAACCGCGCTCAAGGGCGTCAAAACGCTGGTGCCGGTCACCCCGTCAAAGATCATCGCGGTGGGGTTGAACTATGCCGACCATGCCCGGGAAACCGGCAAACCGCTGCCGAAGGAGCCGCTGATGTGGCTGAAGGCGACAACGTCCCTGATCCCGGACGGCGCGAAGATCGAGATTCCCTTTGGCAATCACCGCACAGATTTCGAGGCGGAACTGGCGATCGTCATCGGCCGACGGATGCGGAACGTCACGCCGGCCGCCGCAGCCCGCTACATCTTCGGCTACACGGCCGCCCAGGACATCACGGACCGGACGATCCAGAATGCGGAAAGCCAATGGGCGCGCTGCAAGTCCTTTGACACCTTCACGCCGCTCGGGCCTTACATCGAGACAAAGATCGACCCGCACACGCTGAGCATCCAGCTCTTCCAGAACGGGCAGCTGCGCCAGAACAGCAACACGAGCCAGCTCATCTTCAACTGCTTCGACATCGTGAGCTTCGTGTCCACGAACATGACGATGCTGCCTGGCGATGTGATCCTGACGGGCACGCCGAGCGGCATCGGTCCCATCGAGTCGGGCGACCGGCTGGAAGTCCGCATCCAGAACCTCGCGCCGTTGGTCAATACGGTGAAGTAGGTTCCACCTCCTATTTCAGGCGCGGGGTGCCGCTCAGAGCGACCTCCGCGCCTCTTTGTTTCCCGAATTCCACTTTCCCCATGCGCTGGTCCAAAACGTTCATCCCCACCCTCAAGGAAACCCCGGCCGACGCGGAGATCGTGTCGCACCAGCTCCTGCTACGCGCCGGCCTCGTCCGCAAGCTCACCGGCGGGCTCTACACGTTCCTGCCGATGGGCCTGCGCGCCCTGACCAAGGTCGCCAACATCATCCGCGAGGAGATGGACCGGGCGGGTGCCATCGAGGTGTCCATGCCGTTGCTTCAGCCGGTGGACATCTGGCAGGCCTCCGGCCGTTACGAGGCCATGCGCGACGCGCTCTACAAGGTGAAGGACCGCGCGCAGAAGGAGTGGGCGCTGTGCCCGACCGCCGAGGAAGTCATCACCACCCTCGCCGCGAACGAGCTGAGTTCCTACAAGCAGTTCCCCAAGAACTTCTACCAGGTGGGCACGAAATTCCGCGACGAGATCCGGCCCCGCTTCGGCCTGATGCGGGCGAAGGAGTTCGTGATGAAGGACGCCTATTCCTTCGACACGACCGACGAGGGGGCAATGGCGAGCTACAAGAAGATGTATGACGCCTACGGCCGGATCTTCGCCCGCTGCGGCCTGCGGTCGTTCGCGGTGGAAGCCGACACCGGCGTGATCGGCGGCAACCATTCGCACGAGTTCATGATCCCGGCCGAGACGGGTGAGAACGACGTGGTTTACTGCGAGGCGTGCAACTACGCTGCGAACATCGAGAAGGCGACCAGCGGCCTTCCCAAGACGGCGCCGCGCGAACTCGGGGCCGCCCCGGAGAAGTTCGCCACGCCCGGCGTGGTCACGATCGAGGCCCTGAGCAAGGAGCCCTACAAGGTGCCGGCCAATCGCCAGATCAAGACACTGGTCTACCTCGCCGACAGTAACCCGGTAATCATCCTCATCCGGGGTGACGACCAGTTGAACGAGGCGAAGTTCATGGCCCGCACCGGCGCCGTGGCCGCGCGCCCCGCGACGGCGGACGAAATCGTGGCGTTGCTTGGCGCGAAGCCGGGTTCGCTTGGGGCCGTGGTGAATGTTCCCAAGGGCGTCCGGGTGCTGGCCGACGAACGGCTGCGCGGCGCCAACGACATGACCACGGGCGCCAACGACGATGGCTTCCACTTCCGCAACGTTTCGATCGAGCGGGACATCCAGGTCACCGACTGGTTCGACCTGCGCACCGTCGCCGCCGGCGAACCGTGCCCGAAGTGCGCCAAGGCATTGAAAATCCGCCGCGCCATCGAAGTCGGCCACGTCTTCAAGCTCGGCACGAAATACAGCGAGAAACTCAACGCCACCTTCCTCGACGACCAGGGCCAGCGCGCGCCCGTCGTCATGGGCTGTTACGGCATCGGCGTGACCCGCACGCTGCAGGCGGTCATCGAGCAGGGCAACGACAAGGACGGTATCCTCTGGCCCGTCAGCGTCGCTCCCTATCAGGTCTGCCTCACGCCGCTCGTGGTCACCCCGGGCAGCGCCCCAATGGAGCTGGCCGAGAAACTCTACGCCGAACTGACCGCCGCCGGTATCGAAGTCATTCTCGATGACCGCGACGAACGTCCGGGCAGCAAGTTCAAGGACAGCGAGCTGGTCGGCTTCCCGCTGCGCGTCGGCATCGGCGAGAAATCGCTGGCGAAGGGCGAGGTCGAATTCAAGCCCCGCGGCGGTGCGCTCCAGTCAATCAAGGTCGAGGAAGCCGCCGCAACGGTCATCGCGTGGGTCAACACGGAGCTGGCGAAGCTGGCAGCCTAGGAAGGCAGGGGCGGCGGGTGACAACCACCCGCGGTTAAGACGCCCCTCGTGCCCCGGGGGCGCCCGTTCAACTGGGTGTCGTCAGTGCGGCATGCTTCTCCGCCAACAATTTCCGGATGAATCCGGCAAGGGCCGGCAGCACACGGCCGGCACGACCCGGTGCCGTTGGAATCCCGTCGGGCATACCGCCGATGGCCCGCACGGCTTCATCCGCTGCTCCGGGCCGGCGTTTCATGCGATGGGCGGCGACGAGGCGGAGGTCGATGGGCGCCTGTGCCGGCTGCCAACCCTCCTGCGCCAGCAACCTCCAACTGAAATCTCCCCAGCCGACCAGGTGTCCCTGCGGGCCGACGAACCGGTCCCAGTCCGCGAGCACGCTTTCGACGGTGCGACCGCCCAGCAGCGATTCCACCGGCACCTCCAGGTGACGGGCCGCGTTGATTGCCAACGGCCGGCGGGGGGCTAGGAACGCGTAGAACGTTTCGCCTGTGGCGGGGCGGGTGGCGGCCAGCTGGATGAGCTCCGGCAGGCCGGGCACGTCGCTGCCGCGCCGATGGGAGTTGGCCTCGCCTGCAACGACCACCAACTCGGGCCAGAGGGCCGCGAAATCCGGCATCGCGGCCGACGTCCACCAAGGATCACAGGGCTGGGCATTCGCGCGGCGGGGCGTAATGCGCGCGGCGGAGGCGGCCAGCTGCCGTTCCACCATGGAGTCGAACGCACCGAGCAACGGCGCCAGTTGCGAATCCGTAAGCCCGAACGCCGTCAGCACCTCGACCACGGCCTCCACGGTAGCGACGCAATGGGCGGCGGGTTCGCGGCGGATCCGGTAGTTGCCCGGCTTGCGGGGCAGGAAACCGATCCGGGGCAGGGCACGCAGGGCCGGATTGCGCGCCATCATCTTTCGCGCCTGCGGCCACGTGCCATCGATGACCAGCAGCGTTTCGGGTGGGTCTTCCAGCGCGTCCGGGGCGATGGCGCCTTCGCCCGGGAAGAGCAGGGCAGTGCCCGGGCGGGCCACGAGTTCCGCGACGCGCGGATGGTCCGCGAAGTCGACGCCTTCGTGCAGCTCGCTCCCGGCCAGGCCGAGGTGGGCGATGCGGGCCGTGCCGATGGCGACCTTGGCCTCGCGCGGATGCTGCAGGAAGACAACGCGGGTCGTGGTCTCGATCGGAGTCAGGCCGGCGCACCAGCACGCCGTCGCCGGACGATGGCAGCGTTGGCACAGGGGGCGTGAGGTTGGAACACCCATGGAATCAGGCTTCGGTTGTCGCGTGGGCGAAATCGGTCGGGAACTGCCGACTCCAGTAGTAGCGCTTGGGGTGATCTGATGTCCGACCGGTCAGTCTTCCGGAAGGGGAATCACTGCGAAATCGGTGACGACTGCGGCGACGTTTCCATTGTCATCTAATCCGGCATACGTGGCGTAGATCCCGTCGCCAAAGCCCGATGTAAAGGAGATCAAGGTGCCAGTGGAAACCGGGAGGTTCGCCCATTTCCATGACTGATGGCTGTTGTGCTCAAATTCCGCGAGGATGGTTCGATACCATTCGTGGTTGGCGTCCACCAGCGAGTTCACGGCCGTTGCGGTCTCCGCGTCCGTGAAACACCCGAGGCCAGAGTCCACGCTATAGCTCGGAAACTGTCCTCCCCAACGCGATTCGTGCGAGTAACCAAGAGGCTCAAGCAGACTCCAAGTCCTTGGAGTCGCTGTGCTGATTCGAATCACAGCAAAGGCAATCACCTCTTCGCCGTCATCGAATCGCGCCACCACGCAACTGGCAGGGAAATCACCGACAGGAAGTTTGAGATCAAACGGCTTTGGCTCAAAAAAGACAATGGCATCACACGCAACCAATGAACCGCTGGGAAGCTTAAGATCGCCCATGCTGACCTCACGAAGGCTTACCCCAAAGACGTCAGCCTTGGGCTGGAGCGCCGCATTTAAGAGGTTTGTCGGCGGTTCGGGATACATGCGTCTAAGCGTTTCAGAATCGTTGCCTCACCGGGCCGCCTCTTCCCGCGCCCAACGATCCGCGGCCAGGATTTGCTCCAACGTCGGGTGCTCGACCGCCCGGTGGGCGTCCATCACGCGGCGGACCTTCGCGGTGATGCCGGTGAAGCTGAGCTGGCGCTGGCAGAATTGTTCCACGGCGACCTCGTTGGCGGCGTTGAACACGGCGGGCACCGTGCCGCCGACTTCGCCGGCGCGGCGCGCGAGCAGCAGGGCGGGGAAGCGGTCCGTGTCGGGTTCCTCGAAGGTCAGCGTGCCGATCTTGGCGAAGTTCGTCTGCACGCGGTCGCTGCGCTGGCGGTCCGGGTAGCAGAGCGCGTATTGGATCGGCAGGCACATGTCGGGCGTGGAGAGCTGGGCGATGAGTGAGCCGTCCACGAATTCCACCATCGAATGCACGATGCTCTGCGGATGCACGACCACCTGCACGCGCGCCATCTCGATGTCGAACAGCCAGCGCGCCTCGATCATCTCCAGGCCCTTGTTGAACAGCGTGGCGGAATCGATCGTGATCTTCCGGCCCATGACCCACGACGGATGCTTGAGGGCCTGTTCCAGTGTTATGGCGGCGAGCGATTCCTTGGGCCACTTCTTCGCGTCACGGAACGGGCCGCCGGAAGCCGTCAGCCACAGGTTGCGGACGGACGCGGGCGGCTTGCCGTCGAGGCACTGGAAGATGGCCGAGTGCTCGGAATCCACCGCGAGCACCTTCACGCCGTGTTTCCGGGCTTCGCCCATCACGGTCTCGCCGGCCATGACCAGGATTTCCTTCGACGCGACCGCGATGTCCTTGCCCGCCCGGATGGCCGCGAGCGCCGGGGCCAATCCCGCGGTGCCGACGATGGCGATGAGCACGATGTCGGCCTCGGGCAGCGTGGCGAGTTCGAGCAATCCTTCGGCCCCGCAACGGACCTTCACGCCGTCCCCGAGTTTCGCCTGGAGCGCGGCCGCCTTCGCCGGATCGTGGATGGAGACAATGCCGGGACGATGTTTCAGCGCCTGTTCGGCCAGCAGGTCGGCGTTGCCGCCCGCGGCAAGCGCGATAAGCCGGAGCTGGTCGGGCAAATCCTCGACCACCTTCAACGTGCTGGTGCCAATGGAACCGGTGCTGCCAAGCAGGACGACGCGCTTCATGCGGAAGGGCGGAGGATGCGGCGCCGGCCGGCGGCTTGGCAAGGCAGGGGCGAAACGTTGGCAGGACAAGGTGCGCTGCACCGGCACCCAATCCGTGGCGTCACGCAGTGGGCATCAGGCCGAGAATCCGGCGGTGAGCCGTCCGCGCACCTTCACGTCGCCCCGGGCGATGGCGGCCACCGCGGCCGGATACAATTCCCGTTCGGCGACCTGGATGCGGGCATGGAGGGTTTCGGCGGTGTCACCGTCCAGCACGGGCACGGCGCGTTGGCCGATGATGGGGCCGGTGTCCACGCCCTGATCGACGTAATGCACGGTGCAGCCGGTAAACTTCACCCCGTAATCCAGCGCCTGTTTCCAGGCGGCGAGGCCCGGGAACGACGGCAGCAGCGACGGATGGATGTTCACGACCCGGCCTTCGAAGGCGCGGAGGAACTCGCCCTTGAGGATGCGCATGAAGCCGGCGAGCACCACGAGGTCCACCTGGGCCTCCCGCAGGGCCGCGAGGAAGGCGGCCTCGGCTTCCTCGTCGAGCTTGGTGCGGAACTTTCCCGGCGGCAGGTAGCGGGCGGACAAACCACGATTGGTGGCGTGGCCCAGGATGCCGGCGTCCTCCACGTCGCTGATCACCAGCGCCACCTCGGCCGGGACGTTTCCGGCCGCTATCGCATCGGCGATGGCAACGAAATTGGAACCCTTGCCGGAGCCCAGGACTCCGAGACGCAGCGGACGATTTGCAGGCACGGCGCGATTAGGGAAGCGGACGGGCCGGAAGACAAGCCGGCGAAAGGGCGGGGCGAAAGAGCGGCGAATCTGGAAGGCAGGAAAGCCGGAACCGGATTGAACCAAGCCCGGTGATCACTTCCCTGCGGGTGGCCGCCAAACGGGTCAGGCCGACGCCATGCCACCGAAGGCTAATGGTGTTGGTTCCGGCACTTTTCCAATGCCCGCCCCGCCGTCACCAAACCCGCGCCCAGAGCACCTTGAGGTAACGGCTCTCGAGGCAATTCGACATGACCGGATGGTCCGCGCCGGCGCCGGTGCGGTCGAGGAACTGGAGTTTCCGGCCGACGCGATGGGCGCTGCGGATGGCCATCTGCTCAAATTCGCCGGAGCCCAGCTGGCCGGAGCAGGAGCAGGTGGCGAGCAGGCCGCCGGGTTTGGTGATGACCATGCCGAGCGAGTTGAGGTCCTCGTATTTCAGCATGCCTTCGGCGAAGACCTCCTCGTCGCGGCCGTCGATCAACTTGGGCGGGTCCAGCACCACGACGTCGAACTTCTTGCCGTCCTTCCGCATCTGGCGGGCGTAGCTGTAGGCGTCGCAATGCACCCAATCCACCCGGGCCTGGTTCAGGTTGGCGTTGCGACGGGCCTGCGCGATGGCTTCCTCGTCGAGGTCCACGGCGGTGACTTCCGTTGCGCCGCCGACCAGCTTGGCCGCGAGCGCGAAGCCGCCGGTGTAGCAGCACAGGTCCAGCACCGTGGCGTCCTTGCACCAACGGGTCAGCGCCCGGCGGTTGTCGCGCTGGTCGCAGAAGAACCCGGTCTTGTGCCCGGTCGCGAAGTTCACCTCGTAGCGGATGCCGTGCTCGCGGATCTTCACGGTGCGGACTTCGTCGGACGCGATCTCACTCACGCGGATGCTTTCGTGCTTGGCCACCGGATGGTCCACCTCGATGACTGTTTTCGTCGTGCCGAGGCGGGCTTTCAGGTGTTCGAGGAACTTCGGCAGGCGCTGCCAGATGCCGAGGCTGTGGACCTGCACGCTGAGCACGTCCGCGAACTTGTCCACCACCAGCCCGCTCAGGCCGTCGCCGTCGGAGTGGATGACCCGGAAGGCGTCGGTCTGCGCCGGCAAGTCCAGCACCTTCAACCGCAGGTCGAGCGCCCGGTCGATCAGCGCAAAGAAGTCCGCCTCGCCGAACGCGACGTCGCCGTGGTGGATGACCCGGAGCGGCACGCGGGCCAGGGGATTGAACAGCCCGTGGCCAAACGGCCGGCCGTTCTTGTCGATGACGGTCACCAGACCGCCCGGCTTCGCGTCAGGCGAAACGGCCCCGACCATCGCCGGATAGATGGCCGGCGCGTAGCTGAAAGTCTTCATCTGCACCCACGGCTTGGGCCAATGTTCGCTGCCTTCCGGCGCGGCCTTGGGGCGGATACCGGGCGGGCGCGGGGCGGGACGCGACCAGGCTCCCGCGGGCGCCTCGGACCGGGGGCGCGAGGGGTAGCGGGGAGCGTTGGACCGCGAATAACCGTCGTTCATCCGGCGAGGCGTAGCGGCATTGGCCCTTCCGGAGCAATGCGGAAGTCGGAATCGTTCAGGGCAAGTTCACCCAATGGGCCGCGAATTTGGCCCGCATGGTGCCGGAACGAAGCGTCAACCTCGGGCGGGTAGGCGTGCTTCCTTTGATCGCTTTGGCCGGCAGGCGAGGCCAACATCCGTCCAATCCAAGCCAGCGCAGGCGCTTGAACCGCCGGCCATTCCGTCGAAAGTGCTCCCGCAATGCCTCTCCACCGCTTCTTGGCCGCGCTGGTCCTGTTCGCCGGAATCGCCGTCGCCGATCCCGCCGGGACGGTGACTGTCACCCAGGCGCCCGCCGATGCCCTCAGCGCCATGGCCCGCCTCCGCGTGGCCCCGGGGCTCAAGCTGCAGCTGTGGGCGAGCGAACCCCTGATCGAAAACCTCACCAGCGTGAGCTACGACCACCTCGGCCGGGCCTACGTGGTGGAAACCGGCCGGCGGCGGACCAGCGTCTTCGACGTGCGGAATCTCCAGCCGTGGCTGGACGATGATTTCGCCCTTCGCACCGCCGCCGACCGTGCCGAGTTCCTGCGCCGAGTGCTGACGCCCGGCAACACCAACTACCCGGCCTTCCTCGAAGCGGTCCACAAGGGCGGCAAAGGCGGCTTCCAGGATTTCAACCACGACGGCGTGCTCGACGGCCGCGACCTCGAAGTCGAAGCCGAGCGGGTCCGGTTGGTGACCGACACGAATCACGATGGCCAGGCCGACCGGGCGGAAACCTTTGCCGAAGGTTTCAACGGGATCGTCAGCGGCGTCGCGGCCGGGGTCCTGGCGGAAGGCACGAACCTCTGGTTCGCCAACATTCCCGAACTGTGGCGCTTTCCGACGGCGGGGACCAACGGGGCGCCGGTTCCACCGTATGGCCCGGGCCGACCCGGTTCGCCGGGACCGGTTTTGGACGGCTTCGGCGTCCACATCGCCTTCGGCGGGCACGACCTGCACGGGCTCATCAAGGGACCCGACGGGCGGATCTACTTCAGCATCGCCGACCGCGGCACCTGCGTGACGAATCGCGAGGGCAAGGTCATCTCGGTGCCCGATACCGGGGCGGTGTTCCGGTGCGAACCCGACGGCGCGAACTTCGAGGTGTTTGCCACGGGGCTGCGCAATCCGCAGGAACTCGCCTTCGATGCCCGCGGCGACCTCTGGACCGCTGACAACAATGGCGACGGCGGCGATAAGGCCCGCTGGCTCCTGCTGGTGGAGGGCGCCGACTACGGCTGGACGCTCGGCTGGCAGTGGCTGCCGAAGATGGGCGCGTGGAACTCGGAGCGGCTCTGGCATCCGCGGGCGAGCAACACCGCCGCGGCGCAGGTGCCCGCGATCGCCAACATCGGCCACGGCCCGGCGGGCATCGCCTACTACCCGGGCACTGGCTTGGGCGACCGCTTCAACGAACACTTTTTCTACGCGGACTTTCCCGGCGGCATCCGGCACTTCCGGGTGGAACCCGACGGGGCGTTCTTCCGCATCGTGCAGGCCGACGAGGCGGGGGATTCGTGGAAGTGGCTGGAGGACAATTCCGCCGCCGAACAGACCGGCAAGGTGCTGTGGGAGCTGTCGCCGGTCGATGTCACGTTTCCGCCGTTCGGCGGCCTGATCGTCGCCGACTGGGTGCAAGGGTGGGAAAAGACCGGCAAGGGCCGGCTCTGGCATGTGGTGGATCCCGCGCTGGCCGGCGACGCGCGGATCGCCGAAGTGGGCCGGCTGCTGGCCGAAGGCATGGCGCGTCGCCCGGACAAGGAACTCGCAATGCTGCTCGGTCATCGCGACCAACGCGTCCGGCTCGAGGCCCAGTGGGAATTTGCCCGACGGCATCTTGCCCTCGGGGCCAAGTCGGACCTCGTCGCGCGGCTCGGGAAACTGGCCCGGTCCAAGGAATCCTCGCTGGCGCGGATCCACGCCGTGTGGGCGCTGGCGCACATCGCTCGGCTGGACCCAGCCCAATCGTTGGTTGAACTGCTGCCGCTGCTGGCCGATCCGGATGCCGAAGTTCGCCTCCAATCCGTGCGGGCGGTGGGCGGCCGGAAGCTGCTGAATGCGCTGCCGCAGCTCGCCACGCTGGCCGCGTCCGATCCATCCCGGCCGGTGCAGGCGGCGGCGGTTCGGGAATTGGGCCGGCTGCAAAATCCCGACGGCGTGGCTCCGATCTTCAAGGCGGCGAATTCGACCGGTCTGGGGACGCTGCTGGGGCGTAAGCAGGAAAGTTCTGTGCCCGAGTTTTCCGTGGAGCCGATTTTCACAGCCCTGCGGGGCGATGCGGGCCACGACCCGGTTCTCTTCGCCGCCGCCGCGGACGCCCTGTCCCAGGTGGTCCGCAGTCCCCGCCACGGGCCGCCGGTGGTGGCGGCAGCCCGCGACGGCTCGGACCGCGTCCGGCTTGCGGCGCTGGTGGCCCTGCGCCAACAGGGCGCCCTGGCGGTCACCAACTTCCTCCACGACCCGGCGCCCCAGCTCGTCCTCGAAGCGGCCCGCGCCATCCATGACTTGCCCCTCGCCGACGGGTTGCCCCGGCTGGCCGAACTGGTCCTCGCCCGGACGCCGCTGCTCGCCGGGACGGCCACCAACTGGCCCGTCGAATTGAACTTCACCCAGTCCGAATGGCGCACCTGGGTGCTCCGGCGCGCGGTCAATGCGGCGTTCCGGTTGGGCGGCGAAGTCCGCGCGAAGGCCATCGCGGAGTTTGCGGCGCGGGCCGACAATCCCGAGTCCGTGCGCCTGGAGGCGGTGGAGCTGCTGGCCACCTGGGCGCAGCCGCCGCGCCGGGACCACGTCGTCGGCCTGCATCGGCCCTTGCCCGGGCGCGATCCGGAGGTGGCCCGACGCGCGCTGCTGGGAGTTTGGTCGCGGGTCACCGGCGCCACCGCGACCGGTCCGGTCACGGTGGCCGCCCTCAAGGCCGGACTGGCGCTCGAAATCGCCGTTCTGCCCGAGACCATGCTGGTTCTCTCGGCGCATCCCGATGCTGCGGTGCAAGCCGAGTTGCTCCGGCTCCGCGAGCTGACCGGCAAGGTCACAGTCGAGGATCTCATCGGCCGGCTGGGCAAGGCGTCGATTTCCGCCCAGCAAGGTGCGTTCGCCCGGCTCGCGATCGCCAAGGACCCCAAGGCCGTGACGGCGATCTTTGACTGGGCGGGCCGCCTTGCCGGCGGTCAGGTTCCCGCCGAACTTCAGGCCGATGTCTGGGACGCGGCGCTCGGCATCCAAGGACTCGTCGCGGGTTCATCCCGCGCGGCGCTGCTCACGCAGGCACTGACTGCCTGGACCAATTCGTGGCCGAAGGAGGACCCCCTGGCGCCGCTGCGGGTGACCTTGAAGGGCGGTGATGCGGTCAACGGACGGAAGCTGTTCGCCGAACGCGCCGACTGGGGCTGCCAGCGTTGTCACAAGCTCCACGGCGAAGGCGGCGACGTCGGCCCGGACCTCACCGGACTCCTCCCAACGAAGGGTCGCGAATATGTCCTTCGCGCCATCGTGAATCCGAATTCGGAAATCGCGGCCGGCTACGAATCGGTGTTGGTCGAGCTGAAGGACGACAGCACCGTCATCGGAGTGCTGAGGGAGGACAAGGCCGACGAACTGGTCGTGATCTCGCCCGAGAGCGGACGCGTCGTGATCCGGAAATCCGACGTGAAATCCCGCGCCAGCGTCCTCTCCGCGATGCCCGAGGGTTTGGGCGACCTGATGACCAGGCGCGAACTGCGGGACTTGGTGGAGGCGCTTTCGCAGTAAACAGCCGCTTTTGGCTCGCCGCGAAATCCGCCGCCGACTACTTCGTCGGCGTGCGATTTCCCCGTCCGCTTCCAGCAGTTTGGCTCCTGGGTGTTTTGGCTTGGCTGGGCCAGGCAACTCCGGCCCTGGCCGAACCCTCGGCCGACGCGATCCGGCAACTGCCGCCGGCGGTTTCGCGGACCGTGGAGTTCCGCCGCGACGTGCAGCCGATCCTTGAGGCGAGCTGCGTGAAATGCCACGGCCGGGGCAAGACGAAGGGCGGCTGGCGCTTGGACAACCGCGAGACGTTCCTGCAACCGGGCGAGTCCGGCCCGGCGGTGATCGTCGGCGATAGCGCGAGGAGCCACTTCATCCACCTGGTCGCCGGCACGGATCCGGACTCGGTCATGCCGGAAAAAGGCACCAAGCTCACCAGTGAACAGGTCGGTGTGTTGCGGGCCTGGGTGGATCAAGGCTTGAAGTGGGACCCGCAGATCACCTTCGCCAAGCCCGAGCCGAAGAACCTGCATCCGCGTCAGCCCGAACTTCCGGCCGGCAAGGCGGCACATCCCGTGGACCGACTGGCGGACGCCTATTTCGAGCAGCACAAAGTGAAGCCGGCCAAGCCTGTGGACGACCGGTTGTTTTCCCGCCGGGTTTACCTCGATGTCGTGGGCCTGTTGCCGACGCCGCAGGAGCTGGACGCCTTCCTCAAGGATCGCTCCCGCGACAAGCGCGAGCAGCTCGTGCGGACACTGCTCGCGGATAACCAGCGCTACGCCCAGCACTGGTTGACGTATTGGAATGACCTGCTCCGCAACGATTACAAGGGCACCGGCTACATCGACGGCGGCCGCAAGCAGATCAGCCAGTGGCTTTACGCTGCATTGCGGGACAACAAGCCGTATGACCAGTTCGTCCGCGAACTCGTGAATCCAACCGAGGCCAGCGAGGGCTTCACCAAGGGCATCGTCTGGCGCGGCACGGTCAACGCCTCGATGACACCTCCGATGCAGGCCGCGCAGAACATTGGGCAGGTGCTCATGGGCGTGAACCTCAAGTGCGCCTCGTGCCACGATTCCTTCATCGACGACTGGCAGCTCAGCGACGCCTACGGGCTCGCCGGCATCTACGCCGACGGCCCGCTGGAAATGGTCCTGTGCGACAAGCCGACCGGGAAGACGGCGCCGCTGAAGTTCCTGTTCCCGGAACTTGGCGCCGTGGACGCCGCGGCGGCGAAGACCAACCGGTTGGCCCAGCTCGCGACGTTGATCACGAGCCGCGAGAACGGCCGGCTTTCCCGCACCGTCGTGAACCGCCTCTGGGCGAAGCTGCTCGGCCACGGCCTCGTGGAGCCGCTCGACGTGATGCAGAACGAGGCTTGGAGCCCCGAGTTGCTCGACTGGCTCGCGGAGGACCTCGTCGCCCACCAATGGAACCTCAAGCGAACGCTGGAACTGATCCTCACGTCCCGGGCCTACCAATTGCCGTCGGTGAACCTGCCGGACAAGGCGGAGCCAACGTTCACCTTTACCGGCCCGGCCGTGCGCCGGCTGACGGCAGAGCAGTTCCGCGACGCGCTGGGTTCGCTCACCGGCGTCTGGCAGGACAAACCCGAGGGCGGCCTCGACCGGCTGTTACTCGACCGCGTGGAAGGCAAGACGCCCGCGGCTGAAGCCTTTTGGATTTGGGGCGATGCCCATGGCGCGACCGGTGTGCCGCCCGGCACGAACGGCTTCCGCAAAGTGGTCGTGCTCGACGCCGCTCCCAGCGAAGCAACCCTGATCGTCCATGCCGACAACTCGGCGCGCGTCTGGGTCAATGGTCAACGGGTCCGCGGCTCCGATTCATCCGACTGGGCTCAACCCGGCGTGTATGACGCCCGCTCGTTGTTCCGCGCCGGCAGTAACGTAATTGCGGTCGAAGCGGTGAACGACGGCGACCGGCCGAACCCAGCGGGCGTGCTGGTTTACGCCAAGCTGCGGGCGACCGCGGGCGGGCAGGAGCGAGTGCTGGATTTCGCCACCGATGCCTCGTGGCAGGCGAGCACCCAGCCGATCGGCAAGTGGCGCGAGGCCGCGTTCGCTGACGTTTGGCCTGCTGCCCAGGTCCTCGGCGGATCTGGTCTTGCCCCGTGGAGTGTCGCCGGGGCGCTGGCTTCCGCCGTCACCGGCAAGACAGTTTATGGCAATGTGAGGGCCTCGCTGACCGCCGCCGATCCGTTGGCGCTTGCGCTGGGGCGCCCGAATCGCGAACAAATCACGACCGTGCGGCAATCCACCGCCACCACAATCCAAGCCCTGGAGCTAACCAACGGCGATACGTTGGCCCAATTGCTCAAGCGCGGCGCCGAACAACTGGTCGCCACCAACACCGGCGGTCGCGCCCTCGCCGAACACGTGTTCCGGCAGGCGCTATCCCGGCCACCCACCCGCAAGGAACTTGCCCTTGCCGTCGAACTGGTCGGTCCCACGCCGAAGCCCGAGGGCGTGGAGGATCTGCTTTGGAGCGTGGCGATGCTGCCGGAGTTTCAACTGACCTACTGAAATGAAGCTGCCCCTGCTGCTGTCGGCTCTTGGGCTCGCCTCGCTCGGTTTGCCCGTTGGGAGCGAGGAGGTGGCCCGCGCCCAGTTTTCGAAACAGCAGTTGGATTCGTTCGGCTATCCCACGAACTCCGCGTTGGCCGCGGAACTGGGTCGCAGCGAAGCTCGCCGAGATCTGACCAACGGGGTGGTGCGACTGCCGAGGTATGGGCTGCCTGCGCCTTGGTCCGCTGAGTTCGACCGAATTCTGGAGCACAAATACCACGTCGGTCGCTTAGGACTGGGTGGTTGTCTGGTCTCCGAAGGCTTGATCGCCTACGTCGACGGCTACTCGGAGTTGAGCAGGAAGTTCGTCGAGGAATGGTATGGCACCAACCTCTGGAAGGAAGTCCAAGCGGAGGCCGAGAAGGCCTACAGGCAAGGGCTGGAACCGGAGGCGGAACAAAAAGCGGGTCGGCCAAAGGTCGACTCCGAAACCTATCGCGTAAGGCCGGGCGACACGCTGAGCCAGATCGCCCGCCGCCACGGCATCTCACTGAAACCGCTTCAGGCAGCGAATCCTGGCGTGGACCCGAAGCGCCTGCGGGTTCACCAGGTATTGCGTCTGCCCTCGCCCACAAAAGCTTCCGACACGCCATGAGAATCCCGACTTTACCCGCCGCGACTTCGCAAAAGGCCTGAGCGCCGCCAGTTTGGGCGCGCGTGCGCGGTAGACGCTTCGACGGTTTTGTGCGGCCCCAAGGCGGCGAGATGTCTCTGCCAAATCCGGTCGGTTTCTGGCGAAACCGCAGGCGGGGTTTAAGTCAAATTCACCTGCAGTTGGTATTGCTTCTGGATTCCGGCTCGCTGGAGCGGCGGAAGAGCTCGGCTAGGCGACGAGATTCGCGCTGGACGCGACTGAATCGTATGGACTTCGGCTCTGGCTTTGGACTCGGCATCGCTCGATCCGGGGGCATCATGTTTTTCCGGCCCGCAACTGCATCCACACGTTCGCGGCAATGACCATCCCGCCGCCCAGGAGCAGGTTCCAGGTCAGTAATTCGTTGGGGTAGGCGATGCCCGTCCACC
>JBEISV010000136.1:0-10313 GCA_040375265.1 Verrucomicrobiales bacterium
CGACGTTCGGGCGCTGGGAGGCGTTTGAACTGACCGCGGCCAACGGGCGCCAGCTCTATGTCCCGGCGGGTTTCGCCCACGGGTTCCAATGCCTCGAAGACGGTTGCGAGGTGAGCTACCTCATGGGCGAAACCTATATGGCCGAGCTGGCGCGGGGCCTACGGTGGAACGATCCGCAGGTCGCCATTGCCTGGCCGCGGGCGGATCATTTCCTCTCGGACCGCGACCGTAACTTGCCACTGCTGGCGGAATTGGCCTGACCCGGAATGCGCATTCTTGTCACCGGCGGCACGGGATTCCTGGGATCGGCGTTTGTGCGCCTCGCCCAGCGGGCGGGTCACGAATTGGCCGTGCTGTCGCGGACCGGCGCCGGTGTCCCGGGCGGCGCCACGTGGTTGGCGGGCAGCGTGGCGGAGCCGTCCTGGCTGCAGATTGAAGACTTCGCCCCCGAAGCCTGCGTGCATGCGGCTTGGATCGCGACCCCGGGCGTGTATCTGGAATCGCCCGAGAACGAAGCGTGGGTGAAGTGGAGTTTTGATTTCCTGACGCGCCTAGCCGGGTTGGGCTTGGGACACGTGACGGTGCTGGGCACCTGCATCGAGTATCGGATTACCGGGCAGAATGTGGTTGAGGACACGACGCCGTTGGGGCCGGTCTCGCCTTACGCTCGCGCCAAGTGTGAGCTCCACGACCGCCTGATTACGAACGGCCGAAAACTCGCGACGAACTCCGCAACTCTTCCTCCGGTCGCGTGGGCACGGGTTTTTTATCCCTACGGTGAGGGCGAACACCCCGCGCGGCTCGCAAGCTCGTTGGTCGCGAAGCTGCGCCGCGGCGAACCGGTCAGGCTGAAGACGCCCCGCAGCACCAAGGACTATATCCATGCCGAGGACTTGGCGGCGGGACTCCTGGCGGTCGTGGAGCGGCGGTATTCCGGCGCGATCAACCTGGGCACGGGCGAGGGCGTGACCGTGGAAGCCATTGCGCGGGAATTGGGCTGGCTGATCGGTCGCCCCGAGCTCATCCAAGTTCCCGAAAACCCGCCGGCCGATCCGCTCGACTATGTGGTGGCCGACGCCGGCCGCTTGCGGGGCTTGGGCTGGAAACCGCAAGTGACGCTTGCTGCCGGGTTGCGCCGGCTGGTAGAGGCTCGCGCGTCATGAAGTCACGCACCGACTGTCCCGGTTGCGGCAACCGCACATTGTCCGCGCCCTTCTGCCTGCCCCGGCAGCCGGTGGTGTTGAACTACCGCTTCAAGGACGCCGAGGCAGCGGCCAAATTGCGTCGCCGTGATGTGACCCAGACCCAATGCCGGAAGTGCGGCCTCGTGTTCAACGCGACCTTCGACATCGCGGCCATTCCCTACGACGAAAATTACGAGAACCGGCAGTCCTTCTCGCCCGCCTTCCAAGCCCACCTCGACCAACTGGCGGCCGAACTGACCCGGCGAAATTCGCTCACGGGCGGCCGCATCCTGGAGGTGGGCTGTGGCAAGGGAGATTTCCTGCGCCTGCTCTGCGCGACCGCCCGGGCGGAAGGAGTGGGCTACGACACTTCCTACGAACCGCGCGACGAGCCGCCAGGGCTGACTTTCCACAAACGCTACGTCGGGGCCGCCGACGTGACCGCGCCGTTTGATGCGGTGATCTGTCGTCATGTCGTCGAGCATGTCCCGGAGATCGGCGCATTTCTGCGCGAGCTGCGCGACATCGCGGCCGCCGCGGGCGATCCGGTGGTGGTGCTGGAGACGCCGCGATTCGAATGGATCGTCGCGCAACTGAGCCTCTGGGACGTGTTCTACGAGCACTGCAACTACTTCCCGATGGCGTCGTTGGCGCACCTGTGCCGCTTGGCCGGGTTCCGCGTGGTCCGGCATCGCGGCGTCTTCCGCGCCCAATACCAGATACTCGAATTGCGCGTGGCAAAGACGGCGCGGGTGCCCAAGGCCCCGGGCGTGCCGCCGACAGCCCGGCTGGGGGATTTTGCGCGCCGGGCCCGCAAGCACCTCGATCGCTTGGCCGGCCAGTTTGAGCAGGCTGCGGCCGGGCGCGGCTGGGCGGTGTGGGGCGCCGGGGCCAAGGGCGTGGCCCTCGTGAACCATCTTCGCGGGCCGAAGCCCCGCTGTGTCGTGGATTCCAACCCCGCCAAGCAGGGCGGCGTGCTGCCCGGCAGCCGCATCCCCATCGTGGCCCCCGACGACGCCCGGTTGCTGAAGCTCGGCCTCATCGTGATTGCCAATCCCAACTACGCCCGGGAAATTGGCGACGTGCTCCAGCAACGCGGTTTCACCGGCCGGGTGCTGACCCTTTAGTCCCTTTCAGACCATGAAGCTGACCATTGATACCGAACAGAAGACGCTCGTGTGCGAATCCGCCGCTGGGCACGAGGAGTTGTCGCTGTATTCCGACCGCGCGTTTGACCTCATCGCCGAGCAATGGGTGAAGGTCGGCTGGAACCAGCGTTATTCTTACACGTTCTCGTGGTTCGGCCGGCCGATCATCCAGCTGCCCGAGGACATGGTCCGCACGCAGGAAGTCATCCACCGCGTGCAACCTGACGTGATCCTCGAAACCGGCGTCGCCCACGGGGGCTCGCTGATCTTCTACGCGTCGCTGTGCAAGGCGCTCGGCAAGGGCCGGGTGATCGGGATCGACATCGAAATCCGCCCGCACAACCGCCAGGCAATCGAAGGGCATCCGCTGGCCTCGCTGATCACGCTGATCGAAGGCAGCTCGACCGCACCCGAGACCGTGGCCCGGGCCAAATCGCTCATAAAACCGGGCGAGAAAGTGCTCGTGCTGCTCGACTCGAACCACACCCGCCAGCACGTCCTCGACGAACTGGCGGCGTATCACGACCTCGTTGCCCCCGGCTCCTACCTCGTGGCCACCGACGGCATCATGAAGGACCTCAGCGACGTGCCCCGCGGCCAGGCGGACTGGACCCGGGACAATCCGACCGACGCCGCGATCGAGTTTGTCGCGCAGCACCCGGAGTTCATCATCGAACAACCGGCGTGGCCGTTCAACGAGAGCGGCCTGAACCGCAACCTTACCCACTGGCCGGGGGCTTGGCTCCGGCGGGTTGGGTAAGCGGGGAGAAATGCTCGCCGAATTTGTGGCCTGGATGGATACGGAGGCGAGGCAACCGGCCATGCGGTTCCAGGGATTGGCGTCAGACGGTTGCGGCTTGGCAGCCTGCCCGCTTCCCGCTTTGGTTCGCCCCGCACTGTCCTATCCATGGTCGAACTGACCACTGTCATCCCCGTCTACAACGGCGAACGGTTTCTGCCGGCGACGTTGGCCTGTCTCGCTGCCCAGGTGAGGCGGCCGGACCGTGTGGTGGTCCTGGACAACGGTTCGACGGACCGCACGCCGGAAATTGTCCGGGAGTTTGCGCCGATTCGCTGCGAGTTCCGGCGCAACGAAACCAACCTGGGGGTGCTGGGTAACCTGAACCAATGCCTTCGATTGGCCGAGGAAACGCGTTTTCTTCATTTGCTGATGGCGGACGATTTGGTCACGCCTGAGTTTTTTTCCAAAGTTCTGCCTCCGCTCAGCGAAGTTGCCGGGCGGGCTTTGGGCTACAGCCTGAATGACGAGATCGACCAGTTTGGAAAAGTAATCGGACCGGCAGTTCGGCGCCCCGTGGGTCCGGCGAGGAAGGTCGCGCTGAATGACTTTCTGGAACCCCAGTCGGAGCTGGCGACGGTGTTGTTACCGGGAGTCATCCTGAAGACCGATTTCATGCCGGCGGTCTGCGCGTTCGAGAATTTGCCTCAGGTGGCTGACGGGCTGTTTTTGGCCGAATGGGCGACCCACTCCACGGCCGTCATCGAGGTCGCCGAATACCTCTGCCAATATCGGCTCCACCCGTTCAATGCGTCATCGCGCCACATGTTTGAAGTGGACCACTTCATCCGCGACGAATGGCGACTGATGCAGGCCATCCTGCCCTGGTTCCGGGAGTCCGCCCGGCACCGTGCCCGTCGTCGCCTGAAACTCCGCTGCCTGTTCGCCGCCCGGGCGCAGGTGAAGATCGACATGATGCGCCGGTTGCGGCCGGATCGGGTGGCGGAATTTTCCCAGGTCCGTCGGGAACTCGCCGGGCTCGCAGCGTGCGTCGTCGGCACCGCGGCGGTCCGCTGCCGGGACGGACTCCGGCGACTGGCGGGCAAGCCCGGCCGGGCCGATGAACTAATGCAGGTTTGCCAAGCGCGATGAACTCCAATTCCCCTCCCACGAAACTCGCCTGGATGGCGATTGTTGCCGCCATCGCGGTTCCACTGGTCGCTTTGTTCCGCGCCGTGCTGGCGCCGGAGAATGTGCTGTTCTCGAACGACGGCACGCTGGGGCACCTGATTTCGCAGGGTGAATTGGCCCATTCGACGTTCAGCGGACTCTGGCGTCCGTTGAACTGGCTGGGCGAAGCGGCGCCCAGTTCGCAGCCTAGCCTCACGCTCAGCCTATTTGTGGCGATGCAGAGCGCGGTCGGCTTCGCGAAGTTCTACACTCCGCTGGCTCTGTTGTTCCTCGGTTGTTCGGCCGCCTTCTTCTGCCTCCAGTCCGGGATGCGCCGGAATGTCGCCGTCCTGGTGGGCATCGCGGCCGCGCTGAACAGCAATGCCTTGTCCTACGCGTGCTGGGGGCTGCCGCCGAAGGCACTCACGGAAGGATTCGCCCTGATTGCCATGGGATTGCTGATCCGGACGGCCGGTGCAACGGGTTGGCGGACGGTGGTCCGGGTGGTGGTTGCCGGCTTGGCCGTTGGGTTCTGCGTCATGGAGGGCGCCGATGTCGGCGCGATTTTCAGCCTGTATGTGGCGAGCCACTTTGCCTGGTTAACGTTGTCCGAAGCCAAGGCGGCCGGGCAGCCATGGCTTCGGGGTGGACTGCGGCTCGCGTTGGTCGCCGTGTGCGCCGGTTGGCTGGCCGCCCATGCGCTCAGCACGCTCATCGGCACCCAGATCATCGGGGTTTCCGGGATGCAACAGAAGGAGGAGACCCGGGACCAACGCTGGGAATTTGCGACGTGGGGCAGCTATCCGAAGCTGGAGACCCTCCGGTTCGCGGTGCCCGGGATCTTTGGCTACCGCATGGATACGCCGGAAGGCGGTGCCTACTGGGGTTCGTTCGGCGGTGGGACGCCCAACAGCCGGTTTAGCGGCAGCGGCGAATACGTGGGCGTGCTGGTCCTGCTGGTCGCGTCGTTGGGCGTGGTGACCTCGCTGCGGCGGGACAAGTCGCCTTTTTCAATCCACGAACGGAAACAGGTTTGGTTCTGGTCGGTCGTGGCGCTGGGGTCGTTGTTGCTCGCGTTCGGCAAGTTTGCGCCCTTCTACCAACTGTTCTTCTCGTTGCCGTATTTCTCGACCATCCGGCTGCCGGTTAAGTTCCTGCACGGGATGAACCTCGCCGTCTGGGTGCTCTTTGCCTATGGCATGGAGGCGCTGGCGCGCGGCGGATTGACGGCGGGCAAGGCTCGCCTCGGATCGGTGAAGGACCAGTTCGCTGCCTGGAAGTCGTCGGCCGCCCCCGGCGAACGGCGCTGGGTCTTTGGCGCCTTGGCCACGCTCGGTTTGGCGATCTTCGCCGCGGTCATTTATTCGAGCAGTGCCAGCTCGCTGTCCGCCTACATCGGGAAGATTGAGTTCAGCCAAAGCCAGCCGGCGGACGCCGCGTTCTCGATCCGGGAAGTCTGGTTGGCAATCTTGGTTTTCGCCGTTTCGTTGACGGTGTTGATCGGCGTGGTGATCGGCTGGTTTGGCGGTCGGACCACCGCCGCGTGGTGGCTGCTGGGCGGCATCTTGGTCGTGGACCTGTATCGGGCGAATACCCCGTGGGTGAAACACTACGACTACGTGACCCGCTATCAGAGCAATCCGGTGATCGACTTGCTGAAGGAAAAGCCGTGGGAACAACGCGTCACGGCTTTCCTGGACCCTCGGCGGGCGGCGCCCCTGGTCGGCGGCGACGCGGCCGGGTCGTGGGTCTTCCTCCAGAAGGAATGGCTCGAGCATCATTTCCAGTATTTCAAGATCCAGTCCCTCGACATCGACCAGATGTCCCGCACGCCGGAATTGGAGGAGGCTTATTTCGGGGCGCTGTCATTCATCGCCAACCAGAGCAATCCGGCCCTCGTGTCGCGCCTCTGGCAGCTCACCAACACCCGTTACGTGCTGGGTTCGAAAGACGTGGTGGACCAGCTCAACCAGATGCTGGATCCGGTCCAGAAGCGCCTGCGGGTCAAGATGCCGTTCGCCCTTGGCCTGAAGCCTGGCGCGAAGCCGCCCGAGCCGACGACACCGATTGCGGATGTCGTCCAATTGCTCACCGCGACGCCAGCGGAGCAGGGGCCTTATGCGGTGCTGGAGTTCGCCGGGGCGTTGCCGCGGGCAAAATTCTATACGGACTGGCAGGCGAGTTTGTCCGACACCAACACGCTGCAGACACTGTGCTCCCCTAGCTTTGACCCGGCGCAGAAGGTTCTGTTGGCGCAGCCGGTCGACGGCATCGTGCCGGCCACCAATGGCCCCCCGGGTGAAGCCAGCATCGTCAGCCATGCGCCGAAGCAGGTCGTCGTGAAGACGAAGTCAGCGGCCGCGGGCGTGCTCCTCCTGAACGACCGCTGGCATCCGGATTGGCAGGTGACCGTGGACGGCCAGCCGGCGCCCCTGCTGCGGGCCA
Organism: Verrucomicrobiales bacterium; assembly: GCA_040375265.1. Taxonomy (GTDB): domain Bacteria; phylum Verrucomicrobiota; class Verrucomicrobiia; order Limisphaerales; family UBA9464; genus CAIWAH01. Next base: position 6,687 of record JBEISV010000136.1, read on the forward strand.
ACTTCATCATGCGCGGCGTCGCCGTGCCGGCCGGCGAACACACGGTCGAGTTCCGGTTCAATCCGCCGCACGGCACCCTGTGGGTCAGCCTCTCCGCGATCGTGGTCGGCCTGATCCTGGTGGGCTTGCTGGTCGTCGTTCCGGAAAAGAAGCCAACGGCATAAACATGGCCGCGAACACCAGCCACCTCGACCGCGTGCGCGACGACGTCGCGTATTCCAGCATCCTCGCCAACTGGGACGCGGGCTTTTACGCCAAGTTCACCCAAACGCTGCGGCCGGCGACCCCGGGTGGCCGGGTGCTGGACGTGGGCTGCGGCGTCGGGCAGGTGGTTGCGACGCTGGCGGCGGCGGGTTTTGACGCGTGGGGCGTGGACGTCGCCGAGGCCAACATCGTCCGCTCCAAACAACTTACCGACCGGTGCCTTTGGTATGATGGGGGCCGTCTGCCGTTTCCCGACGGGCACTTCGCCAGTGTCGGCGCGCTGAATGTGCTGGAGCATGTCCAGGAGCCCGAGGCGTTCATCACCGAGGTTGTGCGGGTCACCGCGCCCGGCGGGCAGATTGTCCTGAGTTCGCCCAATTTCCTCCGGGCGTTCGGCTGGCGGGATTACCATCCCCGGATGCGGGGGCTGGCCAACAAGTGGCGCAATCTCTGGGCCTTGGTGGCCCGCCGCCGGCAGATGCGGGAAGTCCCGGAAGCCGTGCGCTTCGAACGGATGACGCCAATCATCAAGGAACCCTTCACGCCGGACGACGACGCCATCGTCTGCACCAACGCCCTGGACATGGGATTCTTCCTGCGACGCGCCGGCTGCGAGATCCTCCGGGCCGAATGCACGGATCGCGTGGTGAACCCGTTGGTGGATTTTGCCCTGAACCTCACCCCGTTGCGCTACGGCATGTTCAACGCCTTTGTGGTCGCCCGGAAGCTGGCGGCTGGGCGGTAGCGGGCGCCCCGGGCAGGGCAGATTGCCCCGCTGCGACCTGTATTTGGCCTTGCTGCGGTCAGGCGGCCGGGGCATGTCTCCTGCCCTCCCTATGCAGACGTTTGAGCCATTCTCAGCCCCATTGTGTCGTCGCGTGCCGCGCTGGTCATTTTTTGTCCCACTTGTCCTCGGGTTGGCCGGTCCGATGGTTCGAGCCGAGTTCATCCAGCCCGTTGCCGTCACGGTTTCCAACGGGGAGGACGTCAAGGACTCGCTGATTGACGGCCTGGGGTTTGAAGACCCGGGGCTCGGAACCGCCGACTCGATCCACACGACGTCGGGTTCCGAGATGTGGAGTTCCATCGGTTCCATCCGGGCCGAAGTGGTGTTCGATCTCGGCAAGACCGTGGACCTCACCAAGGTCTACCTGTGGAACTACAATGCCGGCGTGGATACCGATCGCGGGATGAAGGACGTCCAAGTATTCGTCTCGCCCGACGCGAATCCGGCGACGGCCAAGTTCACGGGCATTGCCAATTTGGCCCTCACCGAAGGCGGCACCGGCGGGCAGTCGTTTGACGTGAAGGGGACCGACGTTCGCCTGGTGAAGCTCCGCAACACCAGCAACTGGGGCAACGGCTACTCGATCGGCCTGGCCGAAGCCCGGTTCGAAGGCGGCGACATCACCGGCAACGTCCCGGCTGTCGCCATCACGGGCCTTAAGGATGGGGACACGGTGCCCTTCGGCAGCGATTTCGCGCTGCTGGCGACCGCCACGGACAAGGACCTGAACTTGGCCAAGGTGGAGTTCTTTGACGGCACGACGAAGCTGAGCGAGACCAATCGGGCACCCTTCACCACCTCCCTCAAGTCGCTGGCCAAGGGAGAGCACACGCTGCGGGTGGTCGCGACCGATGCCACCGGGTTCAGCGGCTTCGCCACCGTGGATGTCTCCGTGCGCGAAGTGGTGCCGGGCACGGTCATCCAGATCGACGACAACCGCGACATCGGCACGACTACGAACAAGCTCCGCTACTCCGGCAACTGGACCCTGGCCCAGGGCAACGCGAACGACCCGCGCTTCCTGAACAACGACCACTACGCCGACGCCAGCGGCGCCTACGTCGAGGTGAAGTTCGTGGGCGTTAAGATCGACGTGTTCGGCACCGTCGCCAGCCACCACGGCACCGCGAGTGCGGTCATCGACGGGGGCACCAAATACACCATCAACTACAAGGCGGCCCAGCGCGGCGAACAGAAGCTGATCTGGAGCAGCCCGCTGCTGCCGAACCGCGAACACACGCTGCGGATCACCGTGCTCGGCACCGGAGTGGTCACGGCCGACCGGTTTGACGTGACCCAGTCCGACACGCCCTCGGACGAGCGCGCGACGGTCAAGAAGTGGGATGCCACGCCGAACCGGTTCGCCCTGGAGTTCGAGGACCTCGGGGGAAGCAAGGTGGACACCAACACCGTCACGCTGAAGATCGACGGGACCGCGGTGCCCGTCACGGTCGGCAAGGTGGGGGCCGTCACCACTGTGGCCTTCAACGCACCGGCTCCGTTCGCGCCCGGCTCGCAGCATCCCTTCAAGGTCGAGGCGAAAGACGTGCTGGGGAACACCGTCGGAACCGAGGCGGCGTTCACCGTTCCCGCGCCGCCGTTCCCGCTGACCGGCATGGGCGAGCCCGCCGGGGCGGCCGGATTCTGGAGCGTTCGCCAAGTGTGGAACGGCGGCCGGGCGGATGCGGTGGTTACCGCCCTGGGCATTGCGCAGGCCGTGGGCACTCCGGGCTTCACCGGCCGCTCGCTCGACACGCAGGCGCCCGTAATCAACTTCAACTTCACCGCGGCGCCGGGCAACGGAGGGCTTTTCGGGGAAGACCAACCGTTTCCTGGCGAGGTGGAAACCTTGCCGGCTTTGGACTGGGTTACCGTCGCCCGCGGCAAGGTCAACATCCCGAGCGACGGCGACTACACGATCGGCGTGCATTCGGACGACGGGTTTGCCCTGCGGTTCGCCGGCCATCCCTTTGCCAGCGTGTCCGGTCTGGGGACCATTGACGAAGACTATCCGGAATACCTGTCTTTCGCCGTCGGCACGGGCGACAGCAATACCCGCGGGGTCCTGAAGGGGGTTCGCGCCGGCGATTACGTCGTTGAGTTCATCCATTTTCAACGGGTGGGCGGCGCCGCGGCGGAAGTTTACGCGGCGGCGGGGGAGTGGTTGGAAGACGGGGACACCGCCACTTGGGCGCTCATTGGTGCCGCGGAAGGCCTGCAATTGGTGGCGGACGAACTTCCGCTGGCGCCGTTCGCCCTCGGCCAACTGCGCCATCAAGGCAACAGCCTGACGATCGACTTCCAGTCGCCCAAGCCCGCCGGTCAGCACACTCTTGTCGGCAGTGCGGACCTGAAGACTTGGAATCCGGTATCCGGGGCGTTGTTTGCGCCGACGGGCGGCAACACGGTTCGGGTGACGGTGAACAACCCGACTGACGACGTGAAATTCTACCGGGTCAGCGTCGCCCCGTAGTGGCTTCGGAAATTGCCGGCTCCGGCCGCAGGCGTTTTGCCTGCGGCCGGATTGCGTTTTGGGAGTCAAACTGGCAAGTCTGCCTCATGCCGACGGCCCTCCTTGCCGCGTTCTCGCTCCAGTCGCTGGATTTCCTCCGCCTCAGCACCTTCACCACGGTGGA
>JBEISV010000414.1:0-4409 GCA_040375265.1 Verrucomicrobiales bacterium
GGTGGCGGCATTGCTCTCGTCCTTGCGGGGCACCAGCGCCAAGCCGTCGAAGTCTTCGTAGAAGAGCGCCGCACCGAACTTGCGGGTCAGGGTTTTCACCCCGGCCAAGCTGTCGGTGTAGGTGACTTCGATGGTGTGCTCAGTCCCGGGAGTGAACGGAGCCGGAGTGGCCTTGACGGTAATCAGGCCGCCGTCGCGGGTAATGGTGGGCGAAGCGATCGCCACCCCATCCAGTTTCAGCGTGATGGACGCATTCTGAACCGTGGTGTCGCCCAAGCTGATCACGGCGCCGACATCCGTGCTCCGGCTGGCGAACTCGCCCGCGGGAATCCATTTTTCCACCGATGACGGAACCGGAGGCAGGGTTGTGGGGATGCCTGCGGCCTGAGCACCACCGAGCGCGAGCATTTGAGGCTTGGTCAACGCTGCGTCCCGCAACTGAATGCTGTTAACGTAGGCAATGGCGGTTTCACCCGTGTCATCCGTGAACAGGCCGGCGGCGGCGCCGCTGGCGAGCGCAAAACGACCGTCAACTTGGTTGGCCGGCTTGGCCGAACCCACTTCTGCGCCGTCCACGTAGAGGCGGACTTTGCCACCCGTGCCATCAACGACGAGGCCCAAGCGATACCACTTGTTGGTGGTTACCACACCGAAGGCCGCGTTCTTGGCGCCGAAGGCATTCGCGGCCGTGACGAAGATTTCCGAGTCAGGATCGCTCGCGCCGCCATCGGAATCCAGCAGACCCCGGACGAGCTTGTCGGCACTGGCCGGGAACAGAACGTCCATGACCAGCGTGTAGTCATTGACGAGACCGGCGACGCTGCCGCCGTTGGGCGCCGCGGCCACGGGCATGTTGAGCCCGGAACTCGTGTCGGCGCCGGCAGGCACCTTCAGCACATTGGCAGCAGTGCCGCCAATATCCGGGATGCCGAGCGCGGTGGTCGTTCCGAACTGGAACCCGGTGCCCACGCCATCCCGGTAGGCCAAAGCCGTTCCGGGGGCGCCGTTGAGGTTGCCGCTGTTGAAGTCCCACTGACCGACGGGCTGTTGGGCCCATGCCGTGGCAACTCCAAGCAGCGTCGCTCCCAGCAAGGAGGAGCGAATGCTAAATGCCTGGGTGTGTTTCATGATGTTGGACTGTGTGTGTATGGAAACTGAGGGAGACAGATGGGGACAGGAGCGAGAAAAGTCTATTTCCGCGCGGCGCGGGCTTCGAGGGCCTCCTTGGCCTGGGCATTGCCCGAGGCGGCGGCTTTCTGAAGTTCAGCAATGGCCGCAGCCATTGCCTGGGCGGTGGCCTCGCGCTGTTCGGCCGAGAGGTCGGGCCGCTTCGAGAATTGCTCCAACCCTTGGACCGCCATGTCGGGATTGGTGGAAATGTCGGCGGCGATCTCGGTCACCGCCTTGCGGGTCTCCGCCGGGGCGGTGGCAAAGGCGGCTTCCACCGTCCGCGGAACTTCGGCGGTGGACAGGGCGGCTGGGGCCTCACTGCTCCCGGGGCCGCAACCGACCAGAATCACCCCGAAAATCGCTGCGAAGATGGGGAACTTCATAAGTTGGATTCGCATGGGATTACGGATTTTGGAGAGGCGCTTCTCCGGTATACCAACGGTAGTCCACGCCCTTTTTGGTGAGCGGAGCGGTGGAGGAGTGGCCGTCCATCCACATGATGTTGCCGCGACGATTATGCCGGAACCACTCAAACTCGAACTTGTAGCCACCGTAAAGTGGGGCGAGGGAGTATTTCCACTGGGTCAGGCACTCCGTCTGGCCGGGGAAGAGGCCGATGGAGTCATCCGGGCCCTCCATTTTTTGCTCCGCCGAATCTTCGGCAAAGATCGTCGTGGAAGGATTGCTGAAGTTGGTGATCTTCCGGCGAGTCGTCCCCACGGTTCCGGTCCCGGCGGAGTTGAGCCCATTTACCACGAACTGGCTGATGCCGTAGCTTGAGTCCAACCACCAAGGCGTCGGGAATCGGCGACCGTCTTCCCGCCATTCATCCACCGTCTTGGCGCTCGGGCAGCGGAACAGCTTACGGGTGCCTTTGGTATAGCTCTGGTAGGCGATACCCCAATAGGCGAGCGGATGGTCGGAGGCCAAGAGCACGTCCACCCGTGGATTCAGGGTCCACTGCCCGTCGTTGGGGATGCCATACTCCGGCGCGGCGGCGGACCCGCCGAGGCGGTGATGGTAGTATTCGACGTTGTCCGCGGCATACATGGTGGTGCCCAGCCCGATCATGCGCAGGTTGCTGAGGCACTGGGTTCCCTTGGCTTTTTCCTTCGCCTTGCCCAAAGCGGGGAGCAACATGCCCGCGAGAATGGCAATGATGGCAATCACCACCAGAAGCTCAATCAGCGTGAACCCGCCGCGGCGGCACCCGGAGATCCGACGGGTCTTTGGAGAACTGAATACCACGGTGTTGATTAGCATCCGAAAAGCTGGTTCGAAGAAATTGCCGGGCCATGGAATAGGTCAGCCGAACCACTTCGACCAGCGACGTTTGTGTAACGCCCGGTCGACGATTCAACCCCTCACCCGACCCATTGCCCATGTCGCTAACAGAGCCCGCTAACCACGGAAAATCCCCCAACAAGGGCAGCACCGATTTTGAGCCACTTCCGCCGCTCAGTCTATCGCCGGTAATCCGGCGCAAATACCTCGGCCCAATTCGCCAACTCGGCGACCGCGAGTTGGCCGTCCGCCTCGGGGACCGTGGGCAGTCTTGGTTCTTTCTTCTTGGCACCGACAAACCCTCCCTGGCCGCCCGCCGGGCCAGTGAACTGGTCCGGCTGTCCGAGGAAGTGTCGATCAGTGCGGCCGCCAACCGGTATTCGCGGGAACTGACGCTCTCGGTCTACTGGCTGGATCGGCCGCTGTCCTGCACCTACACGACCTTGTGCACTTTCCCGGAAAAGCATGCGCCCCCCGTGGCGTCCGGCGACATTCCCCGCCTGAAGGTGGGGGTTTTGGAACCGGATGCCGGGTTCCGGCAGGCCCTCTGTTTTTGGCTGGCGCGCATCCCGGGCGTGACCCCAGTGGCGCTGAGCCAAGCGCCGGTTGTCGACCAACACCGGGCCGGGATTCACCTGCTGCTCGCGAACGCCTACGCCCCGGCCCTGAACTTTGCCGCCCTGCGTGAAGCGTGGCGCCGGACGGCTCCCGGTGTGCCCGTCTTCGGCTACAGCATTCTGCCATCGAGCGACGACGTGTTCATCCAGATGGGCGGAGGCCAGGAAGGCTACTATCTGCGCCGGCGGCACCCGCTCGATTTGCTCGAACCGCTCGGCCTATCCCATGAGCCCCTGCCCCATTCGCGGGAGCTCCTGCAACTGCGGGTCCGGCGCTACTTCCAGACGCTGTTCGCCACCGGCGACGACTCGGCGCCCGCCGGCAGTCCCTACCAACTCACCCCGCGGGAGACCGATGTGCTCGGTTGCCTGCAAAAAGGACTTCACGACAAGGAGATCGCCAGCGTGCTCGGCATCAGCCCCCAGACGGTGCACACCCACCTAAAGCGGATCTTCGAGAAGCTGGGCGCCCACACCCGGACTGAGGCGGTGATGAAGTTCCTCCAGAAGTAGGAACGGGCGGCGGTGTCCGCTCTGGCGGACCGTGGCTCCTACGAATTCAATCGGGCGGCCGCCTCGCGCTGGCGGCGCAGGGCCACCCACGCGGTGCCCAACAGCAGGGGCGCCACCACGGCCAGGCCCCAACTGCTAAGCAGCGTCAGCTGGGTCCAGCTCACGCCCTTGAGGCCGAACATCCGGCCGAGATAAAGCGCCACCGAGGCGGCGTAGCCGGAGGCATCCGCCACGTAGATCAGGAAGCTCGCCGTGCCGACGCGGCGTGTCGCGGCCAGCAGGCGGTCGAACAGGATGCTATTGAAGGGCACGTAGGCGAGGTAGACGCCGAGCCCGGTCAGGGCCAACCACCAGAACGAAGTCATGTGCCCGAGGCGGAAAAGCCAACTCGCCAAGCCCACCAACGTGGTGCCGGCCAGTATGATCACGTGGTAAGTCGCCAAGGCCCGCCAGTGGTCCCGGATGAACCACAGCCCGGCGAGCGCCACCATGACGCCCACGCCGGCAAAGGACTCCACCTGGGCAAAGATGCCCGTGGGCACGCCCTGCCCCAGTTCCTTCAGCACGTCGGCCATGAAGGAGTCGCGCAGGTCACGGTAAACCGACAGCGCGACATAGAGGGCAACCAGCAGCCCGAGCGGCACGCCGAGTTCCCGCAGCAGGCGCCGCCGGGCCGCGCCATCCATCGGTTCGCGTTTGGTGCGTTCGGCGATGTCCCGTTCGTCGGGCGGCGGCAACTGGCTCATCACCCAAAGGCACAGCGCCATCGGCGGCACGAAAAGGGCGGCCGTCACGGCCGGCATCCACAGTTCAGCGACACCCCAC
>JBEISV010000432.1:0-4253 GCA_040375265.1 Verrucomicrobiales bacterium
AGGTTTTCCCGTTGGCCCCGCCCCGCAACCTTTCCTTGGCCCGCCTTCCCGCCCTGCGCGGGCCCCAAGGAGGCCGAATTCGGTCGCCTGCGAGGTGCGGCGGCGCGCGAACTACGCACCCGTCGCCGTCCCGCGGAAAGCAAACTGCCGGCGGCTCGCTAGTTTCATCTCGGTCCCATGACCGGGAAGGACCGGCGGCAGATACCGGCCGGCGCGCATCCGGCACGGCTCGACGAAGTGTTCGTGCAAGTGGTCCACGAATTCGCACACGCGACCGTCCCACGAGCCGCTGACGGCCACGAAGTCCACCATCGACAGATGCTGCACGGCCTCGCATAGGCCCACGCCGCCGCCGTGCGGGCAAACGGGCACGCCGAACTTCGCGGCGAGGAGCAGGATCGCGAGGTTCTCGTTCACGCCGGCCACGCGGCACGAATCGATCTGGCAGAAGGAAATCGCCCGAGCCTGGAGCAGTTGCTTGAACAGCACCCGGTTCATGCCGTGTTCGCCGGTGGCGACACCGATGCCCAGCGGTTCGAGGGCCCGCGCTATCGCCGCGTGGCCCAGGATGTCGTCGGGCGACGTCGGCTCCTCGATCCACCACGGCTGGAAGCGCGCGAGCTCCCGCATCCAGCCAATGGCCTGCGGCACGTCCCAGACTTGGTTGGCATCGACCATCAGCTTCCGGTCCCAGCCGATCTCCTCGCGGATGATCGCGAGGCGTCGCAGGTCGTCCTGAAGGTCCCGGCCGACCTTCACCTTGATGTGATTCCAGCCCTCGGCAATCGCCTCGCGGCACAGGCGGCGAATCTTCTCGTCGGAATAGCCCAGCCAGCCAGCACTGGTCGTGTAAGCGGGATAACCTTCGGCTTCGAGCCGGGCGCAGCGCTCCGCCTTGCCGGGTTCGGCGCGGCGGAGCAATTCCAGCGCCTCCGCCGGCGTGAGCGCGTCGGTGAGATAACGAAATTCCACGCACTGGACGAATTGCTCCGGGGTAAAGTCGGCAATCAGGCGCCAGAGCGGCTTGCCGGCGGCCTTGGAGTAAAGGTCCCAGAGGGCGTTGACCACCGCGGCGAGCCCAAGATGAATGGCGCCCTTGTCCGGGCCGAGCCAGCGCAACTGGGAATCGCCGTTCAACGAACGCCAGAATCCGCCCGGGTTCGCGGCGAATTCCTCCAACGTGCGGCCGACGACGAGGTGTTCGTGGGCCCGGATCGCGGCGCACACGACCTCGTTGCCGCGACCGATGGTGAAGGCGGAGCCGTGGCCCTCCAGCCCGTCGCCGGCGTCGGTATGCAGGATGACGTAGGCGGACGAGTAGTCCGGGTCCAGGTTCATCGCGTCCGAACCGTCGAGCTGCTGCGACGTGGGGAAGCGGATGTCTTCGATGCTAAGGCGGGTGATGCGCGGCATGCGGTGGGGCGAGCTTGGCCAAAGCGTCCGGCGCCGGCAATCACCACCCGGCGGAAATGGTCATTTTCACGCCTGAAATTGGGCAAACGGACCCGGCTCCTCGGCATATTTTGGCGAAAACAAACCCACCGCGCCGAAGTGCTGGACGGGCCGCCCGGCGCCTTCCGATGCTGGCACCGTCATGAGCCCCCGTTCCGCTCAACTCGCCGGTCCGCGGCGCCAACCTCGAATGTGAACATGAAAACCTACTCTCCCTCCGATCTCCGGAACTTCGCCGTCGTCGGCCACGCCTCGGCCGGCAAGACCATGCTTAGCGAGGCCATGCTCGCCTGCGCCGGCGTGATTCCCCGGCTGGGCGCGATCGAGTCCGGCACGACGGTCTCGGACTACCACACGAGCGAACGCCAGCGGCAGATTTCCACGCAGACCTCGTTGCTCCACTGCGAATGGCAGGGGCGCAAATTCAACCTGATGGACACGCCCGGCTACCCGGATTTCGTCGGGGAAACCCTCGGACCGCTGCGCGTCGGCGACTTTGCCTTGGTCGTGTTGCACGCCGTGCACGGGTTCGGCATCGGCACCGAACGGGTATGGGATTACGCCAGCCAGTTCGGCATCCCGAAGATCGTGGTCATCAACGCCGTGGACAAACCCAACGCGGACTTCGACCGCGTCCTCGAACAGGCCCGCCAGCACTACGGGCGGCATGTGTTCCCGCTGGCGATTCCGGTGAACGCCGGCCCGGACTTCACGCAGGTGTTGGACGTGCTCCGCAGCGAGTTGGTGACCTACGCGACGGACGGCACCGGCAAATACCAGGAGGAGCCCGCGACCGGCGAACTCGCCAAGCGGGTCAAGGAACTGCACCGCGAACTGATCGAGCACATCGCCGAGTCAGACGACACGTTGATGGGGCATTTCTTCGAGCAAGGCACGCTGTCCGAGGAGGAATTCCGCACCGGCATCCACGCCGCGGTGCAGCGGGAGCTGTTCATCCCCGTCTTCTGCACCTGCGCGACCCGCAACGTCGGCGTGGCACGGCTGATGGACTTCATCGGCAAATACGGTTCCTCGCCGGTCGACCGGCAGCAGGTGGTGGGCGCCGACGGTGACGGCAAAGAGGCGTTGGTCGCCCTGACCGACCCGCAACCGACCCTCTACGTGTTCAAGACGATGGCCGAGGAGCACTTCGGCGAACTGTCGTTCTTCCGCATCTACTCAGGTTCCGTGAAGCCAGGCGACGACCTCTTCAACTCGGACCGCCGGAGCAACGAGCGCGTCGGCCAACTGTTCCTGCTGAACGGCCGCGACCGGACGATGGTGAGCGAACTTGGGCCGGGTGACATCGGCGCCGTGGTGAAGCTGCGGGACACCCACACCGGAAACACCCTCTGCAGCCCAAAACGCGTCGTCGCGCTGCCCAAGGTCGTATACCCCAAGCCGAACATCCACGCGGCGCTCAAGTCCGACGCCAAGGGGGAGGAACAGAAGGTCGCGGCGGGCCTGGCCGCGCTGCACGAGGAAGACCCGACGTTTGTCCACCACTTCGACTCCGAGCTCCGGCAGACCGTTATCTCGGCCCAGGGTGACCTGCATCTGGAGGTCGTCGCCGACCGATTGCGCCGGCGCTACGGCGTCCACGTGATCCTCGATGAACCGCGCGTGCCCTACCGCGAAACCATCCGCGCCAAGGCCGAATCCCGCTACCGGCACAAGAAACAGACCGGCGGCGCCGGGCAGTTTGCCGAGGTCTGGATCCGGATCGAACCGGCCCCGCGGGATTCCGGCGTGGAATTCACCGAGTCACTTACGGGCCAGAACGTGGACCGGTCCTTCGTGCCGTCGGTCGAGAAAGGGGTCCGGGCCGCCACCGCCGAGGGTTTCCTCGCCGGCTACCGGGTCGTGGACGTGAAGGTAGACTTCTACGACGGCAAGATGCATCCCGTGGATTCGAAGGACATCGCGTTCCAGACGGCAGGTTACCACGCCTTCAAGGAAGCCTTCGCCGAGGCAAAACCCTGCCTGTTGGAACCCATCATGAACCTCGAAGTGCGGATTCCCGAGGAGTTCGTCGGCCGGGTGATGGGTGACCTGTCCGGTCGCCGCGGCCGGGTTGTGGGCATGGAAGCCGAGGGCGCCTTGCAGGTGCTGAAAGCCCAGGCTCCGGCGCGGGAACTTCATCGCTACGCCACCACACTCCAGGCGCTCACCGGCGGCCACGCCATGCACGCCGAGGAATTCAGCCACTACGAGCAGATGCCCCGCGAACTGGAGGAAAAGGTCATCAAGGAATCCGCCGAGGCGCGAGCCGAACGGGCCAACGGGCATTGAGCGGTCGCGGGACTGCGGAAAATCGAATTCCCGAACTTGCCAAGACGAGATCAGTTTGGCTCAGTCTCGGCCTTGAGGAGTTGACGGCGGTGTCAAAGGACGCTGCCACGTAAGCCATGAAAAACATTTCCGCAGTCTGCGTCGTATCACCTGCCTTGGTTGCGCTCGTTCTTTCCACTAGTGCGGTGGGGGCCACCACCGTCAATTCGCTGCAAATTACAGGCTCACCGGTGCGCTTCGACTACGGGTCCGTGGTCACGCAGATCCGGCCGGTCATTCAGGCGGGCGATCCCAACGGCTCGCCGATCGATTCCCCGGCGCTGCGGGTGGACCCCAACACGACCTCGTCGCGCTTCGCCGGCGTGGGCAGTGTCTGGACCCATGTTCCATCAGGACCGGAGGCCGGAAATTACATCGGAACCGGAACCCCCATCAGCCCCTACCACATCCTGACGGCCGCCCATGTGGTCGACATCGACGGCAACGGCGTCGCCGACATCGCCCCGGGC
>JBEISV010000133.1:0-10409 GCA_040375265.1 Verrucomicrobiales bacterium
CCGTCCCCGACGGATACTTGGCTCAAGAATCTGCCGTCCATCCGCCTAGTTGACCAACCGTCAGCCCCGCCCCTGGTCGAGAGCATCACGCCGGGCGTAGTAGGCGAAGGTGAACCGGCGGAAATCGTGCCCAAGATCAGCGGCGGCACCGAACCACTGACCTACCTCTGGCAACTTTCCGGCGGGGTCCAAATTACCTCCCGGAACCTACAACTCCCCGCGGAATTACTGCGGCCCGGCTATGTGGATTTCGATCTGACGGTTACTGATTCGGCGGGCCGCTCCAGCTCGGTGGCCCTGTTCCGCCTCGATGTCACCAACCGGGCTCCGGTGGTCCGCAGCGCCCTGGCATCCGGAGCCGTCGAGGGTGAGCCGGTCGCCGTGCACGCCACGGCCGACTACGCCTGGCCGGCCAATGCCGTGCAAGCGCGCTGGACTCTCCCCGACGGCCGCACCACAAACGGAATGGATGCGCTGCTCCCCCTTTTGAGCCCCGGTCAGCACACGGTCCAACTCCAATTGGATGAACTCGGGTTGGTGACTCTCTACGACAACCTCGACAGCATTGCCGAACCGGCACGCTACCACGTCCCGACCGCCGAAACCGGCGACGAACTGATCTTCAGCCGGACCAACCAGACCGTCCACGAGGTTTCGATCTATTATTACGCCGACCTTTCCGGACTGATTCCGGCCGAACGCGCCAAAGCCGGCGGACGTCTCCTGCTCTACCGCAATGACGGCCCGCTTTACCCCGGCACCAAGAGCCGGACGCCCGGCACCTTGCTCTACGAAAGCGCCCCTTTCGGCCTCAACAGCGGCTATTCCCTGCAGCGTTTCACCGACCTGAACCTATTGCTGCCGGATCGCCTCACGTGGACGGTAGTGTGGACCAACGTGCCGCAGACCGCCGGCAAGAACGCGGGCCTGGTCGTGGGCGATACCCAGGCGAAACCGGCAGGCAGCAACGTCGGCTCCAGCTACAATGATTACTGGGTTCGTTCCGACGAGCGGTGGGAGCTTTACCACTTTGACGGCTTCAAACCCGTCGCGAACTTCGCGTCCCGCGCGACCGCCTTGGGGGCCGAGGTGCAAGCCCGGAGCCTGGTAGTCCCGGTGACCTTCACGGTGACCAACGTGGCCCCCGTGATCACATCGTTTGCGGCTCCGGCGGAGTTGGACCTGGGCTTGACCGCCGAGTTCCGTGTCAGCGCTGCCGACGTGGGCACTGAACCGCTCAGCTATTCTTGGGACTTCGGCGACAACTCCGGCGCAGACACGGCGGTTGCCACCCATGCCTACACCCAAGCCGGCACCTTCAGCGGCAGTGTGACGGTGCGCGACCTGTTCGACGGTGAAGTCCGCCGGCCGTTCACCGTGAGCGTCGCCGTGGACCGCCGGCCGTTGACGTTCATCTCCACCCCACCCCTCGTCGCGACGCAGGATCAGGACTACGTGGGTGAAGTCGCCGTCAACCCACCCGGAGCCGGCCAGGTAATTGCGCTCCAGGCCGTGACCCTACCCACATGGCTCCACTGGCAGCCTGCGGCAGGCAACACCGGCACCGGTCGGTTGGTCGGTCGCCCGGGAAACGAGGAAGTCGGCCCCCACGCCGTCGAGTTGGAAGCTGCGGATGGAGTGAACCGTCAACGACTGGCCGTCACCGTGGTGGTCCAGAATGTCAATGATGCCCCCACGATCCAAGCACCGCCGGCGGTCCACGTTCCGCTCCGTCAGGGATTGGCCAACCTCGTGCTCACCCTCGGTGACCCTGACCCCGCCGATTCGCTCAGCCTGACCGCGCGTTCGCTGGATACGATTCGACTGCCAGCCGACCGGTTAGTGTTGGGCGGCACTGGCCTAAATCGGACCCTTTCCATCCTGCCGACCGCGGGCACGGGCGGTGAAGTGCCCGTAGAGCTCGAAGTCAGCGACGGACAAGCCAGCCGCCAAGTCACGATCATCATCAACCTGCTGCCGCCACCGCAATTCCAAGTGACTGCGGCCGCCTCCGCCGGTGGCTCGGTGGCCTTGGACCCGGTCGCGGATCGCTACGAACAGGACTTTCCGCTGCGAATCACCGCCACTCCCGCCGCCGGTTGGGAATTGCGGCGCTGGCTCGGTCTCCCCGGCGGCCCGGTAGCCGCCAGCGGCCTGGAACTGACCTGGCCGGTAGCCGACAACGCCACCGTGCAAGGCGACTTCGCCGACATCGCCGCCCCGTTGGTCCAATGGGAATCCCCGGCACCCGGCATTACCGATCAACGGGTGGTCACGCTCACGGGGCGCGTGATGGACAACGATCGGGTAGCCAATGCGCGCCTGCTCGGACCTGGCGGAACAGAAATGGCACTCAACCTGGTGGAGGGCCGCTACGAAGTGCCCCAAATAACCCTCCAAGACGGTGAAAATCGGTTCGCAATCGAAGCCCGCGACGCCGGCGGGAATGCGAGCACCAACTCGTTCATCCTGTTCCATGAGCCCGGCAGCGTGCTGCTCGTCGGGAATGCGCCCGATACTCGTGAGGGACAGATCATCACCTTCCCGGTTCAGTTGAAGAATGCCCGTAGCCTCGCAGGCCTGAGCTTCAACCTCCACTTCGGCGACTACACCGAGTTCCTCGGCGAACCCGCATTTGAAGCCATCGGGTTGCCCGCAAGCGCCCTGACCACAGTCAATACCACCGAAGCCGGCATTGTCCGTGTGGTCATTGCGACCGCCGGCGAACCCATCCCGGCCGGACGGCACGACTTGGGCCAATTGCGCCTGCGGGTTCGCAGCCTGCTTTCCCCGCTCGGACTCCAGGCCTTCGTCGATCCCGAGTTGCTTGAAGTCTCCGACACCTTCGGCGCGCCGGTGGACGGAGTCGGCAGTGTCCCTGGCCAGGCGCGGCTGATGCCACGGAGGATCACGGGGGATCTGAACGGCAATGATCAGCTCGATATTGGCGATGCCGGCCTATTGCAGCGGCTGCTGGCAGGAAACGATCCGCGACGATCGTGGGATACCGCCCTCAACGACCTGAACAAGAACGGCGCCATCGATTCTGGCGACGTGGTGAAGGTCATGCGCGCCGTCGTCGGGCTTGATGCCCAGCCGATTCAACCCACTGCCGGCGCTGCCTGGCCCGGCGTGCGTTCCGTGCAACGATCGGCCGTTATCGGCGGACTTGAGTTGACCCCGGCAGCCCTCACCGTTCCACGCTCGGGCACGTTTGAACTGCAGGTGCGACTTCCCGACTCCCTGGGGGACGTGCGTGCCGTCCGATTCCGGCTCAATTATCCCGCCCAGTTTCTTGCGCTCCAGAACGCGAACGGCTACGCGGTGGGACCGGCGGTGCCCGCGGCGGCGACTGTTCTCTGGAACTCGGCGCCCACCCGCGGCCAGCTTACGTTCGGTGCCATGTCGGCCAACGCGTGGACCACGAAGGACGCGGTGATTGCCACTCTGCGCTTCCAAGTCAGCGGCACCGTTCCGCCTCAATGGAATGGCACCTTTTCCCTCGGGGATGTGGTGGTAACAGCGGATGGCTACGACCTTTCGCATCTTCCCGGGGCCGCCGGGGCACTTGCCTTGCCCAACGAACAGCTGACGCCAAAGGTCAGCCGGATGCGGCTGAACGAAGGAGGAGGCGTGCAGTTCGACATGCTGGCAAACACCGGAACCACCCTGGTGCTCGAAGGCTCATCCGACTTGTCCGGTGGCCCGAAGTCTTGGCGCCCGCTGGTGACGCGCGTGCATGACCAATTACCCCTGTTCCTGGTGCCGCCGACAGACGGCGCCGGCCAACCTGCCGTGCAGTTCTTCCGGGTGCGGGCCAACGCCCCGGCATTCATTTCGCCGGTCCCGCCTGGCGCTGGCGGACGATAATCGGACGCCGTCGATCTCGGAGTTCGCCGCCGCCTTGAACACGGGCTGGCAGCAGCGGACGGCCAGGTTCTTGGGGTTTGTGAGCAACCCTGCTGAATTATGTAGACGCCTGTCGGTTCGGCGTGATTACGTTTGGAAACACTCAACCTCACCCGCATGAAATCCATGTTCCATGGTCGCTGGGCAACCGCCGTAGCCGTTATTGTTGCGACAATCCAGTCACACGCAGCCGCTTGTATCGGGCTTTCCGAGAATGCCGCGGGCTGGTGGCAGGGCGATTCGCTGCAGGATGCAATCACCCGCGGCGGCGGAACTTTCCGAGGAACCGCAGCCGTGGGGGGCGGTTTTGCCGGATCCGGCTTCAACCTCGACGGAGGAACGGATGCGCTTCAGTTGCCCGCCGATTTTAAGCTGAGATCCCAAGACTTCGCCATTGAAGCGTGGATTAAGCGATCAAGCGAAAGCATTTCCAGCCGTGATGTCGAAGCCGGGGAGTTTTTCGCCAACAGCAACGATGGCCTCGCCTTTGGCCTGACTCACGATGGCCGGTTATACCTCAGCCATATCGGTGTCGTTTCGTTTTTCGGAACCACAGCAATCCGTGACACCAATTGGAATCACGTCGCGATGACACGAGAAGGCGGTATCCTCCGCTTTTACACCAACGGCGTCCCGGCGACCGCTATTAGTTGCCCGGTCGTTTTCAATCTGGACGGTCCGTATGCGATCGGTGGCCTCGGCGCCGCTTACGGCGGCGCATTCTACGGTTTCCTTGGAAGCATTGATGAGATCGCTGCCTACAACCGTGCGCTGAGCGCCTCCGAAATTGCCGCCATTCACCAGGCTGGCGCCGCCGGCAAGTGCCCGACCGGTCCCGGCAACCTGATCGTCAACGGTGGTTTTGAAACGCCGGCCTACTCCGCGGCGGACGGAGTGCTCCCGAACAGCGCGTTTGTCCGGACCCGCACCCTGCCCGGCTGGGAAGTTGCCCCGGGCGACGGTGCGGTCGACGTCGAACTGAAGCAGTTCGGCGGCACCTCTTCCCATGGCGGGACCCAGTGCTTGGATCTCGAAGGTGCGGAAAACCTCGGTGCCTACTACATTCGCCAGACCGTGAGCACCGTTCCTGGTAAGTCTTACCGGCTGCGGTTTGCCTACGCCAAGAATCCGGCCCAACCCCAGTCCCGGATGAAGCTGGAACTCACTGGGGCCAACGTCGGCACGCAGGATTTCGAACTGGCCGCGGTGAACTCCCGCGTCACGCCAGGCTGGCAACCGGGCAGCGTGGATTTCGTCGCAGAAGCGAACTCGGTTCGGGTCCAATTCACCGGAACGTCACCAGCTCCCGGATTCGGCATGCTGCTCGATGACGTAACCCTGACCGAGGTCCAGAAGGTTCAGTTGGCCAATGCCACCGCGACCTACTCGCAGGTTGCCGTTCAAACGTTCCCGGCGTTTCCGGTCAGCCAGTCAATCGATGGGATCGTGGTCGAGCAGCACAACGGCTGGGCTATCTATCCCCACTCCGGCGCCCCGGAAACCGCCGTGTGGGAAACCGCCGGAGATGTTGGTTACGCCGGCGGGTCCGAGCTCAGCTTCAAAATCCAGTCGCTGGGCTATCTTGGCCGGCACGGGCTGGGGCGATTTCGCCTGTCCGCCACGTCCGATCCGCGGTCGGAGTTCGCCGACGGGCTCACTGCCGACGGTGACGTTTCCGCGAACTGGACGGTGCTGGGAATTGTTCGGGCAACCACCAGCGGGACAACCATTCTTACGCCGCAGAAGGACGGATCCTTGCTGGCGTCCGGCGAGCAGCCTTACTCGGAAACCTACTTTATCGACGCCAACTGCCCGCTTCCCGTGATCACCGGAATCCGCCTTGAGGCCCTGCCCGATCCATCGTTGCCCAAGAACGGCCCGGGCCAGGATTTCGAGGGAAACTTCATCATTTCCGAATTTGAAGTTGCCGCCGCACCGATCATCACAGATGGCCCGGGTGAAATTTGCTTCGCTGCCCCCGCCGGCTTGGTCGCTTGGTTTCGAGGAGAGGATTCCTCATCGGATCATCTAGGCCAACGCCCGACGACATTCGCCGTTCCGCGCTATGCGCTGGGCAAAATCGGCCGTGCCTTTGACTTCGACGGCTCGAACGAGGTGGTGATTCCCGACGCACCGGACCTGAGCTTTACCGCCTTCTCGGCCGAAGCTTGGGTTTATCCAACCGCCGTGGATGGCGACGTGGACATCATTATGAACAAGGAGTTGAACGGGTTCGACACCATCGCCTTCGAATTCGGGATCAAGGGGCCATTTTCGCAGAACGTGAACACAATTCCGACGGGCAATCTGGCGGTATTCCTCGGCGGCCTGGAGGGCATGCCTTCCGACTATTCCGGATGGTCGGACGGCGGCGCCAACGTGCCGCTCAACACTTGGAGCCACATCGTGGTCAGCTACGGCAACGGCGTCGCGCGCGTCTACGTGAACGGCATCGTGGCGCGAACCTTCAGCGGGCTGACGGGCACGCTGCGCAGCGTCCCGGGGCCGTTGAAGATCGGCTCACGTTCCGATGCGGTCCTGCAAGGTGGTTTCACCAGTTCCCGATTCAACGGCCGCATCGACGAGGTCAGTCTTTATTCCCGCGCCTTGGAAGCCGGCGAAGTGGGCGCCCTGTTCAACGCCGGCAACTCCGGCAAGTGCGTCGGCCTCACCTGCACCACGCCCCCCGCCAATCTCGCTTCCTGGCTCCGGGGCGAAGGCGACGCTAGCGACTGGACCGCAGCGCATCCCGGCAGCTTCGCCGCGCCCAGGTTTGCTCCCGGCAAAGTCGGCCAAGCCTTCGACTTCGACGGCTCCAACGAAGTGGTGCTGGGCGACGCGGCGGACTTCAACCAGGACACCTTCACGCTCGAAGCCTGGGTTTACCCAACCTCGCTGGACGGCGCGGTAGACATGATCGCCAACAAGGAGGCCGGCACTGATTTCAGCCAGTTCCAGTTTGAAATCGGCCTCAAGGGACCGATCAACGAGGTGACCAGCCAGATTCCCCTTGGAAATGTGGCCTTCTATCTCGCCGGTGTCACCGGGCTGCCAGACGAGTATGGCGGTTGGGTCGACGGCAAGGGCGGGGCCCCGCTCAATCAGTGGACCCATGTGGCCCTGGCGGTGGAACCTGGAGCGGTGACGGTCTTCGTCAACGGGATCGCCACCCGCCAACTCACCGGCCTGGGCGGCGCGCTGCGAAAGACCGCCGGCCCGCTGAAGGTCGGTTCCCGGCACGAAGGCTTTACCGGACCGCGGCCTACCGAACGCCTCAACGGTCGCATCGACGAATTCAGCTTCTACACCCGACGCCTGGCGGATGCCGAGATCGCCGCCATCCACGGCGCCGGAGAGATGGGCAAATGCTTCCGGGATGCCCCGCCGGGCGACCTGGAACTGGTGCTGGAGGCGCCCGCCAAGGTAGCGCTGGACCAAGATTTCGTGGTCACCGCCAAACTCATCAACCACGGCATTTCCCCAGCCACCCAGGTCACGCTGACCAATACGGTGCCGCTGGGAGTGAGCGTGGCCACGGTCACCAACTCACAGGGCTCCAGCGTCAACCTGGCCGGCTTTGTGATCTCAACCTTGGGCACGATCGGCGGCGGGCAGATGGCTACCGTGCAGATCACCTGCCGGCCGCTGCTCAACGGCAACTACACCGTCAGCGGCTCCCTCGGCCGAGCCGAGATAGAGCCGGTCTCGGCCAACGATCGGCAATCCGTGAACTTCGAAGCGTTGCCCCTGACGCTCGCACTCGGTGACGATCCGTCGGTTCCCGAAAATGCCGGCCTGGTTCGGGTGCCCGTGGTGCTGTCCGCGACCTCTGCCGGCGGGGTCGAAGCCACTTACCGCCTCGTGGATGGCACGGCCAAATCCGGCAGTGATTTCCGCGAAACCAACGGAGTGGTGCGATTCGCGGTTGGGAGCACGGAAGCGTTCATCGAGATTCCCCTCATCAACGACCGGTTCTTCGAGTCCGCCGAAACCTTCACCATTGAACTGGCGACTACCGCACCGATCACCCTCGGCCGGACCAATGCGGTGGTGACCATTACCAACGACGACCCGAAGCCCACCTTGGCCGTCAGTGACGTCGTCGTGCAGGAAGGCAATTCAGGCAGCGCCAATGCAATCTTCACGATCACTCTCTCAGGCAGCAGCGAAGCCCCGGCCACCGTGGGTTTCGCGACTGTCGCTGGCACGGCGGCGTCCCCCACGGATTTTATCGCCGCCTCCGGTTCGCTGTCGTTTGCCGCCGGCGAACGCACCAAGACCGTCGAAGTCCGGGTCAACGGCGATACGGCGGTGGAAGGTAATGAGAGCTTTCAGCTCTACCTGTCCAATGCGGCCAACGCCGATTTGGCGGACGCGTTCGGCGCCGGTGTAGTTCTCAACGACGACTTCGTGCCCGGACAGCTGGCCGGCTTCCGCTGGGGTTCCGGCGCGGGCAGCTACAAGGTGGAGGAAAACATCCCTGTCCGGCTGACTGCCGTCGATGGCGGCGGTAACCCGGTTCCCAACTTTAACGGCGTAGTCCAACTGGGGGCGTTGCCGGCCCGGAAATACCCAACCTCACTGGTCATTTCTGAAGTCGACACGTCCTCGCCGAGCCAAAGCTCGGTTGAGTTCAGCAACGTCTCCACCAATGCGCTGGACCTTACCGGCTGGACCATCTGGTTTTACGACTCAACGACTTGGCCCCTACCCCGTGGCAGCGTGTCCCTTTCCGGCGGCACAAGCCTCCCCCCCGCTGGCGTCTTCCGGATTTCGGAAGGCCCCATCACCGGGACTTTTCCCAATCTCCGGGCCGGATTCCCGTTGGTTTGGGGCAGCAACGAGGGCCCGAACGGCCGGAGGGTGGCGGTGTTGCTCCGCGATGCCAACGGGCGCGTGGTGGACTTTTTCTGCGCCATGCGGGCTTACCCGCATGAAATTACGATGCCCGTGAGCATCCCGCCCGGGGAATGGACCGGCCTGCCGATGGTCGAGACCGCTTCGTTGAGTGCCAGCTACCAGCGCTCCGGTAACCGGGACAACGACAACGCCCGCGACTGGGCGACTCCGTTCCCGACACCCTTGCGCCTGAACCCGCTCATGTCGGCTAGTTTCGTGGATGCCCAACCGCTGCCCCTCACACCGGAGGTCGCCATGAATTTCGTGAACGGTGTTTGGAGCGGCGACATCCAGCTCTCGACCATCGTCCCGCGGCCGGTCTTCTTCGCCGATGATGGCAATGGCCACATTGGCTATTCTTCACCGATCCAAATGGATTCAGGCTCCGACCTGTCGGTTCGTCTAGAGGCACCCTTGGTCGGCATGAGCCACCCGGCGCAGTCCGTTCACTATCGGGCAACGGTAAGCAGTCTTCGACAGGCGGTTTCGTCCAACGTTTCGTCCAACGTCGTCGTCGAAGTGACGCTGCCGAACTACTTCGGTGCCTTTCCCGGCACCATTGCCAACCTCAACGTTTCGCAGGGCACCACTCAGTTCGGCACCCACCTGCCAGTTGGCACGCCACCCCAGGCTGGCGTGCTCATCACCTGGCGCGTGGGGGACCTGGGAATAGACCAGTCGGCAACAATTGACTTCGAGATCTCTCGGACCTCAGCAGGCCCACCGATTAATTTGCCTACGAATGTGGTGGCTACGGCCACAGCTTCGCGCACCCAGCCGGAGTTTTTCCTGGAGAACAACACGTCCCAAGCAACCTTCGAAGTGAATTCGGGTTGCGTCACCATTCCGGCCACACCGGTTCTTTGGATGGGCCCTAACGGCGCTTTCGTCCACATGTTCGGCAACCCCGGCCCAACGAACTCGCCGGCTGCAAGCCCTTTGAGCCTTGGGCCGGAACAGGATTTCTCGGTTGAGTTCAGGATGCGTGCCGAAAGCGACTTCAACCGCGACCGGATCATCCTGCTCGACAAGCGGGACACTCACACCGGCGTTGGCTTTGTCCTCCTAATTGACCAAGGACGGCTCGCCGCCTCGCTGACCGATGCCGATGGCAACACTCAAAGTGTCTTCACCCGGTTTCCCTCGGTAAGCGTAGCGGACCTCCGGGACGGGCGTTGGCACCACGTAGGACTCTCGGTGGCCCGCAGCCCGCAAGACCGGCGGCTCGCCCTGAGCCTTGATGGAACGGCTACGGTCTCGTCGCAGCCATTGACTGTGGTTGGCGATCTGGGAACTGCAAGTTTGCGAATGGGATTCGAGGGTGAGGTTGATTTGGGAACGATCACCTTCGCTGGACGCCTCGACGAAGTGACCCTCTACCGGACTGCCCTAAGCGCGGCTCAGCTTCAGAGCATAGCGCGCGCAGGTGCCGCCGGAAAGTGTCTCGCGGAGGTGACCGCAGAATTCATCACCCCCCAGCCCGTGAATGGCGTCTTTCCCGCGCCACTCAGCTACGGTCGGCCCACCCCGATATCCCTCTTGATCACCAACCGTGGGCCGCTCTCAGTGCCCGTGACCTCATTGGGCTTTGGGCTGAGCGA
>JBEISV010000023.1:0-22752 GCA_040375265.1 Verrucomicrobiales bacterium
GGCGGTCCCTTCTGAGCATCCGTCACGGGAATCCACCGAACGAAAAGCTCAGTGCGAACTCGCGGATGCTGTCGCTTGGATTCTTGGATATAGTAGCCAAGTGCGACGGCAAATCGCTCAAGATCGGTCGAGTTGCCAGTTCGCTTCACCTCAAGAATCATTGCGAACAAAGGCTTCAGTTGGGGCAAATCCAGAAGAATCGTTTGGCCCTTGGGCATTGGCTCCTGAAGCGGTAGCGCAAGGCGCGCGACTTCGCACACCTTGACATTGCCTTCCGCCATACCAATCAAAGCTCCAAGGCTTTGCTCCAGATCGTGCCACCCCTTTCGTTGAAAGCTTCGCGAAAGCGCAGCAAATGCTTCTTCGCCCTTTTTCCGGTCTTGTATTCGCCCTGGCTGCATGGCGGGCATTTGTCGCCCACGTCCGCCAATGTCAACGGTGGACCTATCCGTTTGACCAATAGGCGGGGCGGGACAACGGTGCCGAAGCACGCCAGCCATGAAAACCCGCTTCGTTCTCGGCCTCTCTGTCCTCATTTCCACGGCGGCGCTTGCCGGCCCGCTGGACTTTTGGTCCATCAGCCTAGCCGTGACCAATGCCAACTGGAACGGCGGCATCTTCGCCAACGGCCGGTTTGTCGTATCGCTCGATAACGGGCAGGGCGCAACGGGAGCGGCCACGCTGGTGTCCGAGGACGGGTTGACCTGGCGGCGGGCGCGCGAGGAAACCATCCGGCAACTGACCGCCGGAAACGGTTTAATCATCGGGACCGTCGGCACCGAGGAGGGCTTGGCGGTCGTTTCGTCGGGTGACGGCGAGAACTGGATTCCACGGCGCCTGCCGTATCGGGGTGCGGTCGCTTCACTCACCTACGGTCTGGGCAAGTTCTGGATTCACTCCCTCAAGACGGAAGGATCGAGTGACGAACACGTCATGTTGGCTTCTCCCGATGGCCTGAACTGGGAGGTGGCGACTACCAATAGTTGGCCGAGGCGTGTTGGTGATTTGACTGACGGCAACAAGGTGGCGCAGCGGCAGGTTGTTTTCTGCCACGACCGTTTCCTGACACAGTTGGACACCGAGAACCCGACCGTGACCGGCGAAGTCCTCCAGTCATTCGACGGAACCCACTTTGAACCGGCTCCGGGGTGGCCTGCCTTTACCTCGATTGCCCACTTGAATGGGAACTGGGTGTTGGCCACCAAAACCAATCCTTTCACAATTTCGGTTTCCGCCAATGGCGAAGCATGGACCACTTTCTCGCCAAGCCCCTTTTGGCGGAACGGCCAAATCCGCTCCGATGGGCAACGACTGTTCTCGCACTCCGGGCAGAACTTCTTCTTTGAATCGGTGGACGGAGTGAAATGGGTGGACCATCAGGTGGACCTGCCCACGAGGTTCTCGCTGTCACTGCCCCTGATGTCGGGGGCCAACAAAGCGTTGGTCCTCTCTCGTTACACGCTGCCACCTGTCGGGACCAAGCCGCAGCCCAACACGAACGTGGCCCGGGTCTATTTTTCCCAACCGTTCGCGCCGATGACTCCGGCCACGCTCGCGGCAACCCAGCAACCGGCGCTCACCTTGGAAGCCGGCACCGTCGGCAGCGGATACCAAGTTGAAGCGGCGGATAACTTGAGCGGGCCGTGGACGCCGGTGGCGACGCTGTTCCCCACCAACTTCCCGTTCTCGTTTCTCGCCCCTGAGGCAGGCAGGCATTTCCGTTTTTTCAGAGCTGTGGGGCGTTAGGGAAGCAACCATTCGGGTTCCGTGGCGGAGTCCGATTCGGTGGTCTGGCCAAGGATTTGGCGCGGTCTGGCCCTTCTTTCGCCGGCTTTCAGACTTCTTCCAGCGCCTTCGTGGCGTCGCCGAACTTCGGCGGGCGGACGTTCATCTTGTCCATCATCGAGAGGTAGAGCCGGCACATCTGGCGTTCGGACT
The DNA here is from genome assembly GCA_040375265.1 of Verrucomicrobiales bacterium. GTDB lineage: Bacteria > Verrucomicrobiota > Verrucomicrobiia > Limisphaerales > UBA9464 > CAIWAH01. The sequence goes on from JBEISV010000023.1 coordinate 1,939, forward strand.
TCTCCTTGTAGTCGATGACGCGGCCGCCCTGGAGCCGGCCACCGGCGCCGCCGAGCAGCACTACGGGCAGTTGGTTGGCGTCGTGGTTGCCGTTCATCATGCTGGAGCAATACATCAGCATGGTGTTGTCGAGCAGCGTGCGTTCGCCCTCGCGGATGCCGTCGAGCTTGCGGGCGATGTAGGCGAGCTGTTCGAGGAAGAACTGGTTCACCTTGAGCCAGTCGGCCGTGTCGCTGTGCGAGAGCAGGTGATGGATCATGTAATCCACGCCGAGGTTCGGGAAACGCAGCGAGCTGTGGTCGTTGTTCAGCTTGAGGGTGGTGATGCGCGTGGTGTCGGTCTGGAAGCCCAGCACGAGAAGGTCGCACATCAGGCGCATGTGCTCGGCGATGTCCTGCGGAATGCCGTCGGCGGGGCGGGGGATGTTCGGCGCGGAGAGCGTCGGCCGCCAGCCCTGGAGTTCACCCTTCTTGCCGGCGTTCTCGATGCGTTGCTCCACGTCGCGCACGGAGTCGAGGTATTCGTCGAGCTTGCGCTGGTCGTTCTGGCTGATGTGGCGGCGCAGGTCCTTGGCGTCGGCCAGCACGGCGTCGAGCACGCTCTGGTCGCCCTTGCTCACCTCGTCCTTGAACAGCCGGTCGAACGCCAGCGCGGGGTAAAGCTCCAGCGGCGTGGGTGTGGTCGGCGAGCTCCACGAGATGTGGGAGCTGTAGAGCATCGAGTAGTTCTTGTGGACGGACGGATTGGACTTTTCGCAGCCGAGCACGAGCGAGGGGACCTTGGTGGACCGGCCGTAGGTCTGGGCGAGCAACTGGTCGATGCTGGTGCCGGAGCGGATTTCGCCGCCGGACGCCAGCGGGGCGCCGGAGAGCAGGTTGCCGGTCTGCGAACTGTGGATGTTTCCCTTGAGGGCCTCCTCGTTGTAGAGGCCGCGGACGAAGAGCAGTTTTTCCCGGAAGTCGTTCAGCGGCGCGAGCACCTTGCCGAGCTCCATCTGCTTGCCCTCGCCTTTGGCCCACCACTCCTTGGAGTGGAAGCCGTTGCCGGAGAACAGCACGGCCAAGCGCACGGGGGCCTCGCTGGCGGGCTTGACGGCCGTGGGCGGCGTGTCGCCCCAGACGGTGAGCGATTCCATCCACGGGAGCGCCATGGTGACGCCGACGCCGCGGAGAAAGGTCCGGCGGGAAAGGCTGTAGTTCGACATAGGTGAGCTTTCCGAAGTGATACGCCGTCGCTGAGCGCACGCAAAGCCACTTTCCGGGGAGGGACGGCGGCGAGGCGGGGAAGGGGCGGGGACGCGTCCCGAGTCCCGCGGTCAATCCTCCGCGCGCTCGCCGCTCGGGGCCATTTTCACGATCTTGGGATCGAACCGGCCCAGGATCTCCACCAGGTCGCTTTGGGCGGCCATGACCTGTTCGATGTCCTTGTAAACCATCGGCACCTCGTCGAGGCCGGCGCTGAGCAGGTGGACGCCGCGGTCGCGGAGCACCCGGTTGACCTTCTCCCATTCGAAGCATTCCAGCGCCCGTTTGCGGCTCATGACCCGGCCGGCGCCGTGGGACGCGGACGCGAGGGACTCCGGATTGCCCTTGCCGCGGACCAAGTAGCCCGGCGTGGCCATGGAGCCGGGAATGATGCCAAGGACACCGGCACCGGCCGGGGTGGCGCCCTTGCGGTGGACGACGACCTCGCGTTCGCCGCCGGGCACGGCGTGCCGTTCCTTCCAGGCGAAGTTGTGGTGGTTCTCGACGTTGAGGGCCACTTCACAGCCCAGATGTTCGGCGATGTGCCGGTGAATCAGCGCGTGGTTGGCGGCGGCATATTCGCCCATGAGTTCCATCGCGGCCCAATACTCCTGGCCCTCGGCGGAATCCAGCCGCAGCCACGCGAGGTGTTTCAGTTCCTTGGGCAGTTCCGCGTGCCGTTCCAACGCGAGCGCCGAATAATGCTCGCAGACGGCGGCGCCGGTGCCGCGACTGCCGCTGTGGCTGAGCAGGGCGACGTATTGGCCGGGAGCGAGGCCCTGGATGGGTTGGTCGGTGGTGAAGGTTCCGAACTCGACGAAGTGATTGCCACTGCCGCTGGTGCCGAGCTGTTGCCAGGCACGGTCCTTGTTGGCCTGGGTGATGGGGCTGACGGTCCAGTCGGCGTCCATCACCTCGTGCTCGCGCCGGTCATCGAACCGGGCCCCGATGCCGAAGCGGGTTTCGCCCTCGATGGCCTTGATCAGCTTCTCGCGTTTGCGGTCGAGATCGCGGAGCGGCCAATCGAGCACGGTGAGCTTCATCCGGCAGGCGATGTCCACCCCGACGGCGTAGGGGATCACCGCGTTCTCCGTGGCCAGAACCCCGCCGATGGGCAAGCCATAGCCGACGTGGGCGTCGGGCATGAGGGCGCCGGCAACGCTGACGGGCAATTGGCAGGCGCGGGCCATTTGGTTCAGCGCCTCGGGCTCCAGATTGACACCCCACTGGCGCCATTGGGCCTTGGCCTCCTGGATAGACCGCGGCGACCGGAGCAACGCCGCGGCAAAGGCGCCGCGCAGGGGATCGTTCACGAAGCGGTCCGGCTGCCGAATGACGGCCTCGAGGTCCGCGCCGAGGGCAGTCTTGTCGAGCCCCTTGAGGATGTAGCGGGTCAGGTATTCGAGTCCGCGGCGCATGGCTTCACCGGGCGGGACGCCGAGCCGGATGAGGTCCTTCTGGTTCACGGGCGTCACGGTTTCCTAAAGGGGCCGGCGGGTCGAACCGATAAACGGGTAGACCGTGCCGGGCGGCCAGACGAAGTAGCCAAGTTTGGTATCTGTGCCCGGAGGCGTTAATCCGCTTTAACAATGAGCAGTTATGACGAACAACACGAGCGCCGCGATGAACCAGTTCCTCACCGGCTCCAACCCGACCGACGGGACGGAGCGCCAGGCGGGTTGGCTGCGCGGGGTGGTTGTGGTCGGCATCATGACGTTGCTGGTGCTCGGCATGAATCCGGATGGTGGCCGGCACATCCCGGTCAGCGCCCTGGAGACCAACGCGAAGCTCATTCTGGCCGTCGGCATTGGAATGGTTTGCGCGGGCCGTTTCATGGCCCGGCGGACACCTGCGATGCAGACTGCCTAAGCGGTTACTTTTTCCCAATCGGCGGCGGCACCGCCTTCCGTGGGGATCCCCTCCCCCAATTCCTCCTCCTTTGGTGCCCGCCGCCGTTTTCTTTTTCCCACCCGTCCGGTTTGGGCTATACGCCTCTCAGCAGCCGGCTGAAGCGTTCAAGGCCGACCGTCGACTAACCGCACCCCAAATTCATGGATACTCCCAAACCTTCGCTGCTGCATCTCGGTGAAATGTCGATCGCCATCATCGATGACGATCCGTTGATCTGCGAGATGGTCGGAGGATTTTTCACGGATAAAGCCAAGTTTTCCCAGGTCCTGACGTTCCAGGATGCCAAGTCAGCCTTCGGGCCGCTTGCTCGCCGGCATGTGGATGTGGCGTTGATCGACCTGTATTTGCAGGGGGATTCCGGCCTGCATTGCATCCGTCGCCTGGCCAAGAACCGCAACGCCAGTCTGGTCATTGCCTACACCAGCAGCGAGGAGCGCAAGATGATCGAGCGCGCCCTGCAGGAAGGCGCCCGCGGTTATCTGCTCAAGTCGGAGAAGTTGCCGGTGGTCTTGGACAAGATCCAGCGGGCCATGGCAGGCGAACCGGCGCTTTCGGCGGCGGTCACCAACCAGCTCATTGATCGTCTGGTGGCCCAAGGGCCGAACCGCGCCCGGTTGCAGGAGCTGACTTCTCAGGAAAACCGCGTGCTGGCGCTGACCGCCGACGGCCTTGCCTGCAAGGCCGTCGCGGAGAAGCTCGGACTGAGCGTCAACACGGTCTACCTCTACAACAAGCGCATCCTCAAGAAGCTCAGTGTCGCGACCCGCTTGGCCGCGGTGCAGGTCTTCCGGGAAGCCCAAGCCGCCGGCGCGGAGTAACGTCGGCACGTCTTCCAATGCTCCCGGACGACATTCGCAGCAGCCTGGAAAGCCTGGCCGAAGAACTGGGCTCGGCGACCGTCGCGCGGGGATTACTCACACTGACCCGCGATCTGCCCCTGCAAGCGGCGGAGTTGCGCAGCCGGGCCGGGCTCAAGGACCAGACGGAATTCAAGCGGCTCGCCCATAATCTCAAGGGCCGTTGCGGCATGCTGCGCCTGCAAACCCTGCGGGAAACCGCCTACGCCTTGGAACTGGCCAGCCAAGATCCCACGGCCGCTCGCCGACTGGAATTGCTCGCCGAATTGGAGCAGAAGGCCCAAGCCCTGACTCCGGGGTTACAGCGGCTGCAAGCCGACCTCAGCGCACGGGTGGAATAGTCGCGTTCCTCTGCCGGATTCGATCGGCCCATTGTTTTCCGGCGCCTTGACAGTTCCCACGCACGCTTGTTGTCGCGCTGCATTTCCCGGCGTTTCACAGTTTCCACGGGGAGGCGGTTTCATCTAAAAAGGCCTGTTTCGCGGGAAAATCTAGCGGCTGACACGGAAACTCCGAACGATTCGGCAATTCTCGCGGACAACTTTAGCCGGCGACCGGTTTCGATGGGCCGGGCTCAAGGGAGATGGAAACCCAAGTTTCTCGAAAACAGGCCGGAAATGTAGGATTTCACCAGATTTCATGGCCATTCAGGACACTTACTTTTGGGTAGCTCGTCGGGTGTCATAACCACGGTTGGCAACTGGTTGGAGGGCCGATCCGCGGGAAGGGTGCAATCGCTATGAAGACCAAGGATTCGGTCAAGACCACCAAGGACTGGTTTGGACCTCTTACCACTGCGCTCGCCCTCACTACCTACGCCACCTCCGCCCAGACGCCATTGGACACGGCTCTCGAAGTTCAGGTGACGGCGGCAACCACCTCGCCGGTCATTTCTTTGAACTGGCCGTCGATCACGGGCCGGCGTGATCCGGTTTACGTCACCCGCACCGAGTTGACAGCAACCGGACGCGGTTCGGCCAAGTCATTCACCTTGGCGACGAATTCCACGACCCTAGGGGATACGAATGCGGTGATTGGCAAACGTTACGAATACTTGGTTAACCAGCGCTACTTCGACGATGCCGGGACTTCCATCAACCGCAAGGTGATCGTCGCCGCCGGCTCCGAACTCCCGTTGGTCGAAAACCGGGGGCGGGTTCTGCTGTTGGTTGACTCTTCCATGGCCACCCCGTTGCAGGATGAATTGGCCACGTTTTCCAAAGACCTGAACCTCGAAGGCTGGTCCGTAGTCCGTCGGGACGTCGCACGCATGGGGGTTGCGCCCGATGATCTTTCGGCCGGGGCAGGGGCCGCCCGAATCGCCGAACTCGCGGCCGTTCGGAGTGAGGTCGTTGGTTTTTACAACGCCGACAAAACCAACAGCCGCGCCGTTGTGCTGTTGGGCCGGATCCCTGTTCCTTACAGCGGAAAGATCATGCCGGACGGGCATGCCGACCACCAGGGCGCGTGGCCGGCCGACATGTATTACGCGGACGTCAACGGAACCTGGACTGACTCCGCCCAGAACTGGGCGGTCGGTGGCCGGCTCAATAACGTCCCTGGCGATGGCAAGTTCGACCAGAATCAAGCCCCGTCCGCGTTGGAGTTGGAAGTGGGGCGGATCGATTTCGCCGGGCTGCCGAGCCAGCCGAAGAGTGAGGTTGAGCTCCTCCGCCAATACCTCGTTCGCAACCATGCCTACCGAAACGGATTGGCCCCCTTCAATCAATTACGCCGCGAAGTGTTGGTCGACGACAATTTCGGTTACTTCAATGGCGAGGCATTCGCCGCCGTTGGCTGGAATATCGGCACCGCGGTGGTCGGCAGAAGCAACGCCCGCGCTGGGAAGTGGTTCGCCGAGTTGAATTCCGCACCGGTGCTGTTTGCCTACGGTTGCGGCGGCGGAGGTTACACTGGAGCCTCCGGGGTTGGCGGCTCGGGGGATTTTGCCACCAAGACCAGCCGTGCGGTCTTCAACGGATTATTTGGCAGCTATTTTGGAGACTGGAACGTCGGTGATGGTTTGCTCCGCTCCAGTCTTGCCGGTCCGGCGGAATCAACCGGCCTCGCCTCGTTCTGGGTAAACCGTCCGAATTGGGATTTCAGCGTAACGGCCCTGGGTGCAACCATAGGCTCTACCCTTCGCTATAGCTCGGACCGGAGCGTCCACCGAACCGTGCTTGGGGATCCCACCCTGCGCGTCCAACATCGCCCGGCGGTCACCGGTCTCCAGGCCGTCGCCACGGCGGACGGGCTCCAGCTTGACTGGGAATCGCTTGGGCTGGGTGAGGTGGGCTATCACGTCTATCGCACCGATGCCGCCGGGAGCACCGTTCGTCTGACCGGCGGTTCCATCTCCGCCGGGGACCTGACTGGCAGCCCAATCTCCACCACCCGCTACCTGCATTCAGGCGCGGTAGCCGGCACCCAGTTCACCTTTACCGTGCGTCCCGTGTTCCGGGAATCTGGAGCTGGCGGCATCTATCACGACCTTGGCCTTGGCCGTAGCGTGACCACAACCCAACCCGGCGCCCCAATCGCGGTGCAATCCGTCACGAGCCGGCGGAATCACCCTACCGGTCCCGTGGACGTGGTGCTGGACGGCACGAAGACCGAGTCACGAATGGCCGACGGCAACCTCCAACTGGTCGTCCGGTTCAATCAGGCGGTGACCGCTTGCAATCTGAGCGTGTCGGGAACTGCGACCGTCACGGCGCAGTCGATCTCCGGGAACGAACTCACCGTGCAATTGAGCCAAGTTGCCAATCGGCAGTCCCTGCGCCTGAACCTGAGCGGGGTCAAGGGGGCGGATTGGCCCAACGAGGAGACCTTCAGCCTGCCGGTGCGGGTATTGTATGGCGATGTGGATCAAAACGGGGTGGTCGAAACCAAGGACGCGAGCCGCCTGGTAACGGTGATCAATACGTCGAAAGGGCAGGCGATTGGGGCGAACCGTCCCTCAGACCTCAATTCCGACGGCAAGCTCGACGCTAACGACTTGATGTTGACTCTCCGTCAACGCGGTCAGCGGCTCAACTGAGCAGCGATGAAACCAACAGGCAATCCAACCTCCAAGCATCGCTGCCATGTCACACCATATCTCGCTCCCGCTGTCGAACAGCCTCGCGGTTCTGCCGCCGACTGCTAGCCTCCGGTCCGCCGCGTTCGTCGGATCCTCCGCCGGCCAGCCGGTTCCGCACCTCATGCCCCAGTCGTTTCACGCCACCGACCTGACCACGCTGCTGATTGCGGCGCTGGGACGCCTGAAGGCGTCCTTGGGAGGTCGCGTGACGTTCGAACTGGATGTTGAACCGGAATTGCCCCGCGTCGGCATGGAAGCCGCAACCATCGAGGACATCCTCGTCAAGGTGGCCGCCTCCCTGACCCGGCTGACCCCGGATCGTCCCACAGTGCTGACCTTGGGCTTGGGCCTGCGCGAATTCGACGCCGCCGCCCTCGCCGACAACCGCACTGCCCGCGCCCTAGCGCCCGGGCTGTATCTCACCCTCCAGGTTTCCAGTCGGCCGGAGGTCCAATCGTCCGAGGCACCCGAGACCAGTCCTGACCTGGCCCACGCCTTGCCCGGCTTGGAGGTCCACGGCGCGGGCCTGCTGGTGACCCCCACGCCGTCCGGCCTGGCGGTGCGGATGCTTTTCCCGCCGCTGGCCAAGGATGCCGAACCGATTCCCTGCGGCGCGGCCCAGTGGTCCCCGGACAGTCGTCGGGTGCTGTTGGCCGACGATGACGAAGCGGTCCGCCTGATCGCCGCCCGGGTGCTCCAGTTGCTGAAGTTTGAAGTGACTGTCGCCGTTGACGGCGAGGACGCCCTGCGGGTCTTTGAAAGCTCCCCGGTGCCGTTTCGGGCGGTGATGCTCGACATCGCCATGCCCAATCTGGATGGCATCAGCGCGGCCCAGGAGATCCGGAAGATCTGTCCGACCCAGCCGATCCTGTTCATTTCCGGCGACGCTTCGGAAGAGGTTACCCGCAGGCTGCCGGCCGGACTCACCGCCGGAGTCATCCAAAAGCCGTTCTCCGCCGCCGGCATCCGGACCACCCTGGAGCAGTGCGTGGTGAACCAAGTGAACTGAAGTCGGATTCGCAGCGCGGCCTGACTTCCCGGACGAAACCAATCGACGGCCGGCCGCGCCCGGCGGGATGGCGAAGTGGCATCGCCAGGCTCAATGTCGGCATCGGAATTACCTGCGTTGTCAGTCTGGCCCGGTCAACGCAACGTGGTCGCGAACTGGAATTGTCCGACCATGATAACGCTGCTCTTTCTCCTGCTCGTCGGTGTGGTCAGTTGGTGGCTCACCCGGGAACGTTCCCTGGCCCGGGCAATCGACGAACTGCGCTGGCGTCAGAACCGCACCGAAGCAGACCTCGCTGCCCTGCGGCACGAACTTCAGGCGAGGTCGGATACGCCTGAGCAACCCGCCGCCGTCAGGCCGCCGGTTGCGGCGACGACCGCCTCTCCTCCGGTCTTTGTTGTTCCGCCCCCGCCGACTCCGACTCCGCCGCCGCTTCCACCGGTCCCGGCCGACAACCACGAAACGGCTCCCAGCCGGCCGGCAATACCCTCCGTCTCGAGCCAACCGTTGCTACGTCCCTCGCCTTCACCCGTCGTCGCGCCGAAACCGGCGTTCAACTGGGAACAATTCGTCGGGGTCAAGCTGGTGGCGTGGCTGGCCGGCCTGGCACTGTTCCTCGCGGCCGCGTTCGGGCTCAAATACTCCTTCGAGCAAAACCTGATCCCGCCGGCCGTGCGCGCGGGGGCTGGATTTGTCCTAGGGGTGGGGCTGCTGGTCGCCGGGGTCGTGTTGCGGCGACGCGAGTATGCGGTCACGGCGCAGACCTTGGCCGCGACCGGCGTGGTGATCCTGTATGCCGTAACGTTCGCGTGCCGCAGCCTGTTCCACTTCGAGGCCTTCGGTCCGGGGCTGACGTTCGCGGTGATGACGTTGGTCACCGGGGTCGCGTTCGGGCTGGCAGTGCGCATGGACGCCCAGGTCGTGGCCGTGTTGGGCATGCTGGGTGGTTTCCTGACGCCGGTGCTGGTGTCCACCGGTGAGAACAATCCGGTCGGCCTGTTCGGCTACCTCGCCATCCTCGACCTCGGCCTGCTGGCGGTCGCATGGCGCAAGCGCTGGGATTACCTCTCGCTCGCCGCGGCCCTCGGCACCGCGGCGATGCAGTTCGGCTGGTTCCTCAAGTTCTACTCGCCGGACCAAGTGGGCGTGCTCCAAGTCGTGCTGCCGGGGTTCATCGCCGTGTTTGGCGCTGCTTTTGCAGTTTCCGTGAAGCGGGACTGGGCCAACCCGTTCCTCACTTTCGCCGCCGCCCTCCTACCGATGGTTACCCTCGGCGTGGGCTTTGAACTGGTCACCGCGCGCGAACTGGCCGCGCTGCCCGGCCGGGTGTTTTGGATCATTTTCTCGGCGGACGTCGCGCTCCTTTCGATGGTATTTTTCAAGCCATCCCTGCGGGCCTTGGAAAGCGTGGGCGGCGGCGCGCTGTTCCTGCTGCTGGGCGTGTGGAATGCATTCCAGTTGGACTCGCCCCGGCTGCCCTGGGCTTTGGGTCTCACCGTCGGTTTTGCCCTGTTGCACACGGCCTTCCCGCTCGCGCTCCGGCGGCTCCGGCCCGCCGAGCTGGCCCCAGCGCCAGTCTGGGCGCAGTTCTTCCCCGCATTGGCGCTGATGCTGGTGCTGATCCCGCTGCTGAAGTCGCTGCCCGTGGGGCCGTTGTTCTGGGTCACGATCGTATTGGTGGACGGTCTGGCGATTGTGCTCGCGCTGCTTTCCGGGGCGTTGCTGGGACTGATCGCCGTGGTGGTGCTCACCTTCGCTCTGGCCGGTGTCTGGCTGAACTTCGGCGTCCTTGAACTCGCGGACACGGCGGAATCCCTGTTTGTCATCGGTGGCTTCGGGGTTTTCCTGGCCGCCGCCGGAGCCTTTGTGTCCCGCCAGTTGGGGCTCAACTCCGCCACGTGCGAGGGAGATCCCCGGTTGCGCGCGGCCGCGCCGGTGTTGTCGGCCACGCTGCCGTTCCTGCTGTTGATCCTGCTGGGGCAACGCCTGCATCCGGCCAACCCCTCCGCCATCTTCGCCGTCGCCGCCGGGCTCGGGGCGGTGCTGCTGGCGCTGGTGCGGTGGACGGGTTTCACCTCGTTGCTGCTGGCCGGATTGGGGGCCATCGGTCTGCTGCAATGGTCGTGGCTCGCTTCGTCGTTCCGGCCAGCGGACGGCGCGACAGTGCCGCTGCTGTGGCTGGTTTTGTTCGCGGGGATGTTCACCGGTTTTCCGTTCCTGTTCCAAAGCCGGTTGCAGGAACGGCGCATTCCCTGGGCCGTCTCGGCCCTCGCCGGGGTCATCCACTTCCCGCTGGCCTATAGCCTCGTCAAGCAGGCGCTGCCGTCCGTGCCGCTGGGCTTGGTGCCGGCCATCTTCGCGCTCCCGTCGCTGGCGGCGCTGGCTTGGTTGGCCCGTTCCTTGCCGAAGGAATCCCCGGCCCGATTGGCGCACCTCGCGTGGTTTGGCGGTGTCGGTTTGCTGTTCGTGACGCTGATCTTCCCGGTCCAGTTTGAGCGCCAGTGGATCACGCTGGGCTGGGCGTTTGAGGGCGTGGCGTTGTGCTGGCTGTTCCGTCGCCTGCCGCATCCCGGGCTGCGTGCGACTGGCGTCGGCTTGCTGGTGGCCGCATTTGTCCGAATCGCCCTGAACCCGGCAGTGCTCAGCTACCATCCGCCCTCCGGCACCCCGATCCTGAACTGGTATCTTTACGCCTATGGGCTGGTGAGCGGCGCCCTCTTCGCCGGGGCCTGCCTGCTGGCGCCGCCCCGCGAGCGCGTGTTCGGCAGCAACGTCCAACCCATTCTCTACACGCTCGGCACGATCCTGGCCTTCCTGTTGGTCAACGTGGAGATCGCCGACTACTTCGCCACCGGCGCCACGCTGACCTTTGAGTTCTCGGGGAACTTCGCCAGGGATCTGGCCTATACCATTGCCTGGGCGCTGTTCGCGTTGGGCCTGATCATCGTCGGGGTGGCGAAGCGGGTTCGCTCCGTCCGCTATGCCGGGCTCGGCTTGCTGGGCGTGGTCGTGCTCAAACTGTTCCTGCACGACTTGGCGAACCTCAGCCAGCTTTACCGCATCATCGCCTTCGCCGGGGTGGCGGTCATCGCGATGGCGGCCTCAGTCCTATATCAGCGGTTTTTGGCCGGGAGTGATGCCAAGCCTTCCGAAGACTAAGTCGCCCACGCCCCGAAAATCGACTTCAGCCGACCCGGCGCCGAACTGTCCGCCAAATCAGCGACAGGCTCAGCAGGGCGACGGCCGCGCCGGTTCCGGCCTCCGGGACGGCGACGGCCTCGAGGTTGACCGCGTCGATGATGGCGGGGTTCCCGATCCGCGACGCAAAGGTCACGGTGGTGGTCGCCGGATCGCTCGGACCGGGAAGAGTGAAGTCGAGAGTGCGGAGGATCCAGTCGCCGGCACCGCCGTTGCTGACGTTGCCCGAGTCAAAGGACTGGGACACGGAGAACGCGCCCGAACTGACCGTGACCTGAACCCAGCCGGAGCCGTTTTCCCACGGATTAGGGAAGTCCGTCTGCGCAAACGTCAGCCGATACGCCAGTCCGCCCGTGAGCCCGACCGTCTGGGAGATGGCTCCGGCGTAGAGCGGATAGGAATCCGAGATGTAGAGGTATTGGCCCCCGTCGTAGGCGGTATTCCAAGTGTTGTTGCCGGCGTCCAGGTAGCCGGTGCCCATCAGGTCGACATGGTAATTCCCCGTGGCGTTCCATGCGCCGAGCGTGGCGGGCACGGCCGGATTGATGTAGCGAAGCCGCGGGTTCGCATTCGAGAACACGTCCGGGATGGCGGGCGTCCGCGGTTCAAAGCTGCCGTCGAGCAGCAAATTGCCGTGGACGGCGATGGGAACCAACAAACTGGCGGCGAGTGCGAGCTTCATGCGGGTCATTCCTCCTTTGCGGTTGCGCAGCAAGCCTTCGGTCCGCGTCGCCGTCAAGCCGCCGGGCGAAGCCCAAACAGGTTACCGCCAGTTCAAAACCCTTTCGGGTGTTCCTCGATCCAGTCTGGCCCGAGGCGACAATCAGACGCTGGTCGCCGTCGGATGCACGTAGGGCGCGCGATACGGCCGGGCGAGCAGGGCATTGGCTTCGGCGTCGCCGACCACTTCGTGTTTTACCGGGTCCCACTTCAGCGTGCGGCCGAGCTGCATCGAGAGGTTGGCCAGGATGCACGAGGCGCTGGAGATGTGGCCCTGCTCGATGTCGGCGACCGGCTTCGCACGGGTCTCGATGCAGTCGAGCAGGTTCTTCATGTGGCCGCGGATCGCGGGCGCGACGTGCTTCTCCAGGTCCTTCTCCACGTTGTCCTCGGGATACTTGTCCAACTCCATGACCTGGTCCTTGTGGATCACCGGGCCGCCGTCGCGCGGGATGAAGTCGTAGCGGAACACGCTGCACTTCAGCGTGCCCTTTTCACCGTGGATGATGCCGGCCCACGGATAGTCGGGGTCGGGCATCTGGCCCCAGGTGCGGTGGTTCCAGGTGACCTGGAACTGGTCGAAGTCGAAGGTCGCCGTCTGCGTGTCGGTGATGTTCGCCCGGCCTTTCTTGTCGTTGAGGATGCCACCCCAAGAGGTGATGGACTTGGGCCAGCCGAGGCCGAGCAGCCAGCGCGTCATGTCGAGCATGTGAACGCACATGTCGCCGACGATGCCGTTGCCGTATTCCATGTAGGCCCGCCAACCGCGGGGATGGACGATCTTGTTGAAGGGCATCATCGGCGCGGGCCCGACCCAGTTCTCGTAGTCGAGCCACTCGGGCGGCGCGGTGTCGGGCGCGGACTGGAGCGTGTCGCGGTTGCGCATGTGCCAGTAGCAGTTCACGTCCACGCTGATGACCTTGCCCAGCCGGCCGGAATCGATGAACTCCCGCTTCGCCTCGATGAGGTGCGGCGTGCTCCGGCGCTGCGTGCCGATCTGCACGACGCGGCCGTATTTCCGTGCGGCCGCCAGCATCGCGTGGCTCTCGACGACGTCCACGCCGGTCGGCTTCTGGCAGTAAAGGTCCGCGCCGGCTTTGCACGCCTCGATCATCGGCAACGCGTGCCAGTGGTCCGGCGTGGCGATGAGCACGATGTCGAGGTCCTTCTCCGCGAGCATCTTCCGGTAGTCGGAGTAGGTGCGCGGGCGCTTGCCGGACTTGTTCTTCTGCTTGCAGGTGTCGGCGCAGTCATCCAGCAGGCGTTTGTCCACATCGCACAGCGAGACCACCTCGATCGGGGCAACCTGATACAGGCGGAACAGGTCGCTCTTGCCATACCAACCGGTGCCGATGAGGCCGACGCGCTTCGGCTTCGGCTCGGCGGCAAAGGTGGTGGGAACGTAGGTGGCGGCGGCGCTGAACGCGAGCGCGGCGGAGCCCTGCTGGAGGAAATCGCGGCGAGTCATGCGCAGGAATTAGACTGGGCATCGCCGAGATACAAGCCTGCCGGCGGCGATTGGGGGGCGCAATCGTGTGGGCCGCCTTCGCCATCGCTCGCTGGCCGCCAAAAACGACCTCGCGTGTCCCATGCGGTGGAACGCCGCCTTGACGGTGAGTGGACCGCGTGGCAAGTCATGCCTCGTCCAGCTCAGAAACTACACTCCAATGAAACACCTGCCCCTTATCCCAGCCTTGGTAGCAGCGACCGGCCTCGCCCATGCCACCGTCTTCCAGTTCACGGCCACGCTGGACGGTCCCTCCGAGTCCCCGGCGAATGCTTCGCCGGGCACGGGCACCGCGACGTTCAGCTATGACTCCGTGCTGAAGACCTTCTCGATCGACACCACGTTCACCGGTCTGACCGGTAATACGACGGCTGCCCACATCCACGCGCCCACCGCGGTAGCTGGAACTGGAACCGCGGGCGTCGCCACCCAGACACCTTCGTTTGTCGGCTTTCCTTTGGGAGTCACGAGCGGAAGCTACAATCAAACATTCGACTTAGGACTAGCTTCAACCTACCGCAGCGGCTTCATTACGGCCAACGGTGGAACGCCCGCGGGTGCGGAAACCGCTTTCATCAACGCCATCAATGCCGGCCAGGCGTATCTCAACATCCACACCTCGGCGTTTCCCGGCGGGGAAATCCGCGGGTTCCTGACCCCTGTGCCGGAGCCGGGTGAAACGTGCGTCGTGGTCGGGGCCCTGATGGCCGGCTTTGCTGCGTTCCGCCACTACCGCAAGACGGCGTAACCACCGCAGGCGGATTGACTCATGGCCCGGGTTGGCAGAACGCCGCCCGGGCCATTTGTTTTCCACGGAAGGCTCAGAAGGCCCACGTCACCGTCGTGTTGAGGCGGAAGTCGGGCACGTTTTGGAAACCGCGGGCCGTGGCCAGCGCCGGCAGGTCCGCTCCGGCCAGGATGCTGAGCCGCGATTTCCAGGTGAAGCCCACCTGCGGGCCCAAATAGGCGACCGTGGCCCCGGTGTGAACGGATTCCCGACCCCGGAATCGGTCCGCGCGGCGGGTGTCGTAGGTGCCGGCCAACTGAAGGCTCACGGTGTAATGCTTTTCCAGCCAGAGAAATGCCCCCGGCCCACCGGAGAGGATCAGTTCATTGGCGAACTGGTAATCCCCGGCGCCCTCGCTCCGCAGGTAGTATTGGCCTTGCAGATTCAGGAAGACCCGCTGCCAGCGCAGCGTGCCGGCGATCCCGACGATGCCATCGACGGATCCCGAGCCCCGCGTGATGTCATGCACATGGACGCCGCTGACGATGTTGCCGAGGGCGTCGTGCTGGTGCCCTGGTCCGACGATCGCCTCATAGCGGTCAATGGACTGTTCCAGTTCATCCAGCCGCCCGCTGGCGCCCGTGGGCAATTTGATCCCCCCGAGCAGGTTCACCGTCGTGCCCCACTCCATGTCGGAGCGTTCCAGGATCTGCCAGCGGCCCACGAGGGCGAGGTCCCCTAGGCCGAAATCGCTGCCGTCCCGCACCACGGGATTCACGCCGTCGCGGAGTTCCGCAAACCGGTAGCGCAGGTGGACCAACGGCAGGTTCGCGCTGACACCAAAATGCTCCGCGAAGTTCCAGCCCGCGACCACATGCGTCATCGAACGATCCAGCCAATCGCCGTTCGCCCGGTGGAATTCAGTGCCATTGAACTGTTCGGTGCCTAGGCGGGTGAACTGTTCCGCCACCGTGACGGTCCAGCCGGTCGAATATTCGCCCCGGGCGTCGGCGGCGCGATAGATGGCGCACAGGTCGCAGGCCAGCGCGGGCCCCGCGGTGGCCAAAAGCAACGCGACGATGCCGTAGGTTCTGTCGGGGGAAAGGGGCATTGTAGCGTCAGGGTTCAGCGATCAGGCGATAGAAGCGGACCGGGCTGTTGGTTTCCGGGTCGAGGACGATGTAATGGTTCGCGAACGGGAATGGCTCGGCGACGTAGACCGTCTTCCACGCCTTGGCCCCAGCTGCGCCTTCGGGCGGCTCGGAACTGGCCTGCAATTCGTAACGACGGTTTTCCTCGGTGTCGAAATGCACCAGGAACCCGCCCGGGGGAAACGGCTCCAGCAGGTAGAAGGTCGGCGCCGCCGCATGGCTGGCCCAGACGGCGGCCAATCCAACCGCAATAGTGCGCCACACGACTGAAGGCCGGCCGCGTTGGGGAGGGAAGACTTCGATGGCGCCGGATGGGAGCGATCCAACTGCCAGAAATCAAGCCGTCACCGAGCAGGCCTGAAATCAGTCCGCCATCTTTCGGTCCACCAGCACTTCCAGGTCGAGCTTTACCGGCTTGCCCAGCTCCTCTTTCAGGCGGCGCCGGGCGAACTGGCGGATCTGCTTGATGCGGGCGCCGCCCTGGCCGATGAGCATCGCCTTGTAGCGCTCGTTGGAGGCAATGATCGTGGCGTTGATCTCAAACTCGGGCAGCCCGAGGGGGTCCTTCACCTCCTTGAAGGAATCGAGTTCCACCATCGTGCGGTAGGGGATCTCGTCGCCCATCTGGAGGTAGATTTGCTCCCGGATCAGTTCGCCGATCTGGAACTCACGGGTCGTGTTGGTGGTGTCCGTTTCCCCGTAGAGTGGTGGTCCGAACGGCAGCCGTTGGAGGATGATCTCCAGCAGCGCGTCGAGCCCCTGCTTCATCAGTCCGGAAACCTCCGCCAGAGCGTCGTAGCCCCGCGCGGCTTCCAGCCAATGTTCGCGATGCGGCCGTTCCTCGTAGGGCAGGTCCGCCTTGTTGATCACGAGGACCCGCGGTTGGCCGACCTTCGCCAGGACTTCCCGCACCATTTCGTCTTCCTCCCCGATCTCCCGTGACGGGTCCACGACGTGGAGGACGACGTCTATGCCGCTCAGCGCCTTCCGCGCCCGCTGGTGCAACTGATCCACCAGGCTGCTCTTGTGCGTCTTGAAGAAGCCCGGCGTGTCCACGAACACGATCTGCCCCTCGGGCCGGTGCACGACGCCTTGGACCGGATCACGCGTGGTTTGCGGCTTCGGGGTGACGATGGACACCTTGCGCCCGACCATCGCGTTCAGGAGCGTGGACTTGCCCACGTTGGTCCGGCCGATGAGCGCCGCGAGGCCCGAACGGTAATCGGGCCGCGGAAGTTGGATCAGAGCGTCTGCCATGTCGGCCGACGGTAGGCACGTCGGCACGGTTGACCAATGACCAATTTGCCGTGCCGTCGCGTCGCCGCGGCGGTTGACGCCTTGACGTATCGAACACGGGTCCCGTTCACTGCGTCCGTTCCCGCCATGAAACTGCGCAACTTCCTCACCGCCATCTCCCTGGCTTCCGCCATCCTCCTGCCCGTTCACGCCGCCGATGGCGCGTGGGACGACTTGCTGGCGGGCAATTCCACCGCCAAGTGGCGCGGCTTCAAGCAGTCTGACTTTCCCGCCAAGGGCTGGTCCATCGCCGGCGGCACGCTGCATTTCGCCAAGGGCAGCGGTGGCGGCGACCTGGTCACGCGGGAGGAGTATGCGAGCTTCGAACTGGAGTTCGACTGGAAGGTCACCGCGGGCGCCAACAGCGGCGTGATGTATCGGGTGAAGGAAAACTTCGACGCTCCTTGGCACACCGGCCCGGAGTATCAGGTGCTCGACGACGCCAAGCACGGCGACGGCAAGAATCCCAAGACCAGCGCCTCGGCCCTCTACGCGCTCATCGCCGCGAACGCAGCCAAGGCAACCAAACCTGTCGGCGAATGGAACTCCGGCCGGATCGTGCTCCGCGGCTCGATGCTGGAACACTGGCTCAACGGCCAGCAAGTCGTCGCCGCGGACCTGGCCTCGCCGGAGTTCGCCAAGCTGGTCGCCGGCTCCAAGTTCAAGGACCTGCCGCGCTTCGCGAAGGAAGCCAGCGGTCACATCTGCCTCCAGGACCACGGCGACGAGGTCTGGTATCGCAACGTCCGGATTCGTCGGCTGGAGTCCAAGTAAGCTTTCCGGACAACGCCCGCCGGTCATCCTTCCCCCATGAACCTCCTCACCCGCCTCGGTTCCCTGCTCATCGTCTGTTCCTTGCCGCTGTTCGCCGCCGATCCGGACGACGACAAGGCCGACAAGAAATCCGCCGACTGGACTCCGCTCTTCGACGGCAAGACCACCGCCGGCTGGCGCGGCTTCGGCAAGGAGACCTTCCCGGACAAAGGCTGGACGGTGGAGGATGGCTGGCTGCGTCACACCGCCAAGGCGGGCGGCGGCGACCTCATCACCGAGAAGAAGTTCACTGACTTCGAACTGCGCTTCCAATGGAAGGTTGGCGCCGGGGCCAACAGCGGCGTGAAGTATCTCATCGACGAGGCCCGCAAGGCGCCCATCGGCCACGAATACCAGCTCATCGACGACGCGGCGCACCCCGACGCCAAGGTCGGTCCCAAGCGGCAGACGGCGGCCCTCTATGACACCTTGCCCGCCGCCAAGCCGAAAGTGAAACCCGCCGGCGAGATCAACCGCACGCGCATCGTGGTCAAGGGCAACAAGGTCCAGCACTGGCTCAACGGGGACAAGGTGCTCAGCTACGAGCTCGGGTCGCCCGAACTCGCCACCGCCAAGGCTGCCAGCAAATTCAAGGACGAGGCGAAGTGGGGCACCAAGTTTGCCACGCCCATCCTCCTCCAGGACCACGGCGACGACGTCTGGTTCCGGAACATACGCATCCGGGAGCTGAAATAGTCCGGCTTTAATCGGGTGCGCCCGGACGTCAGGTGCGGGACCCCGTCCAACGTGCTGCCGGTTTGCAACCGGCAGGGCATCTCCAAGTGGCTTGGACCGGACGGTGCGGGGTTGGTCTGCGGGCAATGCTGAATTGGGAAACTTACCCGGCACGCCGGAGGATATGCCTGTCCCCTGGTGCAAGCCTCTCTTGTCTTCGCTACCCTGCCGGTTGCAAACCGGCAGCACGTCGTCGCCGAGCGCCTCGCATTCCCGGGGATTGTCTCCGTGGCGTCGGCGGGTAGCCTTGCGCCATGGTTCCCACCCGTTTCGCCGCCACCGCGCTCGCGTTGGCGCTGCTGCCCGCCGCCTTGGCCACCGGTCCGCGTGTGTTGCCGGCGGGCCAATTGCCCAATGACGCCCGGCTCCAGCCGCTGAAGGATCTCGATGGTTACTTCCCGTTCACTCCGCCGGTCTCCAAGGAAGCTTGGGCGAAGCGCGCCGAGCACGTCCGGCAGCGCATACTGGTGTCGCAGGGGCTCTGGCCGCTGCCGACCAAGACGGAACTGAACGCCCATATCTACGGGCGGGTGGACCGCGTGGATTACAGCGTCGAGAAGGTCACCTTCGAGAGCGCGCCGGGCTTCTTCGTCACGGGCAATTTGTATCGCCCCAAGAAAAAACTGCCGGGCGGCGCGCCGGGCGTGCTGTTCGCCCACGGCCACTGGCAGGATGCCCGGCTGGCGTTGACGGGCGATGCCGAGCTCTACAACGAGATCGCGACCGGCCAGGAGCGGTTCGTCGACGGCGGCCGCAGCCGGTTCCAGTCGATGTGCGTGCAGTTGGCCCGCATGGGTTGCGTGGTGTGGCAGTGGGACATGCTGGGAGATTCCGATTCCCAGCAGTTGTCGCGGGAGTTGGTGCATGGTTTCGCGAAGCAGCGGCCGGAAATGAACACCGCGGAGAACTGGGGCCTGTTCAGTCCGCCGGCCGAGACGCACCTGCAAAGCGTGATGGGGTTGCAGACGTGGAACGCGGTCCGTTCCCTCGACTTCCTGCTCAGCCTGCCGGAAGTGGATCCGGAACGCATCGCGATGACCGGCGCCAGTGGCGGCGGCACGCAGACGATGCTGCTGGCGGCGATTGATCCGCGCGTGAAGCTGTCGTTCCCCGCCGTGATGGTCAGCACGGCGATGCAGGGCGGCTGCACGTGCGAAAACGCCTGCCTGCTGCGCGTCGGCACCGGCAACGTGGAGTTCGCTGGCCTCTTCGCGCCCAGGCCGCAGGGCATGACCACCGCCAACGATTGGACCAAGGAGATGGCGACGAAGGGATTCCCGGAACTGAAGCAGCTCTACTCGCTCCTGGGCGCGCCGGAGAACGTGATGCTCCACCGCGGCGAACATTTCCCGCACAACTACAACGCCGTCTCGCGCACCGCCTTCTTCACGTGGCTGAACCGGCATTTCAAGCTGGGCAACAAGGAGCCCGTGCTCGAACGCGACTATCGCGGCGTCCCCCGGGAGCAGCTCAGCGTCTGGGATGCCGAGCATCCGGCGCCCAAGGCCGGCGATCCGGACTTCGAGCGCGGCCTGCTGAAGCTGTGGCACGAGGATTCGGAACGGCAGTTGGCCGAACTCGCGGCGAACTCACCCGAAAGGCACCGCGAGGTGCTTCGCGTCGGCTGGAACATCGTGCTCGACGGCGATCTGTCGGAATCGGGCAAGGCGGCGTGGGACATGAAGGACAAGCAGGACCAAGGGACATGGATCCAGATGGCGGGTCTGCTTCGGAACGAAACTTACGGGGAGGAGCTGCCGGCGGTGTTCTGTTATCCCAAACAATGGAACGGCGACACCGTCCTCTGGCTCAGCGCCGAGGGCAAAGCGGGGCTCTACGGGGCGGACGGCCGGCTGTTGCCCGCCGTGCAGAAGCTGGTGGACGGCGGCGCCACTGTGCTGGGTCTGGACCTGCTGTATCAGGGCGAATTCCTCGCTGACGGCCAGCCCTTCAAGAAAACGCCCCGGGTGAAGAATCCGCGCGAGGCGGCGCCCTACACCTTTGGCTACAATCCGGCGGTGTTCGTCCGTCGGGTCCACGACGTGCTGACCGCCGTGAACTACGTCCGCGGCCACGAAAAGCAGTCCAAACGGATCAGCCTAGTGGCGTTGGACGCGACCGCGCCGATTGCCGCCGCGGCCCGGGCCCAGGCCGGAAAAGCGTTGGACCGGGCGGCGCTGCACCTCGGTGAGTTCCACTTCGGCAGGGTGCTGGACCTGCATTCGCCCGACTTCGTTCCGGGCGGCGCCAAGTATGGCGATGTGGACGGCCTGCTCACGCTGGGTGCGGCGGAGTTGAACCGCCTGGACAAAGCCGACGCCGCTGCGGCCGCCGCCTGGATTGCGCGGTGAATCGTGGGCAGCGGTCGTGAACCATTTGCCCGGAAATCAGCCCGCCGGCCGCGGCGACAATCGTTCCGTCCCGCTCCTTGACGCCCGCGGCTCCCCTCACAACATTGAAGGCGCAGTATGGCAAAGCAGAAAGAGCGTCCCCTGAGCCGCCGCGAGGCGCGTGAGCTGGATGTCGAGATTGGGTTCCTCGAGGGCTTGGTTCGGCGCGATCCC
>JBEISV010000617.1:0-2475 GCA_040375265.1 Verrucomicrobiales bacterium
ACGAGACGGAAGGGCAGGAGATCGTGGCGCTGGCGGACCACGTGATCGCCGGCGAGGCGGACCTGAAATTTTCCGAGGTGTGCCGCGGGTTGCTGGGGCCGGAAGCCGGGCGTCCGGGTCTGCCCAAGGTCATCGCGGCCGAGTTGCCGGACCTGAACCAGTTGGCGTTGCCCTACGACTACTACGACGCCCGGGACGTGGCCCATCGGGTGATTTACGTGGAGGCGTCCCGCGGTTGTCCGTTCACCTGCGAATTCTGCCTATCATCGCTCGACCTGCCGGTGCGGCAGTTCCCGCTCGACCGCTTCCTGGGCGCCATGGAACTCCTGCTCGAACGGGGCGTGACCCAGTTCAAGTTCGTGGATCGGACCTTCAACCTCCACCTGCCCACCAGCACGGCGATCCTGAAGTTCTTCCTCACCCGGATGCGGCCGGGTTTGTTCGTCCATTTCGAGATGGTTCCGGACCGCTTGCCGGAGGCGCTGCGGGAACTCATCGCGCAGTTTCCGGCGGGCGCGCTCCAGTTCGAGGTGGGTGTGCAGACGCTGAATCCGGAGGTCGAACAGCTCATCAGCCGGCGCCAGAACCAAGCCCGAATGGAGGACAACTTCCGGTGGTTGCGCGAGCACAGCGGCGTCCACATCCACGCGGACCTGATTGCCGGCCTGCCGGGCGAGGACCTCGACAGCTTCGTGGCCGGTTTTGACCGCCTGCTGGCGCTCGGACCGCAGGAAATCCAAGTCGGCATCCTCAAGCGGCTGCGCGGCACCCCGATCATCCGGCATGACGCGGAGTGGGCGATGCGTTACAGCCCGCAGCCGCCCTATGAGGTGCTCCAGACGAGCCGGATGGATTTCGCGACGCTGGGCCGGTTGCGGCGGTTGGCGAGCTTCTGGGACATCTACGGCAACAGCGGGAACTTCCGCGAGACGTTGCCGCGGCTTTGGGCGGATGGATCGCCGGGCCGCGCCCTGCTGGCGTTCAGCGACTGGCTGCACACGCAGGGCGTCAAGACCAGCGGCATTGCGCTGACCCGCCAGTTCGAGCTGCTGTGGCAATACCTCACCGGAGAACTGCGCCAGGAAAGCTCCGCGGTGGCGGTGTCGTTGTCGGCGGACTACCGGCGTGGTGGGCGTAACGATTTGCCGCCGTGGCTCCGGGATTCCGCGAAGGAACTGCCGACGGCCAAAACGCGCGGCACGCCCAAGCGGCAATCCCGACATCTGGAGGCTGCTGGGCCGACCGAGTAGGGGCTCAGCCTTGGGTGGGCAACGTTCGCAGGATGGCCGTGGCGGCTCGGCGGGCGGCGCCCGGAGTTCCGAGCTGCTGCGCGACCTCCTGCAGCCGGGCCCGACTCGCGGCGAGCTTGGCGGGATCTTGGAGAAGCCCGAGGAGGGCACCCGCCAGTGATTCCGGAGTCGCGGCGTCCTGGACGAACTCCGGCATCACGACGGCGTCGGCCAGCAGGTTCGGCATGGCGAGGTATTTCACGGTCACGATGCGCCGGCCGATGGCGTAAGTCAGCGCGGAGGTCCGGTAGAGCGCCACGGTGGGGACGCCGAACCATGCGCACTCGAGCGTCACCGTGCCGGTGGAGGCGAGTGCGATGGTTGCACCCTGGAGCGCCGTGGGCAGATCGCCGACCTGGACTTCGACGGATGGCAATTCGGCGAGGAACGGCGCAGCCACGGTTCGCAACGCTTCCCGGGGCAGGACGAGGCGAACCCGCGCGCCGGTGGCGGCGGTGACCTGTTTGGCCGCGGGAATCATGACCGGCAAGTGGCGCTGCAATTCGCCGACCCGGCTGCCCGGCAGGAGCAGCAAAACCGGCGGCGTTCCCGGAGCCAGTTGCGTCGGGGCCGGTGGCGTCAGCGCGTGGTGCCGGTCCACGATGGGATGGCCGACGAATTCGACCGGCAGCTTTGGTGCGTGGCGGGCATACCACGCCGCCTCAAACGGCAGGATGCTGAGCAGCAAGTCGTGGGTGCGTTCCATCGTCCGCGCCCGGCCGGGGCGCGACGCCCAGACCTGGGGCGACACATATTGCACGATCCGCGGGCGCCAGTTGAGGAACGGCCCGCCCTCCCGGCCGATCCGCGCGCGCACCGCGGCGGCGAACCGCAGGTTGAATCCGCCGTAGTCCACGCCGACCACCACTTCGGGCCTTTCGCGGCCGGCAACGTCGAGCAAGTCATCGAAGACGCGGCGGAGCTCGGCATACTTCCGGAAGATTTCGAGGCCGATCACGGAATGCCGGGTCAGGTCGTGGCTCAGCTCGACGCCGGCCGCGGCCATCGCGGGACCGCCGGCACCGATCAGCCGCGGGCTGAAAGGGCCCGCCTGGCGCCGCAGTTCGCGGGCAAGCTCCGCCGCCAGGAGATCCCCGCTGGGATCGCCGGCGATGAGCAGGATGGTGAGCGGCTTCAACATGGGGAGAGTCGGGACCGCTGCCGGCGAGTGCAAGCCGGCGCGGGG
>JBEISV010000369.1:0-4913 GCA_040375265.1 Verrucomicrobiales bacterium
CGACCAATTCCGGCGCGGGCTTTACACCTGGTGGCAGCGCAGCTACGTCCACCCGAGCATGCTGGCCTTCGACGCGCCGACCCGCGAGGAATGCGCCGCCGAGCGGAGCCGCTCGAACATCCCGCAGCAGGCGCTCGTGCTGCTGAACGACCCGACCTACGTCGAGGCGGCCCGCTCGCTGGCCGTGCGCACCGCCCGCGAAGCCAAGGGGGATGCCGAGGCGCGCATCCGCTGGATGTGGCGACAGGCGCTGGGCCGCAAACCGGAAGCCGGCGAAGTGGCGACCTTGCGCGCCCTCTTGGACAAGCACCTCAGCGAATACCGCGCGAATCCGACAAGCGCCGCGGACTACCTGAAGGTCGGCTCGACGAAGTTGCCGGCGGAACTCAATGCCGCGGAACTGGCCGCTTGGACCAACGTGGCGCGGACTATCCTGAACCTGCACGAGACGATCACGCGCGGCTGAGCCTCATTTTCTCCCCACCATCGAACGATCGCCTGTCATGAACCTCGCCGCTGAACTCCGACAATTCTCCGCCCAGCAACAGACCCGCCGCGCCTTTCTGGGGCGCGCGGCCCAGGGCGTTGGCACCGTGGCGCTAGCCTCGTTGCTCAATCCGGCGCTGCTGCGGGCGGCCGAAGCCAAACCGGACCGCTGGCCCGGGGTGGTGAAGCCGTTCCATTTTCCGCCCAAGGCCAAGCGCGTCATCTGGCTGACGATGGCCGGCGGTCCGTCGCACCTAGAGACCTTCGATCCGAAACCCAAGCTCGCCGCGATGCACGGCCAGCCGATGCCGGAATCGTTCACGGCCGGAAAACAGATCGCGCAGTTGCAGGGCCAGAAGCTGCTCTGTTATGGGCCGCAGCTGGGTTTCAAGCGGTTCGGCAAGGCCGGCATCGAGTTGTGTGAGTTGTTTGAGCAGATCGGCTCCGTGTCCGACCAGATTTGCTTCGTGCGCTCGATGACCACCGAGGCGATCAACCACGACCCGGCGCACATGTTCATCAACACCGGTTCGCAAATCGCCGGCCGCCCGAGCATGGGCTCCTGGCTGACCTATGGCTTGGGAACTGAATCGGAGGATTTGCCCGGCTTCGTGGTGCTGACTTCGCTCGGGCGCGGCGGCCAGAATCAGCCCATCGCGGCGCGCCAGTGGGCGTCGGGATTCCTGCCGAGCCGCTTCCAAGGCGTGCATCTGCGCGGCAAGGGCGACCCGGTGCTCTATCTCGGTTCACCGGCCGGCGTCACGCGCGGCCAGCAGCAGGACGTGGTGAAGGCGGTCAACGCGCTGAACCAGCAGCACGAATCCGTCGTGGACGATCCGGAAATCGCCACGCGCATCGCCCAATACGAGATGGCGTTCCAGATGCAGGCCAGCGTGCCGGAGCTGATGGATGTCTCGAAGGAATCCGCCAGCACCCTGGAGCTCTATGGCTGCAAGCCGGGAGACGGCTCCTTCGCGGCGAACTGCCTGCTCGCCCGCCGACTCGCCGAACGCGGCGTGCGGTTCATGCAGCTTTACCACAAAGACTGGGACCACCACGGCGGCGTGAAGGAAGGCGTGAAGTTCAAGGCCGAGGAGATTGACCGCGCGTGCATGGCGTTGATCACCGACCTCAAGCAGCGCGGCATGCTGGACGAGACGCTCATCGTCTGGGCCGGCGAATTCGGGCGCACCCCGATGAGCCAGGGCGGTGACGGCCGGGATCACCACAACGCCGGCTTCACCATCTGGTTGGCGGGCGGGGGCATCAAGCCGGGCATGGTCTATGGCGCGACGGACGAACTGGGCTACTCCGCGGTGGAGAACCCCATCGACGTGCATGACCTCCACGCGACGATGCTGCGGGTGCTGGGCATCGAGCACACGCGGCTGTCCATGAAGTTCCAGGGCCTCGACGCCCGCCTTACCGGCATCGCCGGCAAGACGATCAGCGGCATTCTCGCCTGACCTTGGGCGGTGCCGGAATTCCGGGAAAGGGCGGGAAACCGGCTGGGGTTTCGGCTTCCGGTGGGGCCGATGCTTGGTAACGTCAGGGCCATGACCGCCGTGATCCGCCTGCTTTTGTTTGTGGCCGCGTGCTTCGTGGGCCTTGTCCCGCTCCGGGCCTTGCCGCCCACGGTTGCCCTGAAGACGCCGGCAAAGTTGGAAACGGGCGCCCGGCTCGAATGGACCGCGAGCAGCCCGGAACTGGAATTCACGGTGGAGGCCCGCAGCGCCCTGGGGACGGGCGACTGGACGCCGCTGCCGGGGCAGACGTGGCCGATTCCGGCGAAGGAATTCCTCGATGCCGCGGCCGCGGAAGCCCGCTTTTACCGGGTGGTGGGCACTCCGATCGTGGGCGAACGGGGGCGGCTGATTTCGACGACGCTCGTGACCAACCTGAGCCAATTCCAGATCCAGCTTATCTTCGGTTTTGGCGGGATTCCGATCACGCCGCAGTCGGGGGTGAAGGTTTACAAGGTGATCTACGAGACCGTGGATGCGCAGGGATTGCGAACGCAGGCGTCCGGTTCCCTCTGCCTGCCGGACAATCGGCCCGCCGGCGGGTTGCCGCTCGTGAGCTATCAGCACGGCACGGTGACCGAGCGGGAAGACGTGCCGTCGCGGCTGAACTTCGAGGGCTTCATCGGGGTGGCGATGGCAACTTCCGGCTACGCGGCCGTCTTGCCGGATTATCTGGGCCTAGGCGATTCCCCGGGCAGCCACCCGTATCACCACGCCAAGAGCGAGGCGACGTGCGTGGTGGACTTGCTGCGCGCGACCCGTAGGTATTGCGCGTCGAACACGGTCCCCCTCAGCGGCAAATTGTTCCTGACCGGATACTCACACGGCGGACACGCGACCATGGCGGCGATGCGCGAAATCGAGGAGCTCCACGCGACGGAATTTCCGATCACCGCATGTGCGCCGGGTGCCGGGGCTTATGACCTTTCCGGGGTGACGGCCGAGGACTTCCTCGCGGACAAGGCCAAGCCGAATCCGTATTACCTGCCGTATCTGTTGGTCGGGTTGCAGGATGTCTATGGCTGGGTGGACCGCTGGTCCGACGTGCTGGTCGCGCCCTACGCCACCACGATCCCGCCGCTATTCGACGGCCAGCACGGCAGCGGGGAGATCAACGACAAGCTGCCGGCCAAGCCGTCGCAAATCCTCCGGCCGGAGACGTTGGAATCGTTCCGGAACGATCCGGCCGACCCGCTGCGGGCGCTGCTCCGTGAGAACGACCTCATCCGGTGGACCCCGAAGGCACCGCTACGGCTCTACCATTGCTCGGGTGATCAGGACGTGCCACCCGCCAACATGGCGACCGCCTTGGCGGCATTCCACGCGCGGGGTGCGACTCACGTCCAAGCCTTGGACCCGCTGCCCGGGGCGGATCACGGCGGTTGCGTGCAGCCGGCCCTGTTGGCGGCCAAGGCGTGGTTCGATACCCTCAAGTAGTCCGGACTGCCCGTTGAGCGATGAATCTCCCGCTGAATCGCCGTGAATTTGTCCGCGGCGGAATGTTCGCCGCGGCTGTGTCGGGGCTGGATGGAGCGCCGGCGGACGCGCCTGCGGGGCGCCGCCCGGTCACGTTCTCGCTTGAAGGCAACCGCGTTCGCCTGAACTGCCCGGGATTGGACCGCGCGTTCAGCACCGTGATGATCGCGGACACGCATCTTTTCCGGGATGACGAACGGGGCGAGCCGTTCCGGCAGTTCAGCGGCCGGATGGCGAAGGCTTACAACCAGACGAAACATTTCCAGACCGGGGCCGCCACCAATCCCGAACTGGGCTTTATCGGGGCGTTGGAAGCCGCGGCCAAGGCCAAGGCGGAGTTCCTCGCGTTGGTCGGTGACATCGTGAGCTTCCCCTCGGAAGCGGCGGTGGGTTGGGCGCGTGACCAAGTGCGCGCGGCGGGACTGCCTTGGCTTTACACGGCCGGCAACCACGACTGGCATTACGAGGGCATGGAAGGCTCGCTGGACTCTCTCCGGGCCACTTGGTGCCAGCGCCGGTTGGCCCCCCTGTATCCGGGCGAAGCGCGCCTGATGTCAGTGGATGAGCTCCACGGAGTTCGTCTGGTTGCGCTCGATAATTCGACCAACGAGATCCTGCCGGAACAGTTGAAGTTCTTCCGGAGTCAGGTTGCTACCGGCAAACCGTTGGTGCTGTTCGTTCACATTCCATTCTACGTCGCGGGGCGTTCGTTGGGTTTCGGCTGCGGGCACCCGGATTGGGGCGCGCATTCCGACAAAGGTTACGAGCTGGAACGACGGGTGAAATGGCGCCAGGGCGGTCACACCCAGGTGACCTTGGATTTCCACCGGGAAGTGTTTGCGGCGCCCAACCTCCTCGGCGTCTTCGCCGGCCACACGCACCGGGCGTCGTTGGACGTGGTGAACGGCATTCCGCAGTTCGTGACCGACGCGAACGCGACGGGAGCATTTCTCCAGCTCGATTTCGTGCCGGCCTGAGGCCGGTGCGAACCCCCAACACCGCTCCCGAAAACAAAACAGGCCGCTGAAGCGGCTCAGCGGCCTGTGAAAATGGCGACCCCACGGGGAATCGAACCCCGGTTACTGCCGTGAAAGGGCGGTGTCCTAACCGCTAGACGATGGGGTCGTCTGATTTAAAAGAGCACTGGTGGGTTGGCAGGGATTTGAACCCTGGACCAACGGCTTAAAAGGCCTCTGCTCTACCGCGGAGCTACCAACCCGCTTGAAAGCGGGGCGGACAATACCGGGGGACCCCGGCAGCGCAAGTGTTTGTTCAAAATCATCCGAAGTTTGCGCGGCGGACGTGGAGATTGGGCGGCTCCGTGCCGATTTCGGCCGATGTCGCCGACGATGGTATTGCCCCGGGACCGGGCCGTGGGTGATGCTGGCGGGCATGTTCCCGGACGGACGTATGCTTCGATTTGCCGGC
>JBEISV010000122.1:0-10789 GCA_040375265.1 Verrucomicrobiales bacterium
GCCCGGGGCCGCCCGCGCCGACATCGAGGCCGCGGCCCGGCAGGCCAACGCGCACGAGTTCATCGCGAAGTTTCCCGAAGGCTACGAAACGCTGGTCGGCGACCGCGGCATCAAACTTTCCGGCGGCCAGCGTCAACGGGTTGCCATCGCCCGCGCCCTGCTCCGGAACCCCGCGATCCTGATCCTCGACGAGGCGACCAGCTCGCTGGATTCGGAGAGCGAACGCCTGATACAGGAGGCGCTCGAAACGCTGATGCGCGGCCGGACGACCTTCATCATCGCGCACCGGCTGGCGACGGTCCGGCATGCCGACCAGATCCTCGTCATTGCCGAGGGCCGCGTGGCGGAGGTCGGAACGCACGATGAGCTTTCCGCCCTGGAGGGCGGCATCTACCGACGCCTCGCGCGGTTGCAATTCCGCGATCCGACCTCGCCCTCCGAGGACGGCGCGGATTGAACCGGCGGCAACTCACCCCGTTCTGGTGGCGGACAACCCCGGCGAACTCGACACCGCGCCTAGGCGGCCCATCCTTCGCCCCACTCCTGCCGCCGGATCACCGTCGATGAAACCCAGCTTCTTCGCCCTGCTTTTAGCCTTTGCCCTGGGGGCGGCCGCGACCCGGGCGGGGGCCGACTCCATTGCCCGGCGTTGGAACGAGGAAATCCTCAACGCCATCCGCATCGACCTCCCGCATCCGCCGGTGCATGCGCGGAACCTGTTCCACCTTTCGGCGGTCATGTATGACGCGTGGGCGGCCTACGACACCAACGCCGTCGGCCTCCTGTATCACGCGAAGCACCCCGCGGCCGAAGTCGGGGCGGCGCGCACAGAGGCGATCAGCTACGCCGCCTACCGGCTGCTCCGGCAGCGTTACGCGCTCTCCCGCGGGGCCGTCACCACGCTGGCCGTGCTCGATGCGCGGTTCGCGGCGCTTGGCTACGACCGCAACCAGCCCGGGGTCGACCCGGCGACCCCCGCCGGCGTGGGCAACGCCGTGTTCGCGGCGTTGTCGGCCTATGTTGCGGAGGACGGCGCGCGGCAGAACTTCGCCTACACGGACCTGCTACCGGCGGAGGGTGGTTACCAGCCGGCCAACCTCCCGTTGGGGATCGCCATCCCGGGCACGCTCGCGACGGACGTGAACCGTTGGCAGCCGCTCGCGATCACCGACGCGACCACGCAGAACGGCATTCCCACGGACTCGATCCAGAAGTTCCTCGGACCCCAGTGGCTAAACGTGCGTCCCTTCGCGCTGACGCGGGATGAAGCGAACCGCCCGTGGATTGACCCCGGCCCGCCGCCTAGGCTGGGCGGCGCCACGGACGCCGAATTCCGCGCCAACGTCGTCGCCGTGCTCCGTTACGCGAGCGAGCTGACCCCCGACGATGGCGTTACCCAGGATGTTTCGCCGGGCAAGTTCGGGAACAACTCCCTCGGCGCCAACGACGGCGCCGGCCGGCCCGTGAACCCCTTTACCGGCCAGCCATATGCGCCCAACGTCCTGAAGCGCGGCGATTTCGCCCGGGTCCTCGCCGAATTCTGGGCCGATGGGCCCACCTCCGAAACCCCACCCGGCCATTGGAACACGCTCGCGAACTACGTCACGGACTCCGGACAGTTGGAGCGGCGCATCGGCGGCGTCGGCCCGGTGGTGGATGAGCTGGAGTGGGACGTGAAGCTCTACTTCGCGCTCAATGCCGCTGAGCATGACGCCGCCTGCGCCGCCTGGTCCCTGAAGCGCTATTACGACGGCTGGCGGCCGATCACGGCGATCCGTTACCTCGGCCAACTGGGACAGAGCAGCGATCCGTCCGCGCCGCGGTTCCACACCAATGGCCTGCCGCTCGTTCCCGGTTTGATCGAGCTCGCCACCGAGGAAACCTCGGCCGCCGGCGGACGTCATTCCGGCTATCCGCCGGGCAGCCTGCTGGTGCTATCCTGGCCGGGACAGCCCCGCCTGCCCGCCGCGCAGTATTCGGGCGCCCGCTGGATTCGGCCGGAAAATTGGCTGCCATTCCAGAAGCGGACCTTCGTGACGCCGGCTTTCCCCGGCTACATCTCGGGCCACAGCACGTTCAGCCGGGCCGGCGCGGAGGTCCTGTCGGCGTTCACCGGTTCACCCTATTTCCCCGGCGGCTTGGGCACATTCACGGCGCCGAAGAACGGTTACCTGACCTTTGAGCTCGGTCCGTCCGAAAACGTCCAGCTCCAGTGGGCGACCTACTTCGACGCCGCTGACCAATCCGGCATCTCGCGCATCTGGGGCGGCATCCATCCGCCCGCGGACGACTTCGCCGGGCGGCGGGTCGGCGCCGAGGTGGGGCAGCGCGCGTGGGCCCTCGCCCGGCGCTACTTCGACGGCAGCGTGAGCCGGACCGCCGCGCCGATGACCTTGGAACGGCTCGCGGACGGCGGCATCCTCACCCGTTGCGAAACTGTCCGTGGCCAGAGCTACCGCCTGCAATCCACGCCTGACCTCGGGACTGCGTTCGCCGACGAGCCGGGCGGCCGTTTTCAGGCCGTGGATTCGCCGACGCTCCAGCCGTATCCGGCCACCGGGCCCGCTCGGTTCTTCCGCCTCCTCGCCGAGCCCTAGCCCGCCAGAATTTCCCGCCGGCCTTTCCGTTTGACCGCCAATCGAATCTCCGCCGCAATCGACCGCATGAACCTCCGTTCATTCCTCACCTCCGCTTCCGTTGCCGTCGTCGCGCTGCTCACGGGCTGCGCCACTTCCGGCAGGCACAACGTCCTCGTCTCCAGCCGTTCGTCCGCCCATCCCGGGCCCGCCGGCGAATGCGACGCCTGCTGCGACTCCAAGTCGCCCAAGGCCGTTTACGAGCTGCGCATCTACCACATCGCGGCCGGCAAGGCCGAGGGACTGCACAACCGCTTCCGCAACCACACGCTCAAGTTGTTCAAGAAGCACGGCATCGAGAGCATCGGCTACTGGATGCCGGCCGACGAAAAGGACCAGCGCCTGCACTTCCTGCTGCGCTATCCGAACCGCGAGGCGCGCGAAACGTCCTGGAAGGCCTTTGTGTCCGACCCCGAGTGGCAGGCGGCCGCCAAGGCCAGCGAGGCCAACGGCAAGCTGGTCGAAAAGGTGGAGAATCCGTTCTTCGTCGAGACCGATTTCTCGCCGAAGGTGAACAAGGGCAACGTGTCCAAAGGTGGCGTCTGGGAGCTGCGTGACTACACCACTCCCGCCGGCCGCCTTGCGAACCTCGACGCCCGCTTCCGCGACCACACGCTCGCCCTCTTCGCCAAGCACGGCATGGGCAACCAGGGGTATTTCCACGTCATGGACGACCAGGCCGGCGCCGGCACCAAGCTGGTCTATTTCCTGACCCACAAGTCGCAGGAGGCCGCCAAGGCTTCCTTCTCTGCCTTCGGCGCCGACCCCGCCTGGAAGGCCGCCCGCGAGGCCAGCGAAAAGACCGCCGGCGGTTCCCTCACGGTGCCGGGCGGCGTGAAGTCCACCTTCCTGAAGCCGACCGACTACTCGCCGACGAAGTAGGCCATGCTGCTCGTCCGCACTCGCGTCGCCCCAAGTCCGATCCACGGCTTGGGGCTTTTTGCGGCCGAAGCCATCCCGTGCGGGACGCCCGTCTGGCGTTTCCAGGAAGGCTTTGACCACGCCTTCACCCGCGCCGAATTCGCCGAACTGCCGGCGCCGGCCCGGGAGCATCTCCGCTGGTTCAGCTATTTTGACGCCACCCAGGACGCACTGATCAAGAGCGGGGACCTCTGCTGCTTCATGAACCATGCCGACACCCCGAACACCGGGGCCGACCCGGAGGCCGGTGAACCCGTGGTCACCGTGGCGCTCCGCGACATCGCGGCCGGCGAGGAGCTCACCTGCGATTACCACGCCTTCGACGCCGACGTGGCGTGGAAGTTCGGCCGCGTGCCGGTGGACGTGGAATTGGGCCGGCTTTCCTGAACCGCGGCCCGGGGTCCCCAATGGAGAAACCTGATGCATTGGTCGGTGTTGCAACTCAAAGGTCCAAAATGTGGGAGGAAGATCCAAGGTGGCAGCAAGCGCAGTATCGCCTGTTTCTGATAGTCATCGGCGTGTTCCTCGTCGGCGCCAATCTTTACGCCCTGGTGCAATGGGACTGGGAGGTCTTTTTCCCACTGTGGATCGCTATTGGGGCCTGGCTGGCCATGCTGGTGGGTTATGCCTTGGTTGCCCGGCTAATCGGCGAAATCTGTCGTCGCGTATGGGGCCAAGCCGACCGAATTCCAGGCCCGAAAGTCCAAATCACTGACACGGACGGGACGAAGCAAGACAGCCGCTGAAAGGCCTTCTTGTCTGCCCCGCGCTCCCTCCTAACCTTCCGCCATGACCCCCACCGAAGCCGCCGCCATCCTCGACCGTTTCCAACGTGGTGACACCGACCGTGACGCCGTGCTCCGTGCCTTTCAGGCCGCGCCCGTGCAAGAACTCGGCTTTGCCGCCGTAGACACGCACCGCGCGCTGCGGAAGGGTTTTCCCGAGGTGATTTTCGGCGCCGGCAAGACGCCGCCGCAGGTCGTCGCGATCGCGGAGAAGATCGTCGCGGCCAATGACCGGGTGTTGGTCACCCGGATCACGCCCGAACACGCCGCGGAGTTCCGGAAGAAGTTCCGGAAGGGCATCCACCACGAGGCCGCGCGCTGCCTGACGCTGGAGCGGAAGCCGTTGGCGAAACGGCCGGGCTACATCGCCGTGGTGTGCGCGGGCACCAGCGACCTGCCCGTGGCCGAGGAGGCGGCGCTCACCGCCGACTTCATGGGCAACGAGGTCCGCCGCATCTACGACGTGGGCGTGGCCGGCATTCACCGGCTGTTCCGTCGGCTCGACGAAATCCAGGCGGCCAACGTGGTCGTGTGTGTCGCGGGCATGGAGGCGGCGTTGCCCAGCGTGCTCGGCGGCCTGATCGGGAAACCGCTCATCGGCGTGCCGACCAGTGTGGGTTATGGGTCGCACTTCGGCGGGCTCACGGCGCTCCTCGGGATGCTGAATTCCTGCGCCAGCGGCCTAACGGTGGTGAACATCGACAACGGCTTTGGCGCTGGCTACGCGGCCAGCCAGATCAACGGCTTCGCCGCAAAAGAGTGATTCCGACGGGGTGTCCCGACGGACGGTTTTCGTTCGTGCGATCAGCCGCATGCCTACTCGCCTTACCGTTCGTGGGATTCCGCCCAGCGGGCCATCAGCCACAGGAGGTCACTGAGGCGGTTCAGGAAGATGATGATCTCCGGGTTCCGGAGCTGTCCGGCTTCATGAAGCGCAACAACCCGGCGTTCGGCACGCCGTGCGGTTGTCCGGGCGACGTCCAGCGCGGCGGCGGGCAAATTCGCCCCGGGCGTGGCCCAACCCTTGAAGGAAATCTGCTGGGCCTCCAGCTCGCGGACGACGGCGTCGAGCTTGGCGGTCATGGCCTCGGTCACCAACTGGAAGCCGTCGGCCACGTAGCGCTCGAGGTCATCCACGCCGGTGGCCAGTTCGCCCATGGCGATGACCAGATCCTGCTGGATTGGCGGCAGACTGTCCTTGAGGAAGGGCATCGCGGCCTGGGCCCGGGCGAGCCCGATCGCGGCGTTTAGTTCGTCCACGCTGCCGTAGGCCTCCACGCGCGGGTGGCACTTGGAGACGCGGCGGTTATACATGAGGCCGGTGGTGCCGGCGTCGCCGGTGCGGGTCACGATGCTCATCGGGGGCGGAGGTTGCGGCGCTTTCGGGTTTGTGCAACTGGCGCCTCGTGGTTTCTCCTCCGGCGGTCCCATGAAACGACCCTTGCTCTGGCCGGCCCTGCTGTTCGCGCTCGGGGTCGTCCTCGGCGAGTGGTGGGCCGCGCCCGTCGGGCCGTTGTTCGGGTTCGCCCTCTTCGGCCTCGTCGGGGCGGCCGCGTCCGAACGGTTTCGCTGGCCGGTTCTGCTGGGCGTGGCTCTGCTGGCCGGCTGGGTCCATTACCGGCTGCATCAGGCCTACCCAGCCGCCCAGGACCTGCGCCAACGGGTCGGCACCGATACGGCCCTGGTCACCGTGCGCGGCGAAATTCTCGACTCCCCGGCGCTGAAGCTAGTGGAGCGGCGCGGCCAACTTTACGGACGGACGCTGTTCCGGGTGCGGGTCGAAGCCCTTCAACAAAACGGCACTTGGCAGCCGGCCAGCTGCGACGTGGCGGTCAGCCTCAAGGGCGCGCCCCCGAAGGAATTGTTCCGCACCCAGCGCCTCGAACTGCGCGGGGTGCTGCGCCCGCCGCCGGGGCCGCTGGCCCCGGGCCTGTTCGATTACGCCAACCACCTGCGCCATCAGGGCTGCTGGTTCATGCTGGTCGCGGACGGCCCACACGACTGGCGGCTCCCGGACGATGCCGTGGGCCGGCCCCCGTTCAGCGAGCGGTTCCTGCCGTGGGCCCAGGCCACGTTGGCCCGCGGCCTGCCAGACGATGAAGCCACGCGTCTGATCTGGGCGATGGCTCTCGGGTGGAAGACGGCACTCACCGACGAGGTGGACACCGTGTTCATGGAGTCGGGCACCATGCATGTGTTCGCGATCTCCGGACTCCACATCGCGCTCATTGCAGGCGTCATCGTGGCGTTGCTCCGCGCCGCCCGGCTGCCGCGGCGCTGGTGCGGGCTGATCGCGGTGCCGCTCATCTGGTTCTACGTCGCGGCGACCGGTTGGCAGACGTCCGCAATCCGCTCCGCCCTCATGAGCACGGTGGTCATCGGCACCTGGACGCTCCACCGGCCGGGCGACCTCTTCAACTCGCTCGCGCTCGCGCTGTTCGCCGTGCTGCTCTGGGAGCCGGGCCAATTATTCCAGGCTAGCTTCCAACTGTCCTTCGGCGTCGTCGCCGGCATGTCCCTGCTGGTGCCGGTGCTCGAACCACGCCTGCTCCAGATGCTGCGCTTCGACCCGGATCCCTTCCTGCCCGACGAATTGCGCCCGCGTTGGCAACGCTGGCTCGAAGTCCCTTTGCGCCGCCTCGCGTTGCTGCTGGCCGCCAGCATCGCCGCACAGATCACGTCGCTGCCGCTGACGGTGCATTATTTCCACCTGCTGAACCCGGTAAGCCTCCTCGCCAACTTGGTCGTCGTGCCGCTGTCCGGACTCACCTTGGCCGCGAACGTCGCGTCGCTGCTCGTCGGCGAAGTATGGCCGGCGCTCGGCGAGATCTTCAACGCCAGCGCGTGGCTCTGGATGCGCGCGATGGTGGAAGCCAGCCGGCTGGCCGCCGAAACACCCGGCGGCATTTGGTATGTGGCCGCCCCGCCCTGGCCGTGGTGGCTGCCATATTACGCCGCGATGCTCGCGCTCGCGAGCGGATGGGCCTGGCGCGAAGGCGTCCGGAAATGGTTCCTCGCCGCGCTGGGCCTGATCAGTGCCGCCGCCCTGTTCGCCGGTTGGCAGGCCGCCCACCGGACCTCGTTGACCCTGCTGACCGGCGGGAAGGCGATCGTCCTCGACGCCCCGGGACGCGCGGACGATCTACTGATCGACACCGGCAGCGAATCGACCGCCACCGCCCTGACCGTCCCGTTCCTGCATGCGCACGGCTGGAACTCCATCCCGCGCCTGATCGTTTCCCACGGCGACCTGCAGCACCTCGGCGGCAGCGAAGTCCTGCTCAACGAAATCGCCGTCCGGTCCCTCGCGCTCGGCACCACCAACGCCCGTTCGCCCGCCTTCCGCCGGCTGCTCACCTTGGCCGACGAACGATTGATTCCCCGGCAGCGGATCGGGGCGGGTGACCGATTTGCCGGCTGGGAAGTCCTGCATCCGGCGCCCACGGACCGCTTCACCACGGCCGACGACAACGCGGTGGTCTTGCGCCGCGACATCGCCGGCGTCCGGGTGCTGCTCCTGTCCGACCTGGGTCGGCAGGGTCAGCGCGCCTTGCTGGAACGCACCGCCGATCTCGGGGCGGATCTGGTCGTGGCCGGACTGCCGCGGGAAGGCGAACCGCTGGGCCCGGCGTTGCTCGAACGGATTGCCCCGCAGCTCATCGTGGTGGCGTCCGCAGAATACCCCGCGCCGGAACGGATCAAGCCGGCCACGCGGGAACGCCTCGTCGCGTCGGGCAAAACCGTCCTCTTCGCCGAGGAACTCGGCACGCTCCAGCTCTGGGCCACGGAAGCCGGCGTGCGAATTGAGGCGATGGACGGACGCACCTGGAACGCCACGGCCGACCGGCCGGCCAACGTGCTGCCGGCAGACTCTGGGCGTTCACCGGCAGATCAGCCTTGAACCGAAACTCCGGTTGCCGGGCGATTCAGCCGCGCGGACGCCCTCGCTTCACGACCTGCCCGGCTGCCGGTTACCGACTGTCGGCGGGACGCCGGCAGAGGTCGCGATATCTTGTGCGGCTTTACCGTCCCGCGTTTGGTGCTGACTCATGGTCAGCTTTAACGCCAGCGTAGCACGGCAGCGTTCAGGCCTCCCAGTCTTCCAAAACCAGTCCGGCTACCCGGCCAAACTCCCGGAGGTTGTGGGTCACGAGGGTAAGCCGGTGGTGCAGTGCGATGGCGGCGATCTGAAGATCATGCGGCCCGATGGGCACACCGGCTTGTTCCAAGGTCCGGCGAATCTCGGCACACCGACGCCCGCAGGCGTCGTCGAAGGACAGGGAGCCAAACTGCCCGAGGAAGTGGTCCAGCTTGGCGTGTTCGGTCACGGGACTGCCGCTGCGTTCCGCGCCATATCGCAGTTCGTAGGTGACGACGGAACACAGCACCACATCGGTGGCGCGCACCGACTTCCAGCGCGCCACCAAACTGGGGTTGCGCCCGCGAAGGAGCGCGATGCAGGCGTTGGTATCCGGCAGGAAGGTCATGCCATCGCCGGCCGTTCCTCTGGCCGCCCCTGAGGAGCACGTTCCAGATCCGGCATGGAACCCACAACACGGTCAAAGAAACCAACGGGCCAACCGTTGGCGTCCACTTCGTGTTCCGCGGGCAGCGGCCGGACCCGCACCACTACGGCGACTTCCGCATCGGGCAACCCCGTGGCCAGGCTCAGTTTCAGCACGCCATCGCGACCGGTGTGACCGTGCGTTTCAATGGCTTCGTTCAGCATGTCCGGAACCTATTGAATCGCGGTAGGCAAGGCCAGCCGGTTGTGACGGAAAAAACCCGTAGGAGCCGACATGAGGAGGCTCTGTTTTCCGGAAAAGAATGAGCCCCGTTACCTCGTCTCCTACGGGCGTAGCGGAATTCGAACCGTTCAGTTAGCTACGCGTTATACGTGCTCGACGCCACGCGGCCGCCGGTGCCGGTCCAGTTGGTGTGGAAGAATTCGCCGCGGGGTTTGTCCACGCGCTCGTAGGTGTGCGCGCCGAAGTAGTCGCGCTGGGCCTGGAGCAGGTTGGCCGGCAGGCGGGCGTTCCGGTAACTGTCGTAGAACGATAGCGCGGTGCTGAAGGCGGGCACGGGAATACCCTTCTTCACCGCCAGCGCCACCACGTTGCGCCAGCCCTTCTGCGCGGCCTTGATCTCGCCGCGGAAGTAATCGTCGAGGAGCAGGTTCGCGAGCTTCGGGTTCTTGTCGAAGGCCTCCTTGATCTTGCCGAGGAAGCGCGACCGGATGATGCAGCCGCCGCGCCACATCAGGGCGATGCCGCCGTAGTTCAGGTCCCAGCCGTATTCCTTGCCCGCGGCCTTCATCAGCATGTAGCCCTGCGCGTAGCTGACGATCTTCGAGGCGTAGAGCGCGCTCATGATGTCGGCGATGAGCGCCTTTTTCTTCGCGGCGTCCTTGGCCTGCGCCAGCGCCGGGCGCGGGCCCTTGAGCTTGCGGGCGGCCTTCACGCGCTCGTCCTTCATCGCGCTGACGCAGCGGCTGAAGACGGCCTCGGCGATCAGCGTGACGGGTTGGGCGAGGTTGGCGGAATCAATTACGGTCCACTTGCCCGTGCCCTTCTGGCCGGCGGTGTCGAGGATCTTGTCCACCAGTGGCGTGCCGTCCTCGTCCTTCTTGGCGAGGATGTTGCCGGTGATCTCGATGAGGAAGCTGTCGAGCTCGCCCGCGTTCCATTCCTTGAACACCGCGCTCATCTCGTCGGCGGTCATGCCCAGGCCGTCGCGCATCAGATTGTAGGCCTCGCAGATGAGCTGCATGTCGCCGTATTCGATGCCGTTGTGGACCATCTTCACGTAGTGGCCCGAACCGCCGTCGCCGACCCAGTCGCAGCACGGGGTGCCGCCGTCCACCTTGGCCGAGATGCCTTGGAAGATGTCCTTCACCGCGGGCCAGGCCGCCTTGCTGCCGCCGGGCATGATGCTGGGGCCGAACCGCGCGCCTTCCTCGCCGCCGCTGACGCCGGTGCCGATGTAGAGCAGGCCCTTGGCCGCGAGCTCCTTCACGCGGCGGTCGCTGTCGCCGTAGAGCGAATTGCCGCCGTCGATGATGATGTCGCCGGGTTCGAGGAGCGGGACGACCTGCGCGATGAAGTCGTCCACCGCGGCGCCGGCCTTGACCATGCACATGATGCGGCGGGGGCGCTTGAGCAGGCCGACCATCTCGGCGATGGAGTGGGCGCCGACGACCTTGGTGCCCTTGGCCTCATTGGCCAGGAAGTCGTCCACCTTGGAGGTGGTGCGGTTGTAGGCCACGACGGTGAAGCCGTGGTCGTTCATGTTGAGGATCAGGTTCTGGCCCATGACGGCCAGACCGATCACTGCGATGTCGCCAACTGGAGTGCTCATGTGGGAAGGGGCGGAAAGCCGCCGGAAAAGCTGCGGGACGCTAGCGGTGGCACAAGCCGCCAAGCCAGCGGGAATTTCTCATGGCCAACC
>JBEISV010000303.1:0-5836 GCA_040375265.1 Verrucomicrobiales bacterium
GAAGTAGGTTGGGCGCAAATTGCTGCCGGCGTCCCGACGGCAGGAGACGCGGCTGGCCGCGAACCGCGGGCAAGATTTTGCCGTCCGGCAGCAGCCCCAAGGCTCAACTCGTCATCGCAGCCTGATGACGTCCAATCTGGAGGCCGGGCGAGCCGCCGGGGACTGCCGGCAAGATGCCGGCAGCACTTTGCTGGCGCCCGTCCCGCCGAAGCCGCCGCTTGCAACTTTCCCGAATCCGGCGCCCGCTCGGAACGTTCAATCCCCGCTGCACATGAACCTCCGCCTGCTTTCCGGTGCCCTCGGGCTGACCGCCGTCCTGTCCCTGTCGGCCGCCGACTTCACTCTTCACACGTTCAAGCGCCTCCAGCTCAGCGACCAGTTCTGGTGCGAGGGCGCCAGCTTCGCCGACTTCAACCGCGACGGCGTGAACGACATCGTGTCGGGCCCATGGTGGTATGAGGGACCGGGCTTCACCAACAAGCACGAGCTCTACGCGCCGACGAAGACCTTCCAGCTCAAGCTCGGCCCGCTGACCACCGTGACGGTGCCCGGCTACGACGGCGCGCTCGGGGCCAACAACACCTACTCGGACAATTTCTTCGCCTTCCCGCGCGACTTCAACCACGACGGCTGGCTGGACGTCCTGATCATCGGCTTCCCCGGCCAGGAAACCGTGTGGTTCGAGAATCCGAAAACGTCCGACAAACACTGGCCGCGCCACGTCATCTTCACGCAGACCGACAACGAATCACCGACCTTTGCCGACCTCACCGGCGACGGGAAACCCGAGCTCGTCTGCATCACCAAGGGCGCCTACGGCTACGCCTCGCCCGACTGGATCGACCCGGCCAAGCCGTGGGCGTGGCATCCGATCTCGCCGAACAAGAACTACGGCAACTTCACCCACGGGATGGGCCTCGGCGACGTGAACGGCGACGGCCGCCTGGACCTGCTGGAAAAGGACGGCTGGTGGGAACAGCCCGCGTCGCTCGCCGGCGATCCGCTCTGGCAGTTCCACGCCGGCCCGTTTGGCCTGGGCGGCTCGCACATGTTCGCCTACGACGTGAACGGCGACGGCCTCAACGACATCATCACCGCCCTGACCGCGCACGCCTTCGGCCTCGCGTGGTTCGAGCAATACCGCGAGGGCGGCGAGCCCAAGTTCCGGGAACGCATCCTCATGAACAAGGAGGCGAGCGAGAACCGCTACGGCGTGAAGTTCACCGAACTGCACGCCATCGAGCTGGTGGACATGGACGGCGACGGCCTGAAGGACATCGTCACCGGCAAACGCTTCTGGTCGCACGGCCGCACGGGCGATCCCGACCGCAACCAGGCCGCGGTGAACTACTGGTTCAAGCTGGTGCGCGGCGCCGACAAGTCGGTGGACTTCGTGCCCTACCGCATCGACGACAGCTCCGGCGTGGGCACCCAGCTCATCGTAGGCGACGTGGACAAAAACGGCCTGCCCGACCTCGTGGTGGGCAACAAGAAAGGCACGTTCGTGCTGCTGCACGAGCAGAAGGCGGTGACGAAGGACGAGTGGGCGCAGGCGCAGCCGAAGCTGGTGGGGAAATAGGACAGACCCACGCCTGTTCGCACTGGATCGCTGACCTCCGATCCAGCGAAATACGGCGAGAACATCGCCAGGCCGGGTCAGAAACCGGCGCTCCGGACGATCAAGGTTACTGACCATCGACCGGCAGATTTTCATCCTTGGTTCGCAGACCCAACTTTCATCAATCTTTGGTCGTCGACTGCGTGGCAAACACCCGAACCAACTGTTGGAATCCCAATTCGAGAGTATGAGCGACATTTTCTTCGAGCTTCAGGAACAAATCTCCCCAGTTCTTCGTTCTGGCGACCTTGCTCAATGCGAACGAGCGGTTACATCACGCCTCGCCGGGCTGCCTCATTCCCCGTTTCACGCCATCCTTGATCTCCATATTTCCACTGACTCGGAGTCTGTAGCCGGGGTCATTGACGAGTTCGTTGAACGAGAAGCCTCCAGGTTCACAATTGGCGCGGCCTACTCGGAGATGAATGGCTTCGACATTAATACCGACCTTTGGTTTTTCACGTTGTTTGCTTACCAGCGGTATGGTGGACACGATGACTACGATTGGCTTTCGGATTGGCAGTCGGAAGATTCGGGAGGGATCGTCATCGAAGGCTTGGAAGACTTGCAGGCGGTTTACGCCAGCGACGCGTTCGGTGATAAGCGATTCGCAGACGCCAGTTCCGTCGCCAGCCTTCTTGTGGTTATTCGGTTTCAGGAGTTGATTCGTAAAGCCGCGACCCACATGCGCAGGTTGCAGTTTCCCTTTCTTGCGACGGCGCATGATTTCAACATGATCTACGAGGTTCGCCGCGACGCCTAGCCGGACTGTCCGGCAAACTGCCCTTCCTTCCCCGCGCCGCGCCCGCTATACCGGGGCCATGCTCCGCTGTTTCGCCGTCGTGCTGGCGCTGGTCTGGGCGGTCCGCGTCTGCGCCGGGCCGGACGACGACTTCATCACGATCTACAACCTGATCCAGGTCACGGATTCCCAGAACTCCGCCGGCCGGGTGGTGGACGCCCGCGAGGGTTACCTGAAGGCGCAGCAGCTCCTCCGGCAGTTGCAGAAGAGTTATCCGACCTGGAACGAACGCGTGATCGCCTACCGCCTCCGTTACGTCGCCGAGAAGCTCGCCGCCATTCCCGAGACGCCGGCCGACGCGCCCAAATCCGCCGATCCTGCCAAGCCCGCGCCGAAAACCGACGAACTCGCGCCGGCCGGCGAGGTAATCGAGCAGTTCAACACGATGAACGCGCAGATCGCCAAGCTCGCCGCCGAAAAGCAGGTGCTCGAGGCCAAGCTGCGCGAGGCCCTCACCGCCCAGCCGGCGCCGGTGGACCCCAAGGAACTCCAGTCGGCGGTGGAGAAGATTTCGCAGCTCCAGTCGACCAACAAGGTGCTGCTCGCCCACCTCGCGCGGCAGGAAGCCGAGCGCCGCAACCTCGTGGACAAGGTCGTCGCCGAGGAGGCCCAGAAGGCGCTGAACGACGCCAACCGCGAGCTGCTCGCCCAGCGCACGCGCGCCGCCGAGCTGGAGAAACAACGCGAGTCCGTCGAGGGGCAGCTCAAGAAGCTCGACGTCGAGAATTCGACCCTCAAGACGCAGGTCACCGAGCTGAAGTCCGACAGCGAGCGCGGCAAGCAGGTGGCCGAACTCTCCGGCAAGTTGGCCGGGCTTCAGGCGGACCTTTCGCAGATGATGGAGCAGAACCAAGTGCTGATCGCCGACCGGGCGAAGCTGGAGAAACAGGTCGAGGACCTCCGCGCCCGCCAGTCCGAGGACGGCATCCTGCGGCTCAAGCAGCTCGAAACGGATCTGGCTCTCGCCAAGGCCGAAGCGGGTCGGAACTCGCTCGTCGCCGACGAACTGGCCGCGCAGTTGGCGAAGGAAAAAGGCACCCGCACCCAGGTCGAGACGAGCAACGTGGAGCTGACCCGCCGCGTTCAGTCGCTGACGGAACAGAACACGGCGCTCAAGGGCATCGAGACGCAGCTCGCCGCCGAGCGCAATGAACGCGAGGAAGTCGAGGCCCAGCTCAAGGCCGCCGAGCAGCGACTGGACGCATTGAAGAAGTCCGCCGCCGAAAATCCCAAGCCCGACGCCCCGGCCGATCCCGCGGTGGCCGGCCAGCTCAAGCTGCTGGAAACCGAGGCCGGCCGCCTGCGCGACGCGCTCAAGGACAGCCGTGCCCGCGAGACGGAACTTTCCACGTTGCTGGGCGAGGCCAACGCAGCGCGCGACCGGCTGGAACGCGAGAAGGAGCACCTGCTCGCCCGTCTCCGCGACGCGAATCAGACGCCCAACGCCAACCAGGTCGCCCGCGCCAACCAGACCATCACGACACTGGAAACCCGGCTGAAGCAACTGGAGAAGGAGCGCGACCAACTCAGCGCGAAGCTGGCCCAGGCCGCCGACCGTTCCGCGACCGAACTCGCCCGCTTCCGGCGGACGCGCCTGGGCAATCCCCGCGACGACGCGGCGAACTTCCGCTTTCCGCGACGCTGAACGCTCCCGGCCCGGCGACGTCGTCGATTGTCGCCCGGCGGGCCACTGACTCGCGGCTTTCCAAGCCCACGCGGGCAAGGTTTCCTCCCGCCTTCGAATGGACGACGCGAACCGCCCCAATCCTGATCCCGAAGACGGTGACTCCCTTGCCGTCGGCCCCCGCCGCGACGATTCCAACGCCCGGCGTTCGCGGGAACGCCGTCGCCGCAAGGTGCCGCCGGCCGCGGTGAAGCGGAATTACCTGCTGCACATCCTGTTTTACGACCGCGCGTTCCGCTGGTTCACCGTGGTGGGCATCCTCCTGTTCGGGACCATGGGCGTCATGTGGCCCAAGATCTGGGTCACGTCGCCGCCGGGCGTCTTCCCGGTCATCAAGGTCAACGGCATCGATTTGCTGAAGGCCCGCTCGCTCAAGCAGACGGCCGTGGCCGCCACCGCGGCCGGCAAGACCGAGGACGCCATCCAGGCCTGGCACGCGGCCCGAGACAACAACGAGGCGGACTTGGAAGTGAACCGCG
Source organism: Verrucomicrobiales bacterium (assembly GCA_040375265.1). Taxonomy (GTDB): domain Bacteria; phylum Verrucomicrobiota; class Verrucomicrobiia; order Limisphaerales; family UBA9464; genus CAIWAH01. The sequence continues at coordinate 4,584 of JBEISV010000303.1, forward strand.
GCCTGCTGGCCACGCTCGCCGGCCAGCCCAAGCCGGAACTCGCCTGGCTCCGGCTGATGGGGGTCACCTCGGACTGGTTGCTCCGCTTGTCGGGCACCAACCAGGCCGACCTCGAACTGGCCTCCCGCGCCAATGCCGCCTACGGCCAGTGGGAATGGATCATCTACCGGCTGGGCAGCACGAATTCACCCCGCACCGAGGTCACCACGCCGATCCTGCTGGCCGCCCTCTTCGAGAAGGGGCTGGTGCAGCGTTTCGCCGGCGAATGGTCTGCCCACAAGGACCGCGCCCAGGATGAGCGGACCCGCCTGTATGTGGCGGCCTGGACCGCCGGCTGGGGCCCGGCGGCGGAATACACGTCGTCCGTAGACGCATTGGAGGCGGGCACGAAAATTCCCGCGTTGCAGGACCTCGCCTACCGGATGCTGCTGCGGGTGGACTACCAGCGCATCGACCTGACCGCGTATGAACGGCACTTCAACCGGCTGCGGGAGATCGGCGGCGACAAGGTCCGCCACCACGTGCGGTTCTGGAATTTGCTGCGGCTGTCCGGCCAACGGGCGCGGGCCATCGAGCTGGCGCAGGGCTTCGGTGATATTCCCGCCTCGGTGGACGAGGCCGAAATGTATCTGGCGGCCATCGCGGCCCTGAAACAGTCCCGGATCCTGCAAGACTTCGCCAAGGAACGCCTGCCGAAGTTCTCGGCGGCGCCGCAAGTGTGGGTCCGCACCGCCGAGGCGATGATTCAGGTTGGGGAATGGGATGACCTGCGCGGCCTGGCGGTCGAGATGCGACAGGTGGACCGCCTCAGCATGGATCTGGGCAACCTGAGCTGGTTCTTCGAGGCGGTGGGCGAACACCACATGGGCCGGCGCCCGCGGGCCGAGGACGGGTTCGAACACTACCTCCAGAACACCCCGAACGACGCCCAACTGGCGTTCGGCACCGCCGTCATGATGGGCCAGCTGGGTTACCCGGAGTATGCCACCCGGCTGCTCCGCACACTCGAGACCAAGGCCGGCAACTCGTCCGAATTCTGGCGGCAGATGCAGCAGGCCGCCTACGAATCGCGGGACGTGGATTCGTTGATCGAGGCCAGCCGGCGGCTTTACCTCCTGCAGGCGAGCGATCCCGTGGTGGCCAACAACTACGCGGCCTCGCTGCTACTCCGGGGTGACCGCGGGCCCGAGGCGGTGAAGGTAACCTTCGAGGTCCTCGACCGGATGCCCAACTCGGTTTCCGCGCGCGTCAAC
>JBEISV010000116.1:0-11177 GCA_040375265.1 Verrucomicrobiales bacterium
TCTTCACGGCCGCCTCCCTGGCGCCCGGAGCCACGGCCAGCTTCGCCGGCAGCTACCTCGCCCCGCTGGATGCGTGCTCCGTGAGCAGCACCTCGACGGTCAGTGCCACGAGCGTCTGCGGTGTCGCGGTCAGCAGTTCGGCCAGTTCCACCTGCCCGCTCCTCACCGCCCCCCTGATCTCCGTCACGACGGTCTGCTCGACCAACGTGGTGGCGCCCGGCGGGCCGTTGACCTATCGCGGCACGGTCCGCAATGACGGCAACGTCACCCTGACCAACGTCGTGGTGACCAGCGACCGGCCCGTGGCCGGAACCGTCCTGTTCACGGCGGCCACCTTGGCTCCGTCGGCCTCGGCGAACTTCACCGGGACCTACACCGCACCGGCCAGCTTCCTGGCCGGCGCGTGCGAGGTCACCGCCACGGTCACCGCCACCGGCCGGGACTTCTGCACGGCCCAGGCCGTGACCGGCACCGCGACCGCGAGCTGCGCGATCACCACCACGCCGCAGATTGCGGTCACCGTGAACTGCCCGGTGGTGCCCGTCGGCACGGGCAAGCTGATCACCTACACCGGCACGGTCAGCAATCCCGGCAACGTCACGCTGAACAACGTGACCGTCGTGAATGCCCAGGCCTCGCCCACCACGGTGCTGACCGTGGCGAGCCTGGCGCCCGGCGCCTCCACCAACTTCACCGCCAGCTTCCCGGCCCCGGCCGATGCCTGCGACGTGAGCACGATGGTCACCGCCAGCGGCAGCGACAACTGCACCTCGCTGGTCGTCTCCGCCACCCAGTCGGCGACCTGCCCGCTGGTGACGGCACCGCGACTGGCGGTCACCCAATCGTGCCCAGCGGAACCGACCGTTCCGGGCGGCGTGTTCACCTACGGCGGCACCGTCCGCAACGCGGGCGACATCACGCTGACCAACGTCGTCGTGACCGATGACCGCAACCGCGCCACCGGCGTGGCCATCACGACCCTGTGGCTCGACGACCAGCTTCCCGCCGGGGCCACGGCGTCCGCGTCCGTAGGTGATGCCTGGACGTTTGTCGGCACCGGGCCGGCGCCCTTCAGCGGCACCAATGCCCACCAATCCGGCCTGGCGGCGGGGCTGCACCAGCACCTCTTCACCTCGGCCAATCCCGGAATGTTGGTCCGGACGGGCGACCTGCTGATCAGCCACATATACCTGGACCCGACCAACACGCCGAACGCGGTGATGCTCCAATGGAATGACGGCACCTGGGAACATCGCGCCTACTGGGGCGCCAACGTCCTCACCAACCTGGGCACCAACGGGACGGCCAGCCGCCACTACATGGGGCCGCTGCCGGTCGCGGGCGAATGGGTGCGCCTCGAGGTGCCCGCCAGTCACGTGGCCCTGGAAGACCGGACGGTCACGGGCATGGCGTTCACGCTGTTTGATGGGCGCGCCACCTGGGATGCCAGCGGCAAGGTCTCGACGGCGGAACCCACGCAGGTGTTCGCCGTTGCCCGGCTGTTGCCCGGCGAAACGGCCGGCTTCACCGGCAGCTTCACGCTGCCCTTCAACATCGGCTGTTCCCTCACCACGATCCTGACCGCGCAGGCGACGGACACGTGCGGGACCACGGAGGTTGCGGCTTCCGCCACAGGCACCTGTCCCATCCTAACCACCCCCGGCCTTGAAGTGACGCAGACATGCCCGGTGGACCTCGCCGTGCAAGGAGGCCTCCTGACCTATGCCGGCACGGTGCGGAACTCCGGCAACACCACGCTGACCAACGTCACCGTGCGCAACAGCCGCAGCGGTTCGTCCCCGGTCCTGACGCTGGCCTCGCTGGCTCCGGGCGACTCGGCTTCGTTCACGGGCAGCTACCTCGTGCCCCTCAACTGCTGCACCGTTTCCAGCACCGCAACGGCGGCCGGCGCCGATGCCTGCACCGGCCGCGTGCTGACGGACACATCGACCTCGACCTGCCTGGTTTCCACGTCGCCGGCCCTCGCGGTAACCAAGGAATGTCCGCTGCTGCCGGCGATTCCCGGCGAACTGCTCCGCTATGCTGGCACGGTGAGCAACTCGGGCAACATCACCCTCACGGACGTGTTTGTGGTCAACAACCGGTCCGGTGCGGATGCGCCGGTGATCGGTCCGCTCACGCTGGCTCCCGGTGAATCGGCGAACTTCACGGGCACCTACCTTTACCAGGCCGACTATTGCGGCACCGACACGCTGACGGCCACCGGCATCAGCATGTGCGAGGCGCCGGTCACCGGCAGCGTCACCACGACCTGCCCATTCGCACCGACCATCCCGGGCATTGAGGTCACGAAGAACTGCCCGCTGCTGCCGACCCCGTATGGCGCGCTCTACACCTACACCGGCACGGTCCGGAACACCGGCAACGTCACGTTGGTCGATGTGTTCGTGTTGAACAATCAGCCGAGCAACGCCACGCCGGTGCTGGGTCCGATCACCTTGGCGCCGGGCGCCTCGGTGGACTTCACCGCCGGCTTCATCGCCCCGATGGACTGCTGCGAAATCACCGACACGGTCACCGCCACCGGCCGTGACCTCTGCGCCGGCACCGTGGTCATGGACAAGGCGTCCACCGTGTGCCCGCTCCTCACCACGCCCGGCCTGAGCCTGACGAAGGTCTGCACGACTCCGACGTCCCCGGCGGGAGGCCTGACGACGTTCACCGGCTCGGTGACCAACACCGGCAACGTCAACCTGACCAACGTCATGGTGTTCAGCGGCGCCATCGCGGACCGGCCGTTGCTGGGCCCCATCGAACTGGCCCCGGGTGAATCCGCCCAGTTCACCGGCAGTTATCAGGTGACCACCAATGAGGCGGCCGAAGAGATCGTGACCGCGCGCGGCACGGACACCTGCCAGGCCCGCACCATCACCGTGAAGGCGAACTGCTCCGGCCCGGTCGGCCTGGTCGCCCCGGTCATCCGCTCCGTCAACCTGACGGCCGGCGTCGTGACCGTGACCTGGGCCGCGACTCCCGGGGGCACCTACACCCTGCAATGCAAGGGCAACGCCGAGGATCCGATCTGGATCGACATCCCGGGCAATGTCACCGCCGGCGAGGTCATGACCTCCAAGAACGACAACGTGGGGCCGACAACCCGACGGTTCTACCGGGTGATCGTGGCTGAATAGCCGGCCCTGCCGGAGTCCACTATGCGAGCCGGAGGGAATCCCTCCGGCTGTTTTGTGCCGGTGGACTTCCGGCCAAGATTTTCGGGGCAGCCGGCGCGCGGGTTTTCCGCACCGCCAACCTTCGCTTCCCCGAGGGACCGTTCGGCGGGTGCTGGTGTGGGTCATGTGCTTTCCTTGTGTGATGACTCCCACCCGGATTCGCCGAGGCATACCCTGCGGCTCCGGTTTTCCCGGAACCGCAGGACGGACCTCCGCGAGTAGGCGGCGCCGCCGGAGAAGCCAACCCGGTAGGGTTACACCCCATGGTATGAACCGCGGTCGCCGGCGCATAGTCGGCGTAGGGACAGGCAGCCCTTTCCCCGCTCCATCCGGCCCCGCCGCGGTGGTTCGCCCGCGAACCGGTTCACCGATACCTGCCATGAATTCCCTCCAAACTCTCTTCCTGCACGAACTCGCTGACCGCCATGACGCCGAGAAACGTTTCGTCCGTGCCCTCCCGAAACTGACGCGGGCCGCCACCTGCAAACACCTTCAGCTCGCCCTGCAAACGCAGCTCAAGGATACCACCGGCCGGGTAAAGCGGCTCGAAACGGTCTTCACCGCCATCGACGTGAAAGCCCGGAGCACGAAGTGCGAGGGCACGCTCGGGCTCCTCCAGGAAGCCGAGTGCCTCGCCGCGGAGTTCAAGGACACGCCGGCCATCAACGCCGCCCTGATCTCCGTCATCCAGAAGTTCAAGCACCACGGCATTGCCGCCTACGGCTGCCTGCACGAATGGGCCGCGCTCCTCGGCCACCGCGAGGCGTCCGGCCACCTGAAGGCCCTGCTCGACGAGGAGAAGGCGACCGACCACGCCCTGGACGCCCTCGCCCGGACCCGCAGCAACCCCGCGGCCCTCGACCTCGGGAATGGGAATGGCAACGGTGCCGTGGCCCCCGTTGTCCCGGACACGGCGCGCAAGCCGGCCCGCGCGGTGGCCGGCCGGATGGGTTTGCGGACCGTCAGCGTCAAGCCGCCCCGGTCGCTGCTGGTCTAGCGGCTCCCGCGCCTTGGCTGACGCATGAACTTCACTTTCCCACTCCAACCGTCCGCCCCATGAAACACAAACATCGGCACGCTCCCGCCGTCATCCGCCCGAACCAGCCGGAAGCGGTGAACATTCGGTTTGATTTCACCGACCCACAGGCCCTGGCGGTCGCGGTGGCCGGCACCTTCAACGACTGGAGCCCCACCGCGGGCGCCCTGCATTCAACCGGTGACGGCGCCTGGCTCACCGAGGCCGCTCTGCTCCCGGGCGTCTACGAATACTGCCTCATCGTGGACGGCCGGTGGATGCCCGATCCGCTCGCCCGCGAATCGGTGCCGAACCCCTTCGGCGGCCGCAACTCAGTGCTGAAGGTCAGTTGTTCCCCCGCCGCCGCCCACCTCTACGAGGCGACCTTCACCCCTTTCACCAGCCCCCAACAATGAACCGGATCCATATGGAAAAAGAGACCCAAGCAATCAGCAACGACCTCACCCAACTCGCCGACGACGCCCGTGCCCTGATGGCCGCCACCGCCGACGTGGCCGGCGACAAGGTGGGCGAGGCCCGCCAACGCCTCGCCGCCGCCCTCGAACGCGGCAAGAACCTGTATGGCCAGGCCAAGGCCAAGGCCGCCGAAAGCTGCAAGGCCACCGACGAAATTGTCCATCGTCATCCCTATCAGGCCATCGCCGTCGGCGTCGGCCTCGGCGCGCTGGTCGGTTACCTCGTCGCCCGCCGCTGCTCCTGTCCGCGCGAGTAAGGGGCGCCCATGGACCACGCCCCGGCCAACAACCAGAACCTGAAGGCGGCCTCGAAGCAGTTCGGGCGGCGGCTGCTCACCCTGCTGGAAAACCGGCTGGAGCTGCTCACCGTCGAGGTCCAGGAGGAGCGGGAGCGACTGCTCCACGATCTCCTGCTGGCCCTCGCAGTGGCCGCGTTCGGCCTGCTCGCCGGCCTATGCTTTACGGCGGCCCTCGTGGTCCTGTTCTGGAGCCGTTCGCCGCTGACCGTGCTGCTCGTGATGACCGCCCTCTACACCGCGGCCGGCTTGGCCCTGTGCCGTCTGCTTGTCCGCCGCCTGCGGGAATGGCAGTCGTTTTCCGCCTCCCTCGACCAACTGCGCAAGGACCGCCAATGCCTCGACCAGATCCTCAGCTGAATCCGCTCCAATCGCGCAAGCGGCTGCTGCTGGCCGAGAGCGAGCTCAACCGGGCGCAGTTGGTCGGCGACGCCGCCGCCCTCGGCACCGGCCTGCGTGCGCTCGGCACGCGCGCCAAGTCCATCGAGGCGGTGGCCACCGCGGCGGCGGTCCTGTTCAGCGCGCTGGCCGCCGGCCGCCGCCTTGGTTCCGCCGAGCCGGCACCCAAACGTCCCTGGCTGACGACCCTGATCCGGGGCGCCGGCCTGCTCAGCTCTCTTTGGCTGGCGTTCCGAACCGATCGTTCCCCCCCATCGGCCGCACCGTGAATCCGCCAGCCCCGGTGGTCCGCCCATCGGGGCGGACCACTCTCTTTTTTCCTGACCGCCTTGAACCCCTGTTTCCCATGATCCCTCCCCCGCTCACCATCGAAGACTCACCCGCCATGTATGAGACCGAGAACGACCTCTCCCGGAGCCGTCGTTTCGAGCTTAACGCCCTGCTGAACCTGCGCCTCGCCTCCGCCGTGGACCTGCAACTGCAACTCAAGCAAGCGCACTGGAACGTGAAGGGACCCAACTTCATCGGCCTGCACGAACTCTTCGACAAGGTGAACGCGGCCGTCACGGGTTACGTGGACCTCATCGCCGAACGCGTCGCCCAGTTGGGCGGCATCGCCGAGGGCACCGTCCGGGTCGCTGCCGCCCGCACCCGGCTGCCGGAGTATCCGCTCAGCATCGCCGAGGGCCCCGCCCACGTGGAGGCCGTCGCCCGTGGCCTGTCGCTGTTCGGCCGGGAAGCCCGCGACACCATCGAGGAAGCCAACGCCCTCGGCGACGCCGACACGGCCGACCTGTTCACCCAGGTTTCCCGCGGCCTCGACCAGTGGCTCTGGTTCGTCGAAGCCCATTCCCAGGCCTCCAAATGAAGAACTCAACACCTCCGGTTCCCATGACCAAGATCCCCACCTACAACAAGTCGCCCCGGCCCGCGCACGCGCTCGCCGCGGTCGTCCCCGTGAAACCCAAGCGGGTCAAGCCGGACCCGAACTTCGCGCAGTCCCAGGACCTGCGCGAGGACCGCGGCGCCCGCCAGATGAAAACCGTGCTGAACCCTCAAACGCTGCCGCACGGACACTGAGGAACGCCGCATGCAAGCCAACCCACTCAAGGAGGGAACCCTGACCGAGAACTCAGTCGGGATCGGCCGCGTCACCCGGGGCATGGTGCGGTCACGGGCCACCGAACTGGCCGTCAGCAACGGCCGCTCCCCGCACGAGGTGTCGAAGTCCGATTGGGAACAGGCCAAGCTGTCGCTCACCGGCACCGCGGCGGAAGATCCCGCGGCGGCCGCCATCGAGGCCGCGCCCGAAACCGACCGGTGGAATCCGGTGCCCGGCTTCACGGGCGGCAAGACGCTGGTCGCGCCCGGCGAGGACGAGGACGACGAAGGTCGCAGTGACCGCGAACGGTTGGTCACGGAAGGCGTGGCCGACGCCGAACTGGACCTCGAATTCAAGGCCTCCCGGGCCGCCGCGGTCGTGGACCTGTGAGTTTTCCCTCCGCAGTCGGATCCACGGACCCGGCCGCGGGCCCCACCGGAGTGCGATGAAACCGCTAACCGCCAACCCCGCGGAAACGCTGCGCTCAGTCCGGCCGCTGCTGCTAGTAGCGGCAACAGCCCTAGGCATCTATCTCTGCTACCGCCTCGCGCTGCCGTTCGTGCCCGCGTTGGCCTGGGCGTTGGCCCTGGCCGTCCTCTTCGTCCCCCTCCAGCGCCATCTTGAGGCCAAGCTGAGGCCCAACCTCGCGGCCTGTGTCTCCGTGCTGTTGATCGGGCTGATCGTCGTGGTGCCGGCCACTTTCGTGGGCCAGCAGCTTGTCCAGCAGACCGCGAAAGGGGCCGAGACTATCGAGGCCAAGGTCACCTCCGGTGAATGGCGCCGCGCCCTCGAAAAGCAGCCGCGGCTAGCGCCCCTGGCGGACTGGATCGAACGGCGGGTCGACCTGCCGGGCTCGGCCAAGACATTCGCCGCGTGGCTGAGCGGGCTCGCCGCGAACTTCGTCAAGGGTTCCGTCTTTCAGTTGCTCGGGTTCTGCCTGACGTTTTACCTGCTCTTCTTTTTCCTGCGCGACCGGCAACCTGTGCTCCAGTCGATCCGGACGCTGTCGCCGCTGACCGAGGCGGAGATGGACGACCTCTACGAACGGATCAGCGACACCATCCACGCCACGATCTACGGGGCGCTCGCGGTCTCGTCCGTGCAGGGGTTGCTAGGCGGGCTGATGTTCTGGTGGCTGGGCCTTTCCGCCCCGCTGCTGTGGGGTGTCGTCATGGCCCTGCTGGCGGTGGTGCCGATGCTGGGCGCCTTCCTGGTTTGGATTCCGGCGGCCCTGTTCCTGGCGCTGGAAGGCAGTTGGGGCAAGGCCCTGATCCTCACCCTGTGGGGCATGTTGGTCGTCGGCACCATCGACAACCTCCTGCGCCCGATCCTCGTGGGCAAACGGCTCCGTCTGCACACCGTGCTCGCCTTCATTTCCGTGGTCGGGGGGCTGGTGCTGTTTGGCTCGGCCGGGCTCATCCTCGGTCCGGTGACGCTCACGGTGACCACCGTGCTGCTGGACGTGTGGCGCCAGCGGGCGATGCAACCGGTGATGCCGGGCGACGCCGAGGCGCTGGGCCGCTTTGAAAACGAAGGTGGCGCTCTGGCCACCCCGACGACCGAACGATGAGCCCGCCAACTGCCAGCGTTACCCCACCCGGTGAAGCCTGGCATCACCGGCCGGTGGAAGAGGTGCTCATGCAGCTCGGTTCCACCCCCACCGGCTTGTCTGCCGCGGAAGCGGCTCAGCGGCTGGCCAAGGACGGTGCGAACGAGTTGAAGGAAGCCCAACGCATCAGCGGCTGGCGCATTCTCGCGCGTCAGTTCAAGAGCCTGGTCATCTGGATTCTCGTCGCCGCCGGCGTCCTGTCCGGAGTTTTCGGAGATCTGGTCGAGACCATCGCCATTCTCGCGGTCGTCGTGCTCAACGCCGCCATCGGCTTCTACCAGGAGTTCAAGGCCGAGAAGTCCATCGCCGCGCTCAAACTGATGACCGCGCCACAGGCGAAGGTGCAGCGCGACGGCACGCTCGCGGAGATCCCCGCCGCCGGACTCGTGGTGGGCGACGTGCTGGCCCTGGAAGCCGGCGATCTCGTGGCCGCCGACGCGCGGTTACTGAAACTGGCGTCACTCACCTGCATTGAGTCCGCGCTCACGGGCGAATCGGAGGCGGTGACGAAGCGGACGGACGTTTTGGACGAGGCGGACCTCCCGCTCGGTGACCGCGAGAACATGGTCTTCATGGGCACCAGCGTCGCCGCCGGCACCGGCGAGGCCGTGGTGGTGGCGACCGGCATGAAGACCGAACTCGGCCGCATCGCCGGTTTGCTGGGGGAAGCCGGCGCCGAAGAGCGCACTCCGTTGGAGCGCAAGTTGGAGTCCTTCGGCCGCGTGCTGGTCTGGACCGCGCTGGGCATCGTGGCCCTGCTGTTCGGGCTCGGGCTCCTGCGCGGGACGAAACCCATCGAGTTATTCATGACGTCCGTGAGCCTGGCCGTCGCCGCCGTGCCGGAGGGTTTGCCGGCGATCGTCACGGTCTCGCTCGCGCTGGGCGTTTCGCGGATGTCCCGCCGCCGCGCGCTGGTGCGGAAGCTGTCCGCCGTCGAGACGCTCGGTTCCACCAATGTCATCTGCACCGACAAGACTGGCACGTTGACCGTGGGGGAGATGACCGTGCAGGCGCTCTACGTGGCCGGCGAATCCTACGAGGTCACGGGCGAAGGCTACGGCCCGGCCGGCGAGGTTCGGCGAGAGGGCCCGAAGGCCGGGGATGAATCCTCGGGTGCCCTGCGGGAGTTGGCTAATATCCTCGTCGGTTGCAACAACGCGCAGCTCACCGAGGAAGCCGGTGTCTGGAAGACCGTCGGTGATCCCACGGAAGGCGCACTGCTCGCGGCCGGGGTCAAGGCCGGGGTCAAGCGTGCGGAGTTGGAGCAGGCCCAGCCGAGGTATCACGAGCTGCCCTTCGACTCCGATCGCAAACGCAGCGCCGTGATTCGCCGCCGACAGGAAGGTGGTCTCCGCGCCTTCGTCAACGGGGCGCCGGGCAGCCTGCTGGAGCGCTGCACGCAGGTTTACACCCGGGACGGAGTTCGCCCGCTCACCGACGCGGATCGCGAACACATCCTTGCCCAGACCGCCGCCCTGGCGGAACGGGCCCTGCGCGTGCTGGCCTCCGCCTATCGCGACGTGCCGGACCAACCACCGGCCGAACTGACGGTCGAAGGGGTGGAGCACGACCTGGTGTTCGTCGGCCTGGCCGGCATGCACGATCCGCCGCGGCCCGAGGCCAAGGCCGCAGTTGCCGAATGCCGGGCTGCCGGCATCCGCGTGGTAATGATCACCGGGGACCATCCCCGGACGGCTACCGCGATCGCGCGCGAGCTCGGCATCACTACCGCCGAGGACGAGGCCGTCACTGGCCGGGAGTTGGACAAATTGCATGAGGCCGCCCTGCGCCAACGCGTGTCGGACATTGCCGTCTATGCGCGCGTCAGCGCGGAGCACAAGCTCCGCATCATCCGCGCCTGGAAGGCCGGCGACGCCGTCGTCGCGATGACCGGCGACGGCGTGAACGACGCCCCGGCCATCAAGGGCGCCGACATCGGCATCGCCATGGGCAAGGCCGGCACCGAGGTCACGCGCCAGGCGGCGGACATGATCATCACCGACGACAATTTCGCCACCATCGTCGCCGCCGTGGAGGAGGGCCGCGGCATCTACGACAACATCCGGAAGACGCTGCAATACCTGCTCGCCGGCAGCACCGCGGAACTGCTCCTCATGGCGATCTGCGTCATCCTCGGCCTGCCCACACCGCTGCTGCCGATCCACCTGCTCTGGATCAACCTCGTCACCGACGGCCTCCCCGCGCTGTGCCTCGCGACCGATCCCATCGATCCCGACGTGATGAAACGGGCCCCGCGCTCCCGCCTGGCGGACATCGCCGACCGGAAGTTCCTCCGCACGATGTTCTTCACCGGTGGCCTCACGGCGGCCGTCAGCTTCGGCGTCTATTTATACGCCCTGCGCACGCGGACGCCGGAGCTGGCCCGTTCGTATGCCTTCGCCACGCTGGTCTTCGCCGAGTTGCTCCGCGCCTTCGGGGCCCGCAGCGAGACCAAACCCATCTGGCGCATCCCGCTGTTCGGCAACCGCAACCTGGTGCTGGTGGTGGCCGTCACCTTCGGCCTCCAGCTCCTGAGCCAGCACAACGCGCTGCTCGGACACTTCCTGAGGACGTCGGCCATCCCACTTGGACACGGCCTGTGGCTCATCGCGTTGGGCGCCATCCCGATGTTGGTGCTCGAGTCCGTGAAGGTGCTGCGGAATCGGTCTGCCCAGGCCCCGACGGCGAACGCGGCTTGAGGCCGTGCCCAAAGTGCAGAAGGGGCGGCTGGAAAGCCGCCTCTCCGCGCGCCGCGCAACTCGTTCGACTGTTCCGGTTAGGCCGTAGCCACGCCACGCCGACGAAGACCGTTCACGATCAGGAAGCCCGCGCCGGCCGCCAGCGCCGCCAAGGTGTCGGCGGCTTCCGGCACCGCGGCCGGCCCGGTGGGCAGGCAGATCGCTTCGGTTATGGTATTGCTGTCCAAGGTCACGGCGCCGTTCCGGGCCAGCAGGCTGCCCTCCACCGTGGCGCCGGTGGTGAGGGTGATGGAGGTGAGGGCCATGATGTTCCCGATGAAGCTGGAATCCGTTCCCAATGTCGCCGAGCTGCCGACCTGCCAGAACACATGGCACGCCTGCGCGCCGCCA
>JBEISV010000389.1:0-4631 GCA_040375265.1 Verrucomicrobiales bacterium
TAAACCATGTCACCGATCCGGCCGCCGTCGCTACCGCGGAAGAAGTGGTTATAGCCCACCTCGTAGAGAGTCGCGAGCGACGAGAACGTGGCGATGTGGCCGCCCACGTTGGTGTGCTTGTTCGCCTTCACCACCATCGCCATGGCGTTCCAACGGATGTGGGCGCGGATGAGGCGTTCCATCTCGAGGTCGCCCGGGTATTCGGGCTCCTCGTCCACGTGGACCGTATTCAGATAGGGCGTCGAGGTGACGTCGGGCACCGGGTGCCCCTTGGCGCGCAGGTCGGCGATGAAGTCGGCGACGATGAGCTTCTGCTGCTCGGGCGACTTGCCGGCCAGCACCAACTCGGCGAGATCCCCGAGGGAATCACTGAAGCGGGTCAGGGCCGTGCCCGGCCGTTCCGCAGGCGAACGGCGTTTGGTCGGAGTCGGAATGGTAGCGGAGGAGGAACCGTGCGTTTTCAAAGGTGGGCCACTGGAGTGTAGCGGCGCGCGAAGTTACTCGAAGTTGGCATTCTGCCAACAGTCGGCGCGTTTTTTTCCGCTGCCGGCACCGGAGCCCGGTCGAACCCGCCCGGGGCCGTTTATCCGGACATTCCGTCGGGAAATTCCCGCATCAGCCGCACCGCGCACTGCCAGGCGCCCTCACTGCCGGCAAGGTCGCCGGCCCGGATCAGTCGGCGATGCCGGGCCCGGTCGCATTGGAAGGCATCCTCCACCCGCTCCACCAGGGAACGGACCAGATGCGCCGCCTTCGCCCCCGGGGTGCGGGCGCGGGCGCGATGCTTGAGGCTGGTTTCCCGGAAATAGCCAAAGGCGTCATCGACGTGCCGGTCCGCCGCCTCGGCGGTTACCCCTGCCCGCATCAGTTCCCCGACGAGGCATTCCTTGAAGCGCCGATACATCGCCTCCGCCTGCGGCCGCTCACCGGTCCGGCCGAGGTAGCCGGCATTCGTAGGGTGACGTTCCATGAGCAGGTGCATCGCGGGCAGCACCTTCACCCGTCCCCGGATCAGGCTCAGCTGCGAGAGCAGCATTTCGGGCATCGTGTAGGACAGCCGGGAGTCGGTGGCCGCGGCGGTCAGGCGAAAGTTCTCCGCCAGAGTTTCCCGGCGGTAGACGGAGTAGAAGTTGGAGAAAAAGCTCTCGGTCAACCGCTGGCAGCGCGTGAACGGGTCGTCGTCGTCCACGTCGAAACCCTTGAGCCGCATACAGGCAAACCGCTTCCGGCCCGGATACAATTGCGCCGTCCGCCCCTGCGCCGAGACGTAACCGGGATTTTGCTCCAGGAAATCCACGCTCCGATGGCAGGCATCGGGGAACAGCACGTCGTCGTCGGCGCACAGCATGACAAACGGCGTTCGCACTTCCGGGAGTGCCACGGCCAGCTTGCCGACGAAATCCAGCGCCAGCCGGCGATGTTCGACCTGCAATCCGCCCGCCACCGCCTCGGCGATGACGCGGGCATTTTCCGCCGCCGATTCGTCCTCGCTGGAATCGACAATCACGAAGCCGAAGCCCGGCGGACATTCACGGTAGAACCGCAGTAGGCGCCGCAGGAACGCGGGCCGACGGTGGGTGGGCACCAGGCAGGTAAGTCGGTCCATGGCAGGTCAGGCGGGCAGACCGTCCGGATGGGCCCGCATCAGCGCCACCGCGGCCTGCCATTGGGTTTCCGCCCCGGCGATGTCCAAGGCCCCGACCGGGCGTTTGTGCCGGACGTCCACCGGATGGAAGTGGTCCTCGAACCGTTCGCGGGCCGAACGGGACCAATGACGCAGCTGTTCGGCCGGTGTCCGCCGGCGATGGCGGTGCAGCAAGTTCGGGTCGCGGTAATGGACGTATTGCTCATCCACATAGGCCCCGGCGGCCTCGGGTGCGGTCCCGGCCCGGACCAATTCGGCAACGAGACATGCCCGGAAACGCGCATACTGCGCGAGCACGTCTTCCCAGACTTGGCCGCGGCATTGGACCCCTGCCATAGCCGGATGCCGCTCCAGCAGCAAGTGCATGCATGGCAACACCTTGAGGCGCCCCCGCGCGGCGCTGAGCTGCGAGAGTAGCATCTCCGCCAACGCGTAGGTGACCGTGGAATCGGTATGTTCGGCGGTCAGCCGGAAGAGTTCCCGCAACGTCTCGGTGCGATAAACGGCGTAAAAATTGGTGAAGAAATTGCCCGCCAAACGCCGACAGCGGTCCAAGGCCTCAGCGTCCTCGATGCTGTAACCCTTCAGCCGCTCGCAGCCGAACCAACGCCGCCGCGGATAGATCTTTGCCGTCCGGCCTTGGGCGGAAACATAGCCGGAATTGGCCGCGAGGAAGTCGGCGCTGCGGCGGACCGCCTCGGGCAGGATAAGGTCGTCGTCGGCGCACAGGTTGACGAACGGCGTTTCGACCGACTCCAGCGCGCGGAGGATCTTCCCGATGAGGTTGAGGTCGAGATGGAGGATCGTCGCGGAAATCCGGCCGGCCTGGTCGGCCACGATTTTGCGGTTTTCCGCCGCCGCGTCGGGCCGGCTGGAATCGGCCACCAGCACCTGGAATCCCGGCGGAAACTGCCGGTAAAAGTGGAACCAACGCCGGAGGAAGTTCGCCCGGTTGTGCGTCGGCACCAGGCAGGTCACGGCGCTGCCGGCTGGTGGATTGCCGCCCATCATGCCGGCCAAAGGCGGCGGTAAACCGCGTTGATCGCCTCCGCTTCGCCGGCCAGGGAAAACTGGGCCGACACATGCGCCCGGGCGGCTGTGCCCCCGCGCTCCAAGCGCCCGGAATCGTCGAGCCAGCCCGATACTTCGCGGACCATCGCCGCGACGTCGCCGGGCGGAATTACCGAGCCCGTGACCCCGTCGACGACCAGTTCCGGAAACGCCCCGACCGACGTCGCCACCACCGGCACGCCGGCGGCCATCGCTTCCAGCGGCGTCACACCAAAACCTTCCCAGCGCTGGGGCGCGACGAACAAATCCAAGGCCGCATACCAGTCAGGCGTGGCCGAGGGCGGGACCTCGTCGGGAAACAGGATTCGGTCCGCCAACCCGGCCTGTTCGACCTTGCGCTTCAGCTCTGTCAGGAACGGCCGGTGCTGGGGCACGGTTCGGCCGAGCACAATCCCGCCGACGCCCGGGCGGGACGGCAGGACGCGGAGCAGCGTGTCCACGAACACATCGGTGCCCTTTTGGTGCCGGATGCGGCCGAAACAGCCCACGAACCGCAAGTTGGGCAAGCCCAGCCGGGACCGCAAAGCCGCCTTGTCCGGCGCGGGCCGGAACTGGTCTGGGTCGATTCCATGGCGCACCACCGTCGACGGGCGTTTCAGGTAACTCGCCGTCCGGTCGGAAGTGCTGATCACGGCGTCCATGCGTCCGATCAGGAAGCGTGACCACGCCGTGTGTTCCCGCTGCGAGGCGGAGGTGAAGACCAGCGTCAGGGGGGCGCGCAGGAGGTCCCGCAGGCACAGGCCGGCGAGCATCTCGACATTGCGCCGGGCATGCCACACCCGGAAGGGACGGCCGGGCGGCCGCGACCACAGGCCGGTGAGGTCCCGGAACCGGATTTGCGGCACGTGGGGCGGCAGCACCGGCCCGAGCGCGGCAATGCGCAGCGACCGGGCTTGCATCGGCACCACCCGTTCCAGCGTGGCGGTCACGCCGGAAAGCCGGCGCTTGAAGTTCGGCGCAATCACCTCGGCCTGCGCAAGGTCCACCCGCTGGCAGGGACCGGCGGACGCGGCGTCACCGCCCGCCGGCACCGGCCCGGCGGGAGCGACCACCGCCGAGGCGGGCTGGAGTCCTGTTTCTGGCATCAATCGGCGCAATCCTGTCGCGCCGCGGGGAATGTTACAGGCCGGTCGGCCGGCGTGCCAGCCTCCGCTCGCCGGCACTTGCTCCGGGGCCGCTTCCGCTGCGAGGCTGGCTCCGTGATCCGCCAGTGTCCGGTCTGCCACCAGCCGCATCCGAGCCGCTCCGCCTTTTCGCGGGAGCCTTGGACGCTGAAGGAGTGTCCCTCGACCGGCATGCTGCACCTCGAGAATCCGCCGGCCTACGCGGCGCTCGAGACCGAATTCGCCTTTGAGGTGACGATGGCCCGTGAACGCACCCGCCGCCGGGAATCCGAGCCCTTTTGGTCACGCCTGAGCGACACCATGAAGGCGCTCCGGCGCCAGGTGTTTCCGCGCCGAAACAAGTTCCGGGAACTCCTGCGGCAAGCCTGGCGTGATTGCGGTCGGCCGGCGGAGTTTCGCCTGCTCGACATTGGCTGCGGCGGGGGCGGCGTGCTGGCCGAATTCGTCGCCGAATACGCCGCCCAAGGCGTGAAAGTGGTGCCGCACGGGGTCGAAATCTCCCGGGAACTCGCCCGCATGGCTTCCGAACGGCTCGGCCCGCACGGCGGCGGCGTGCTCAACCTGCCGGCCACCGAAGGTATTCGCGGTTATCCGGCCGCCCATTTCCACGCCGCCCTCATGTCGTCTTACCTGGAGCACGAAACCGCGCCGGACGAAGTGCTCGCGGCGTTAAGGGACCGCCTCGTGCCCGGCGGGCGCGCCCTGATCAAGGTGCCCAACTACGCCTGCTGGAACCGCCATTTCCGCGGCTCCAAGTGGTGCGGCTTCCGGTTTCCTGACCACGTCAACTA
>JBEISV010000230.1:0-7359 GCA_040375265.1 Verrucomicrobiales bacterium
GCTGACCGAAAAGGCCGTGAAGACCGACACGAGGAGGACCTGCAGCAAGTCGCCCGTGACGAACGCACTGAACAGGGTCGCGGGAATGATGTTCAACAGAAAGGGCACCAGGCCGAGCGTGTGCGCCTTGTCCTGGTAGCCCTTGCCCACCGCGGCATCGAGCGTTGTGGGATCGATATTCAGACCTTCGCCGGGTTTCAGCACGTTTACGACCACGAGCCCGATGACCAACGCCAGCGTGGACACGACCTCGAAATAAAGCAGCGTCTTGAGCCCGACGCGCCCCAGCTTCCGCAGGTCGGACATGGAGGCGACCCCGTGGACGACGGTGCAGAAGATGATCGGCGCGATCATCATCTTCACGAGCTTGATGAAGGCATCGCCGAGCGGTCGCAGGCCGCGACCGGCCTCCGGCAACAGCCAACCCACCCCGATGCCCAGGGCCACGGCGAACAGCACCTGCACGTAGAGGTGCCGATACCAGGCACGGCGGCCAGTCACGGGAGCGGGGGGCGTCATCGAATTCCCGAGGCTACACCCCCGTCGCGGGCAGGCCAGTTCAACCCGAACTCTGAAGCAACGCCGGCCCGGTGCGGCAACTCACCGCGGGCGGCGGGAGCTCGGCTCTCTGAGCAGCGTGTCCCACGCATCCATCCCGGAAGGGAAGATGACTCGCGACTCGGAGAGTCGCGCTCCCCGGCGGCGCGAGGCTCAAGCCGTGGCAGGCGGCAGTGCATCGGACTGAGCGTTCAACCGTTGGCCTCGCCGCCTCCCGGCCCGTAGAACGCCACCCACACGGCGAAGTCGGCGGAGAACTCCTCGAAGCGATGCACCTGCCCGGCGGGCACGAACAGGAAGTCGCCCGGCCCCACCGGCCGCCGGTCGGTGCCGTTGAAGAACCAGCCAGCGCCCCGGGCGACAAAGTAGATCTCGTCGCGGGTGTGCGGCGTCTGCGGATCCACCCCGACGGGCGTGTAGAGCTCCACCGCCAGCGTGCCATGGGCGAAGACGGGCACGGCCAAGTTGCCCGCGGGTGGCGGGCCGAGCTGGAGCGCGTCGGCAAAACTGACGTGTGGCTTCACAGAAGGCGGTAGAGATGACTGTCAGTCGTAGAGTGGTTGTAATGATTTAAATTGGGGGTTGAAACCCAACTCCCAAGGGAAGCGGCCCTGCTTGTCGGGCCATACACACTGAACAACCGGGAAATCTTCACCGCCATGAAACCAGCGGGCGTAGCCCAACAGCTCCCGATAGTGCGCGGCCTTGACGTGCCTGAACTCACAATCAAAGCCCTCAAGTATACCGGGGTAGCGATTGCCAACGAGGAATCGCCGCCCGCCGCGGATCTCGGCCACGAGACAGTTGATCATGCTGTGCATGAGCGGGTGATTGAGGCCGAAAACCAAGATCTCGGGATGACCAAAGTTTCGGAATAACCCAATTGAGTAGGAATACGCAGGCCCCTGGTCGTCGGCCAAGACGCCAACTACGTGGCAGCCATGTCGAACCACATCATCCAAAACCTGCTGATCAGATTGATCTCGGGCGACTGGAAGACCGGCGTGCATGCGGAAACTCAAAATGACCTGCCGACAAGTGCCAGATCAATCACAGTTTCAACCGCAGCAAACCCACCTCCAGCACCAGGGCTTCCTGCGCGTTGGTGTGCAGCATTCGCTGGGTTTTTTCCCAGGATTCCAAATTCTCGCGCGCTTCGTTGGCCTTGAGTCGTGCGGCCACGGACGCCGTCGCGTCGCGCAAGCCGGGCAGGAAGGCGAGTTCGCCTGTCGGCCCCAGCGTCCCGAGCCACACATCGCGCAGCCAGGCCTGCAACCCGGCGGCGAATTCACCGCGGCGGCGGCGGTATTCGGCCTCGATGGCGGCCTTCAATTCCTCTTCCCACCGTTCCTGCTGCTGCGCCTCGGCGTCGGGATACTTCCGCAGCGGGGACTGTGCGGTCAGGGTTTCCTCGATGCGATCCTTGGTGGCGCCGAGCGCGGTGAGGAGCGAGCCGAGGAGTTGGTAACGGCCAAAGAGCGGCGGGGATTGCGGGCGGGCGAGCTCGGCAAATTGCCCGACCCAGGACGCCACCTCGTCATCCATCCGCACGATGCCGCTGGCAAAGCTCAGCCGCAGGCAGCGCGAGATGATGGTCTCCAGCAGGCGGTCGGGATCGGTGCACAGCAGGATGATCACGGAGCCGGCTGGCGGTTCCTCCAAGGTCTTCAGGAAGGCGTTGGCCGCATTGACGTTCATGCGGTCAGCCCCGGCGAAGATGGCGACCTTGTGCGGCGCCTCGGCCGCGTGCAGGCCGAGGGTGCGAATGACTTCGCGGGTCTGGTCCGCGCCGATTACGCGGCTCTTCATTTCCGGGCGCACCCAAAGCACGTCGGGATGGTTGTGCCGGGTGATGCGGCCGCAGTTGTTGCAGTGGCCGCATGGTTCGAGCGGCACGCCGTTTTCCCCGCGGGCCAGCGGTTGCAGGCAGTTGAGCGTCTGCGCGAGGCGGGTCGCCGCATCCTCCAACACGCCCAAATCATCCCCGAGGAACAGGTAGGCGTGGCCGAGGCGGCCGCGGGCGAGGCTGCGGCGGAGCAGCTCGGCGGCGGACTGCTGGTTGGTATTGGCCGGCGCGGTCATGCGAGAACGCCGCGAAGGATGGCGAGGACCGGGGAAAGCTCAACGGTCAAACGGGCGACCGAAAGGGACCGCGCCACTACTTGGCCGCGGGCGTCCCAAACAGGCGGTTCGGTTTCGACCACTTGATGTGAGCCACAAAGGTCGCGCCTTCCGCTCCGCGGGCCTTAGAATCCGGCATGAACAGGCCTTCCGAAACGGTGACCCACGATTCATCGGGTCCCATCGCGGCGGCGCCGAAGTTGCCGAGTTCCGCGCCGCGCTCCGGGATGATGATGCGTTCGGTGCGCCGGATCACCCGCCGGGTCCCGGGATCCACCTGGGCCATGAAGAGCGGCGCCCGGTGACGGACGATGTGGTCGTTGTTCGCGCCCCGCCGGGTGTAGACGAGGAAAAGCCCGTCGCTGTGCGCGAGCCAATGCTGCTGGGTGTTGTAGCTGCCGAGTTCCTGGCCATCATCAAAGGTCCAGGGCTGCGGTTCGCCGAACTGGAGCCCGTCGTCACCCACGCTGACGTAACCCCGCAGGTCGTTGCGCAGCGTCAGGTAATACCGGCCGCCCCACGCGACCAGCGACGGTTCGTAAAGGCCGCGTCCCGTCTCCAGCCGCAGCATGCCGCCATGCCGCACGTAGGTCAGCTTCGCCCCGTCGAACCGGCATTCCGCGACCGTCGTGGCGAAGGGCTCCGTGGCGTTCCGGCCGATGTAGAGTGGGACCAACAGTGTGCCGTCAGCCCGGACCAACCACTGCGAACAGGCATTGCGCGCGAAGTTGAATTCGTCCGCGGCAGGAAGTTCGAGCAACTGCCAAGGAGTCCAGTGACCGGACCGGGGATCCAGCACCCCATAGACAGTCCGGTGCGCCCGCCGCACGTCCTCCAGCTGCTGACCCGCCGCGCCGTAACGCACCCGGCAACCGAGGGCGATCACCTTGCCCGTCGGCGCATGGAATCCCGGCGTCACGTCGGCGACGCTGACTGTCACCCCGTCGGGCTGCCGTTGCCAGTCGAGCTCCGGCGGCAGCACCGGGCCACGCCACGCACCGTCGAGGCCGCTCCGGGTCAGGACGTGGAGCCCGGAATAATAGTCGGACACCTTGAGATGCTGCTGGAGCGTCATGACGGCGCCGCCCGGCACGGCGGTCGCCCGCGGGTGAAACCACAGAAACTTGCCGTCGTCATGCTTCAGCACCGTCTCCACCGTCACGGAATAGTCCGGCGGCTCGGCAGCTCGGAGCACCACCATCGCCGAAAGGAGGGACGGGCCGAGCAATCTCGTGAGCGTCATGCAGCGGCAACCCGACCGGCTCCCGCCGAATCTGTCACAGCATTTTCCAACGCAGTGTCCCAAGCCCAATGCCCTTGGTTTCGCAAAGGAGGAAACTGGGACTGCAGCCAACAAGATTGTCCTGCTACTCGGGACGAATCCGAAGCTCAGGGTGAGCGCAGGAGGCGAGCGCAACGACCGGCCAGCCCCATCCGGTCAATGCGCCAACCGACATTCAGACCGCCCTGCCTGCGGGCAGCGGAAGCGCATCGGCAGAGAATTCCGCGCCGAAAGTCAGGACGTGCCTCAGTAGTCGTAGAGTCCGGCATCCTTCGTGTAGGCACCGCCCCCGGGGGCACCCGGACCGCCTTCGCCGCCCATGAAGTCGCCGAGCACGTCGCCCATGTCGGCCTCGATCTTTTCCGGGTCCTCGCCGGCCTCCAGCCGTTTGATGGCGGTCTCCATCTCCTTGGGCATTGTGCCGGCCGGCATGAGGTCCTTCATCTTGCGGAGCATGTGGGCCATGTGCTTCGGGTTGTTCTCGTCGAGGTGCTCCATGTCGCGCTCCATCTCCGCCATGGCGCGTTCGACCCGCGGATCATCGAGGTCCGGCATCGGCGGACCGTCATCCGCCCCGCCGTCCGGCTTGGCCGCGGGCTCGGCCATTCCCTTGATCATCGCGAACCGGCTGATCTCCTTGCTGAGCTTCTTCGAACCGCACTTGGGACAGGTGGGCAAATGTCCGGGATTCACCCGCTTGGACAGGAAGCTGTAGATTCGCCGGCATTTCGGGCAGGCAAACTCGTAGATCGGCATGGCGGGGAGTCTTGGACCTGCTGCCGGGCCGTCAAGGGGGCACACCGCCCGGGCTCCGCTCTCGCCGACCAACGCGGCGGCCGTCCCGGACGGGGCGCCGCCGCTACTTCGTTGGCGGAATGAGGATGCCGCTCACCGCATAGATGGCGGTCACTTCCGGGCCAGTTCCCTTCACGAACTCCAACCGGGTGATCACCTTGCCCGCGTCGGGAGCGGCGCCGAGGTCGAGGTCCGTCTGGTAGAAGCTGTAGCCGGGCGGCAGCAGGCGGTAGGAGAACGACGCGGCTGAGCCGCTACGCGCCAGCCCCTGAAGGGCCGACCGCCCATTGGGTGGCATAGAACAGGCGTCGCTGCCGTCGGGCGCGAAGAACGGCCTGGGGCTGCTGGCAGTGCCGTCGGCGTAGTGGATGCGCACGGTTCCGTCGGCCCCGCCGATGGCCGAGCTGGCGAGGACATAAAGTTTGGAATACGCCGCCGGCGTGGCCAGCACCAACGATCCGTTCGGTTGGGAGGCATCCAGCCACAGCGTATTGGATCCGGTGTAGGGCTGGAATTGGAAGACCACATCCGGCGTCACCCGGCTGAAGAAGGTTCGGCCGGTCGGCAGGCCGTTGGTGAAGCCACCAACACCGCTCTCAAACCAAGCCGCGCCGGACGAATCAAGCGGGAGCGCCCGGCCGACGAGCTGGTTTTCCAAGACCAGGTCGCGGTTCCAGCCAGTCAGGGCCCGGGGGGTTCCGGGTCGTCGGAATCACCCCGCAGGCGGAAGAACCGGAGCGCCGAAGCCTCCGCCTGCACCCGAATCCGGCCATTGGCTTCCTGCCAGGGCAGAACCGCCGACTGCCACGGATGCTTGGCGTCCAAAGATTCGCGGCCGTCTAGGAACAGTCCGTTCAACCCCGCCGCCCACGTCACGTCCACGCCGTTTCCGGACGCCTCGGCGCGGAGTTCGGGCGGCCCGACGCGGATGACCCGCTCCGAGGCAGCCGGAAGGTAACCGGGGATTTTCGCGGCCTCGGCCCGCACCCGGATGCGGCCGATTCCGGAAGCCACGAGCTCGTGGTTGACGAGGGCGCCAGGGCCGTTGATCACCGCATAGGTCAACGGGAGACCCTCGGAGCTGTGGCCGCCCAGCGGCACGCCACGGCCGTCGAAGGTGAAGGCTTCGGGAAGTTCGAAGGTGACGGTCTGGGACAGGCCGACCGCCACTTCGAGCAGGCGCAGACCCTCGTCACCCGCCACATAGACTTGGGAGCCCATCACCTCGACGTCATTGGCACCACCCGGCACATCGTAGCCACCCAGGTGAACCGGTGCCGCGGGATCCGAAACGTCGATGACCTGTAGTCCGGCCGGGCCATCCGCCACGTAGGCGAGGTGCCCCACGACCTCGACGTCAAAGGCAAACCCCGCCGTATCATGGCTGCCCACGAGCTTCGGTGCGGCGGGATCCGCCACGTCGAAGATTTGAAGTCCGGCCTCGTCCCCCGCCACGTAGGCAAGGTGCCCCACAACCCGGACATTCCTGGCCAACCCCGGCGCAGCGCAGCTCCCCACGAGCACCGGCGCGGCGGGATCTGCCACGTCGATGACCTGAAACCTCGCCGTGGTGTCCTTCAGGTAGGCGAAGTTCCCGACTACATGAATGTTAGGGATGGGTCCCGTTGTATAGTAACCTCCTAGTCGCACCGGCGCCGAGGGATTGGTCATGTCGACGATTGCGAAGCCAAAATGAGTAACCACGTAGGCGCGGTGGCCCTCCACCTGAACTCGGCTGGCCCCGGCCAAGGAGTAGTGCCCCCGCATCACCGGCGCCGTGGGATTGGTCACATCATAGACCTCAACCCCTCCGGCAAGAGTATCCGCCACGTAGGCCAGATTGCCAACCACTTGGACATGCGAGGTGACGCCGGTCGCGGCCACGCCACCCAACCGCCGGGGGTGCGCGGCATTGCTAAAGTCCACGATGTCGAGACCGTTGAAACCACCGACCCGGTAGGCGAGCTGGCCCACGACCTGCACACCGAAGGCGCGGCCACCATAGGTGCCCAAGGCAGTCGCAACGACACTGGGGACGTTGAACCGACGCACCTCCCGGACAGGAAGGTAATCCTCGTTGCCCGACTGCTCACCGATCAGGGCGACCACGCCGGTTTTCCTGACGGTCAGCGTGCCGACGTTCACCGCGGCCGGACCGGTGACTCGCACCGTGACCGGCAGACCGCTGCTCGCGGTGACCTTCAACTCGATTGCCGTGTTCCGGGCGAGCCGTTCTCCGGCCAGCGCCTCCGGCCAGATTACGGACTGGGGGAATCCCAGCCGCAGGTTTGAGATCCGAAACGCACCGGTCGCAGTATGGAGGCGTGACCCCACCGCCTGAAGCCCCATCACCACTTGGTTGCCCGCCTCCTGCAACACTTGCCGGGGCGCCGCCGGATTGCCGACGTCGAACACGTCCAGTCCGCCGTTGAATCGCCGGCCCACGAAGGCATGCCGCCCCGCCACACTGACCTTATAAAAGCCTCCCGGATGGGGCACAAAGGCCTTCATCGCCGGCGCCGTCGGCGTGCCCACGTCAAAGAGGGTCAACCCCTGGTCGCTCGTGACAAAACACAGGTTGCCCGCCACCTGCAGGTCGGTGA
>JBEISV010000383.1:0-4773 GCA_040375265.1 Verrucomicrobiales bacterium
GCTTACGACCTGACGCCCGATGGTGAAACCCGCCGGGGCATCGCGGCAGCTCTTCGGATTCCCTTCCTCGCTTCGCCGGCCCATGCCGCCCGAATCTTGGGCAACGGCAGCCGCATCAGCGCCCCCGACACCGTTCCGGTCTGCCTCTGGCTCGCTGCCCGGCATCTCGACGACTACCGCGAAGCCCTTTGGGCCACAGCCAGCATCGCCGGCGACATCGACACCAACTGCGCCATTGTCGGCGGGATTGTCGCGCTGTCGGTCGGCCATGCAGGCATTCCTGCCGAATGGTTGGCCGCGCGGGAGCCCATCCCTTTCCTGCATCTCGACCGATAGGACTCATCCACACGGCACACCAAGTCCATGACCCCAGACTTCACCGCCGCCCATCGCTCCGGCCACTGGGGCTTCCGGTTCTTCCGGACTGATGCCTGGGTGCTGGCTGGGCTCGCGGGCGTGACGGCGTGGTTTTCCCGGGCGGTGCCCGAGCTGGTCTGGCTGCCGCCGTTGGTGGGTGGGCATTTCTTCCTGTTCTGCAATGTCGTTCGCCTGTGCCGGCGGTTGGAATTGCTGTGGGCGGCGGTGTTCCTCCTCAACGTGGCGGGCTGGGCCGCGCGCGGGGAGCTGAGGTTGCTCCCGGTCGTGCTGGGCCAGCTCCCGGTTACGGTCCTGCTGGTCGCATGGGAAATTCGGCAGCCACGGTATCACGGCGTGTGGGCGGACCGGCTGAATCCCCGGTTGGGCGATTACCTCCGAAGCCGTTCCCGCCCGCCCGAAGCGAAGCCAACTCGCGACTGAGGCTCGCCCGCCGCGCCGGGGTCCGCAGCCTGCATCGGTGCCGCCAAAATCGGGTCCGCGGCGAAACTATGTGCCAAACGTCCGAACTTGGGTCATGCTCCCGCCTGGAACTGCAGGAGCGGCCATTTTGCCGGCCCTGGGTTCGATTCAGTGAAAGATCAAGTTATCCGCCTGCTGGGCCATAAAGGTTATGTCCCGGCGAACGTGCCCGAGTTGTTGCACGCCCTCCGTCTTCCCCCCAACCGCCAGCAGGACCTGCAGCAGACGCTCCACGAGCTGGAGCATTCCGGTGAGGTCGCCCGCATCAAGGGCAACCGCTACATCCGCCCCGTCGAGGCGGACCTGATTCCCGGCCGCATCCGCATGAACCGCGCGGGCAAGGGTTTCCTCATCCCGGACGATTCCACGCTCAAGGAGATCGCCGTCGAGTCCGCCGACACCGGCACTGCGCTCCACGAGGACCGTGTGCTGGTGCGGCTCGACGTGACAGTGCCCGGCCGCCGCGGCGCCGTCCCCGAGGGGCGCACCGGCAAGGTAATCCGCATCCTGGAACGTCACCGCACGCGCATCGTCGGCACGCTCCAGCGCAGCCAGCATTTCCTCTACGTCATCCCGGACGACCCGCGCATCCCACACGATCTCTACGTGCCGGAACCCCGCGACGTCGGCCGGCCAGCGCAGGTCGGCGACAAGGTGGTCGTCGAGCTCAAGGAATGGGAATCGCGCCACACCAATCCCGAGGGCGAGATCATCGAGGTGCTCGGCGCGCCCGACGCCGAGGGCGTGGACATGCTGTCGGTGCTCCGGCAATACGACCTGCCGCTGCATTTCCCCCGCGAGGTGCTCGACGAGGCCCGCGCCATCGGCAACCAGGTGCGCGACGACGAACTGGCGGGCCGCGAGGACTGCCGCCGGCACCAGGTCATCACCATTGATCCCGACGACGCGAAGGACTTCGACGACGCCATCTGCCTGGAAGCGGCCGGCGACGGCCAGTGGAAGCTGTGGGTCCACATCGCCGACGTGTCGCATTACGTGAAGCCCGGCACCGAGCTCGATGACGAGGCCCGTCGGCGCGGCAACTCAACTTACCTCGTGGATCGGGTGATCCCGATGCTGCCCGAGGCGCTGAGCAACGAGCTGTGTTCGCTCAAGCCCAACGTGGACCGGCTGACCAAGTGCGTGGAGTTCCTCATCGCCAAGGACGGCCGAGTGGTGAAGACGCTCTTCTACCCGGCCGTGATCCATTCGCAGCGGCGTTTCACCTACCGCGAGGCGCTGGAAGCCCTGCAACGCCCGCCGACGAACCCGATCGAGCGGATGCTCCACGACGCCAACACGCTCGCGCAGCAGCTCCGGCGGCTCCGCTTCAAGGCCGGCGCGCTCGAGCTCGACTTCCCCGAGATGAAAATCCGCCTCGACGAGCAGGGCCGCGTGCTCCGCATCGAGCAGATGGAGAATGACATCTCCCACCAGCTCATCGAGGAATACATGCTGCTGGCCAACGAGGCCGTGGCGACCCGGCTCATCCACCTGCACCGCGCCGGCATCCACCGCGTCCATGAGCAGCCCGACGAGAAGCGCCTCAAGGAATACCGCGAGGAAGTGCTCAGCCACGGCGTGCCGTGCGGCAACCTCAGCCAACGCGCCGAAATCCAGAAACTTCTGCACCGGCTCGGCACGCTGAACATCGGCCCGGCGCTCAAGATCGGTTTCCTCAAGTCGCTGATGCGCGCCCGCTACGCGCTGGAGCCGCTCGGCCACTTTGGGCTGGCGAAGAAGTTCTACGCGCACTTCACCTCGCCGATCCGGCGCTACGCCGACCTCGTGGTGCACCGCGCGCTCTTCGAGCAGAACCACGGCAAGAAGAACACCCTCAAGGAGACCGCCGACCACATCTCCAAGACCGAGCGCAACTCGGCCGACGCCGAACGCGACAGCAAGGACGTGAAGCTCTACGCGTTCCTGAACGCGCAGCTCGAATCGAAGGAACCCAACCGCTACGCCGCCCTGGTCACCGACGTGCGCAACTTCGGCTTCTTCGTCGACGTCACCGGCCTGGGCATGAGCGGCCTCGTGCCCCTGTCCCAGCTGGAGGACGACTTCTACGTGTTCGATCCCGCCCGCCACCACGTCGTGGGCCGGCGCAACCGTCGCATCATCCAACTCGGCGACCGCGTCGAGGTGCGCGTGGCCAAGGTGGACCGCTTCAAGAAGCGCGTGGACTTCCAGCTCGTGCCCGCGGCTCCCGGGAAACCGACCCGTGGCGCGGCGCGTCATGCACCGGGGGGCCGGCCTGTTCCGGCCCTGCCGCGAGGCGAATCCCGCCCGCCCGCCCGCCGTGGCGCCCGCCCCGAATCTCCGCGACCCCTCCGCCCAGCCGGCGGCCCCGCCCGACCGCCGCAGGGCGCCTCACGGCCGCCCAGCCGGCCCAATCGCCCGAATCGTCCGGACCGCCCGGCCGGCGGCCCGCCGCGGCCCGCCGGGAAACCATCCGGTGCCCGACCCGGCCCAAATCGTCCGCCGGCACCGCCGCGCCCCGGCTCCAAACCGCCGGCCCGCCGGCCAGGCTTGGCCACCGGCAAGGCACCGCTCATCCGTTCCGCCAACACGGCGCGTCCCGCCCTGCCCGCCCGTTCGGCGCCTGCGGCTGGGCGTCCGGCGCCCGCGCGCGGCGGCAACTGGGGCAAGGCCCCGGAACGCAACCGCCAGGAGCGTCGCTGAACGGACCGCGTCGTCCGGGGTAGTCCGGTGCCAGTTCAACAGGGCGGGGAGCGCCCTGCCACGTCAGGATGGGCGCGGACCGTGTTCCCGAACGCGGCGGACTTGATTCCACGGGTCGTGATTCGCCGGTGCGCTCAAATGCGCTCTTCGTTCGCGCCTCGCGCGGCGGACGCTGCCCCATTACGCCGAGCCCATCTTTTCACCGTGTGCGCATCAGGTTTGGTCCGTCAGCGCCGCCGGCCCCTTGTGCTGCCGGCATCTTGCCGGCAGAGGACTTGGCTGGCCGTGAACCCGGGGGGTGATGATGTTTCCCCTCGGCTCGGTTGCAGCCCAAGGCGCAGCCTTGGCCGGCCGAGCCAGCGCGGCGGGACGCCGGCAGCACCTTGGTGGCCGCCGCATGGGCTCAGGACAATTCGGCCGTTGTGGGCGGGCGGGCGTTTCGCTAATCCACGGGGTAAGCGACCCTGTCATGACGACTCTTCCCAGTTCGGCGTCCCTGCCCAGGCAGGCCCCGGCGACCCGCGACGGTTTCACGCTCATTGAGCTGCTCGTCGTCATCGCCATCATCGCGATCCTGGCCGGCATGCTCCTGCCCGCGCTGGCCAAGGCCAAATACGCCGGCATGCGCGCGGTCTGCCTCAGCAACATCCGCCAGCAGTATCTCTCGCAGCTCCTCTACGCCGACGACAACCGCGGCCGGTTCCCGCGGCACGAGGACGGCAGCCCGGATTACCACCGGCTGGGCGGCGCCAAGGACAGCATCGTGGACCTGCTGCGCGGCCGTTACGTGCCCAACACCCACGTGCTCATCTGCCCGATCACCGCCAAGTCCTTCGGCCGCGTGTGGCTGAACTACGCCAGCATGACCAACTTCGCCGACAAGACCACGCGCGACTACGGCGGCTGGGACACCACCGCCGCCAACGTCTACACGCCCTACATGTGGCTCGCGAACTTCAAGACCGCGGCCGGCATGAAGTTCCTCGACGACTCCGGCAAGGTGAACCCCAACGCCGACGCCAACGAGCCCGCCTGGCCGATCAAGGCCGACGAATGCGAATCCCGCCGCGCCTTCATCACCCACCGGATCAGCGACACGCCGGGCACGAAGCTGTGGGACGTGGGGCACCTGGGGAAGTTCGACGCCGGGGCGACCAGCAAGCCGCTGTGGTCGTGGTCGGTGGCGCCGGACCAACCGGTGGGGCAGGCCGACGGCAGCGTGGTGGTCCGCACCAAGGCGAAGCTGCGGCC
>JBEISV010000184.1:0-8402 GCA_040375265.1 Verrucomicrobiales bacterium
ACAATCGGGGCGGTCCATTCGTCGTCGCTGGCGAGGAAGCTGCCGAGGTTCACCGCCTTGAAGTCCGCGCCTTGACGTTCCCAGCGGAACCAGCCGATGAGGTGGCCGGTGGGTTCGCAGACGAACGAGATTTGGTTCCAGAATTCCGACGGGAACGCCCGCGCCGTGTAGAGCGCCGAGCCGGCGCCGGCGGTGTATTTGTTGTGCCAGTCCACCTGCCGGACCTTCTCGGTCACCGGATAGATGGCCTGGGTGTCCGCGACGGTTTCCATGCGGCTCGAGTTCCAGCCGCTGACCGCCTCGTAGTAGCGGTTGGGGATCGGCATATACCACGCGGCCTTGCCGTGGGCGGTGGAGCCCAGCACCACGCCGTCCTCGGTCAGGCCGAGGCCCCAGGTGTTGTTGTTGCTGGAGCGGATGAACTCGAGTGCCGAGCCGTCTGGCTTGAAGCGGAAGACGCCCATGCCGAACTTCACGTTCTTGCCGCCGACTTCGCCGTCGAAGCCGCTGTAACCGACCGTGCCCCAGATCCAGTTGTCGAGGCCGTAGCGGAGGTTGCTCGCAGTGGCGTGGGTGTCGCCCATGTTCCAGCCGGAGAAGAGCACCTTGCGTTCGTCCGCCCGGTCGTCGCCGTTGGTGTCCTTGAGGAACAGCGTGTGGCCGCCCTCGATCACGATCAGTCCGCCGTTTCCGAAGCAGAGCGAGGTCGGGATGCTGAGCTTGTCGGCGAAGACCGTGAACTTGTCCGCCTTGCCGTCGCCGTTGGTGTCCTCGCAGATCTTGATGCGGTCACGGCCCTGTCCCTCAGGTTGCTGCTCGTTCGGGTAATCCACCGTCTCGGCGACCCACAGGCGGCCGCGTTCATCCCAGGCCAGCGCGATGGGTTTGGTGATGTCGGGTTCGGCGGCGAACAGGCTGGTCTTGAAACCGGGTTGGACGACGACGCGGGTGACCGATTGCTCCGGCGACATCGGCGCCTGCATCTGGGTGATGGCCTGGCCCTGCGTGCCCCACTTCTCGCCGGCGAGGTAGTTGGGCAGCTTGTCGGGCGCCTCGACATAGGTGAACGGCCGGGCGCCGGGTTTGGCGGCGAGCGGACGGATGTTCGGGCCGACGGGCGCCAGTTCGTCGGCGTGGAGGGAAAGGGTGGCGGCGAGCGCGATGGCGAAACGGTAGGCGGACTGCTTCATGGGAAAATCGTGGGGGAACCGGTGCCGGAAACTCAGCTCCGTGAACATGAGCGATTGCGTGAAACGCCTGAGGAATTTGCCGCCGGACCGGGCCATATCCGCGATCGGGCAGAGGAGCGTCACTTGCCTGAGTGGTGCTTTCGCCGTCCGAGTTCATCCGCTGAAACCCGAGTCCAGCGTTCGATCAAAGTTAGTTCCTGGTAAAGTTCGCCGGGGCCGAGGCACTTGATGAAGTTCTTTGTCCGCCAATTGGTGGACGGAACAAAAGTCTCAAACGCGAGCCCTCCACGAACTTGGCGCAATTTCGAGACGACGAACTCCTCGCGGTCGTGGTGGTTGTAGGCTCTTACTAACCACTTGGAACCTGCTTTGGAAACCTCAAAGGCCACCCGTGAGTCCCTATCCTCAGTCTCCCAGATTCCGCAAAGCCATTCCGGATGCTGTGTTGCGCGTTTCATCTCCGTGAAACAACTCGATGATTAGGCGGCTGGAAAGCCGCCTCTCCGGAAAAAGGGATTCGTTCAGCGGTCGTCGCGACTGCGGGCGAGCATCACCAGCTTGAGCAGTTGCAACAGGGCGTTCACCAGCGCGGCCACGTAGGTCAGCGCGGCGGCGCCGAGCACCTTGTCCACGTCGCCGAGTTCCCGGTTGGTGACCAGGCCGAGGCGCATCAACTGAGCCTTGGCGCGGCGGCTGGCGTCGTATTCCACCGGCAGCGTGACCAACTGGAAGAAGGCGACGATCGAGAACAGGGCGACGCCCGCCCAGATGATTTTCCCGGACAGAGTGCCGCCGAGGAACATGCCCACGAGGATGATGATCGTGGACGCGTTGCTGGCGAAATTGGTCACCCCGACCATCGCCATGCGCAGGCCGAGCGGGCCGTAAGCTTCCTTGTGCTGGAGCGCGTGACCGACTTCGTGGGCCGCCACGCCCACGGCGGCGACGCTGGGTGTGTGGAAGATCTCCGAGGATAGGAATACGGATTTTTTCAGCGGATCGTAGTGGTCCGTCAGGTGGCCGGGCACCTCGTAGACCTCGACGCTTTGCAGGCCGTTGCGGTCGAGGATTTCCCGGGCGGCTTCGGCGCCGGTGATGCGGCGGTCGATGGCGACTTCCCGGTAGCGATTGTAGGTCGAGGTCAGCCGCATCTGCGCCCAGAAGGCGAGCAGCATGCCCGGGATCATGACCCACCAATACGGGTCCCAGAAAAAGAATGCCAACATCATGGTTCAGGGTGTTCCCGGACCGTCCGGGGAACACGGAGGGAAGTAAGCCCGCCGCCCGGACAGCGCAAATGGACGGGCCGGAAAGAATTCCAGCCGGCGGCGCCGCGGCTTGACCACCTTCGCGGCTCACCGTCACCGTCACGGCATGCTTTCCCTGCGTTCGCTCGCGTTCGTCTCGTTCCTCGCCTTCGGTGCTTCCGTCTTCGCCCAGGAGCTAGAACCCAGTCCTGACGCGGCGGCGTTTGCCAAGTTCAAGCCGCTCAGGGCCCCGGCGCCCGCCGGCCTGCTGCTGCGCGAAAACGACCGGCTGGCGATCATCGGCGACTCGATCACCGAGCAGAAGATGTATTCGCGGATCATGGAGACCTACCTGACCGCCTGCCTGCCCGAGCTGAAGGTGACGGTGCGCCAGTATGGCTGGGGTGGCGAAACGGCCGAGGGCTTCAAGAACCGCATGGCCAACGACGCGCTCCGGTTTTCGCCGACGATCGCGACGACCTGCTACGGGATGAACGACCACAAGTATCGCGCCTTCGACGAGGCGAACGGTCAGTGGTATCGCGAGAATCAGCTCGCCATCGTGAAGGCGTTCAAGGCCGCCGGCGCTCGCATCGTGCTGGGTTCGCCCGGCTGCGTCGGGCCGAAGGTGCCCTGGAGCAAGGCCGGCTCGGAGGAAATGAACCTGAACCTCTGCGAATTCCGGAACCTCGACCTCGCGTTGGCGCAGCAGGAGCAGGTGGTGTTCGCCGACGTGTTCTGGCCGATGCTGACGTTGGGCTGGAAGGCAACCAACCAGTTCGGAGCCGATTATGCGATCGCCGGCAAGGACGCGGTGCATCCCGGCTGGGCCGGCCATGTCGTGATGGCTTCCGCCTACCTGAAGGCCCTCGGAGTGACCGGCGACCTGGGCACGTTTACCGTGGATCTCGGCGCGGGCCAAGCCACGGCCAGCCGCGGCCACGAGGTGGTTTCCTTCGCCAACGGCGAACTCACGGCAAAGAGCAGCCGTTACCCGTTTTGCGCGCCAGCCGGGGAGCTGGGCGATGACAACGCGCTCCGGTCGGGCATGGCGTTGGTGGACTTCCAGGAGCGGTTCAATCGCCTGCGCTTGGTCGCCAAGAATGTCACCGCCAAGAGCTACACGGTCACTTGGGGAGGCGAAACGAAGTCCTTCACCGGCGAGCAGTTGGCGGCGGGCATCAATTTGCCGGCGGAATTTGCCAAGACGCCGTTCGACGATGCCTTCAAGCGGGTGGACGACGCAGTGGGCCGGAAGCAGAACTACGAGACCAAGCAGATCAAGTCCCTGTTCCACGGCGAGGAAGGCAAGGTGGACATGGAAGCGACTGTCGCACTGACCGAGAAGGCCCGCGCCCCGCTGGCGGAAGCCGTTCGCACCGCCGTGGTGCCGGTGACCCACTCGCTGAAGATCGTGGCGGCGAACTGAAGCCGGATTGCTGCGCCAAGCGCCCAGTCCTGAAACAGCCCGTGACCCGCGGTCTCGGAGGGGGTTCAGTGGGCGCGTGAATGGTGGGCCGCCTGCCAATAATCGTTCCCACGTCGGGGAAGTCTTCCGGGTCTTCCTACGCCTTGGCGTGACTGCGTTTGGCGGCCCGGTCGCGCACCTCGCATTTTTCCACGACGAATTCGTGAAACGCCGCCGCTGGCTGGACGAGCCGGCCTTCGCGGACTTGGAAGCTCTCTGCCAGTTCCTGCCCGGGCCCGCGAGCAGCCAGTTTGGCTTCGCCGTCGGTTTGCAGCGCGCCGGCTGGCCGGGTGCGTTGGCGGCGTGGGTGGGATTCACGCTGCCCGCCGCCTCGGCGATGATCCTGCTGGCGCTGGGCGCGTCGAAGTTCGGCGGCCTTGCCGCCAGCGGCTGGTTGCATGGGCTCAAGCTGGCGACGGTCGCCGTGGTGGCCCAGGCCGTTTGGACCATGGGATCGCGCCTTTGCCGCTGCTGGGTTCGGCTGCTGCTCGCTTTGGTGACGACCATTCTGGTCCTCGTTTGGCCGGCTGCGGGTGGACAGCTTGTTGCGCTGGGCCTGGCGGCGCTCGCCGGGCGGTGGCTGCTCCAGGCGGATCCATCCGATGTTGCAAGGACCGCTACGGTGGGGCTCCCGCGGCGCCGAGCGTTGGCGCCGCTGTTGGCTTTCTTCGGGATCCTGCTCGTCCTGCCGATATTGGCCGCCGCCCATCCCGGAGGCTGGCTACAGCAGTTCGACCGGTTTTATCGCGCTGGTGCCTTGGTCTTCGGCGGCGGACACGTGGTGTTGCCCTTTTTGCAGAGTGCCGTGGTGACCCCCGGCCTGGTTGCGCCGGACGAATTCCTTGCCGGCTATGGTCTGGCACAGGCGTTGCCTGGTCCCTTGTTTGCCTTCGCGGCGTATCTCGGCGCCGTCACCCATCAGCCTCCCAACGGTTGGCTGGGTGGCGTCTGGTGTTTGGTCGCAGTGTTCTTGCCGGGACTTTTGCTGGTGGCCGCCGCGCTTCCTTGGTGGGAACGGCTTCGGCGATCCCCGAGCCTCCGCGCGGCATTGCACGGCGCCAACGCGGTCGTGGTGGGCATCTTGCTGGCCGCCCTAATCGCGCCGATCGCTACCGGAACCTTGAGGCGACCCGCCGATTGGTGCGGCGCCGGGCTGGCGTTCGCCGGGCTCCAATGGGTCAAGCTGCCCGCTTGGACGATCGTCACACTCTGCGCGGCGGCGGGATGGTTTCTGGGGAGCTGATGGACGGGTTTCAGTCGTCGGTTTCGGCCCACCAGACTGGCTTCAGCCCCGTTTCGCCAGCTGCTTTTGCCAGCGAGATAGCTGCTTTCTGACCTCCTTGGTGCCAGGGGCGCCGGTCAATTGCCGGCGCGCCATCGCCTTTCGCAGGTCGAACATCTCCGTTACGTCCGCAGAGAATTTCGCGGAAACGCCCTGAAATTCCTCCAACGTCAACGTGTCGAGCGGCTTGCCTGTCATCTCCGCCAAGCCGACCACCGAGCCAACGACGTGATGCGCCTCGCGGAATGGCATGCCTTTGCGCACCAAGTAGTCGGCCAAGTCGGTGGCGAGAAGCAGCGGGTCGCTGGCCGCCCGGGCGCAGGCGGCGGTGTTCACCGACGTGTTCGCCAGCATGCCGGTCATCAGCCGGACGCAGGCCCGGACGGTATCCGCCGTGTCAAAAAGGCGCTCCTTATCCTCCTGCAAGTCGCGGTTATAGGTCATCGGCAGCCCTTTCAGCAGGGTGAGAAGTGACATGAGGTTGCCGACCACGCGTCCCGTCTTGCCTCGGGTCAACTCAGCGACGTCCGGATTCTTCTTCTGGGGCATCAGGGATGAGCCGGTGGTGTAGGCGTCGGCGATCTTGATGAAGCCGAATTCGCTGCTGACCCACAGGATGAGGTCTTCGCTCAACCGGCTCAGGTGAACCGCCAGCAGCGCGGCGGCGGCGGCAAATTCGACCATGAAGTCACGATCGCTGACCCCGTCCATGGAGTTCTGGGTCACCCGGGGTTTTCCGGTCCGGGGATCGGTGAAATCGAGAAGTTTGGCGACCAATTCCCGGTCGAGGGGCAAGGTGCTGCCGGCGATTGCGCCCGAACCGAGCGGGCAGACGTTCACTCGGGTCCAGCAGTCCTCCATGCGTTCAATGTCGCGGGCCAGCATTTCCACGTAGGCAAGGCAATGGTGGGCGAAATAGACCGGCTGCGCCCGTTGCAGGTGGGTATAGCCGGGAATGATCACGTCGGCATGGCGGGCCCCTAGGTCCACCAAGGCGCATTGCAAGCCATGAAGTTCGCCGTCGAGTGCTTCGATCTCGTCCCGCAGCCACAGGCGGACGTCCACCGCGACCTGATCGTTCCGCGAGCGCCCCGTGTGCAGTTTGGCGCCGGCGGGGACTCGCTTCGTGAGTTCGGCCTCGATGGTCATGTGCACATCCTCCAATTCCAGCTTCCATTGGAACTTCCCGGCGGCGATTTCCTGACCGATGGCCTGCAACCCGCCACGGATTGATTTCAGCTCAGCGACCGACAGCACGCCGATCTTCTGCAGCATGGCCGCATGCGCCAGAGAACCGCGAATGTCCTGGGCCCACAGGCGCCAGTCGAAGCTGATGGACTCGGAAAAAGCGGCTACCTCGGCAGCTGGACCGCCTGAAAACCGACCGGAACGGGAAACGACGGGTGAACTCATCGGTGGCCGGACGATGTCGGGGAGCCGGACAAAATGCGAGCAAGGACGACGCGAGCTTCTCCAACCCAGTCCATGGCAAACCGCTTCGCGAAAATTCCCAATCACCGACCAGCGTTCCCTGAACTCGGAACATATCGATACTTTGTGGTGTAACAAATTGCAATTCAACAGGATGCATTGCTAGTCATGACTACCTTTCCTTCCGGCTCGCATCGGCGGTCGCAATTTCCTGTCAAAAAGAGTTTGACGTCAGGGCGGCTTCGGATGCAGCCTCCCATCACACACGGAATCTAAACTTACCGAAATATGCGTCGCACAACTCTTCTTCTGCCCGCGATGGCAGCTATGGCGCTGACCGCTTCGGCGGCCACCTCCAGCAACATCGTTGGTTACGTCAAGCTCAGCTTGAAGCCCAAGTTTAACCTCGTTGCGAACCAGCTGGATAACGGCGCGGGCAACAAGGTGGCTGACCTGTTCAAGGCTCCCCTGCCGGATGGTTTCGCGGTGTTCAAGTTCAATGGCACTACCTACGCCTCCATCTCCTTTGTTGATGGTGCTTGGGAAGGTGATGATCTGAACATGACTGCCGCCCCTGGCGAAGGTGTGTTCGTGAGCAACCCCTCGGCCTCCAACGTTGCGGTGACGTTCGTTGGTGAAGTGAAGACGGGTAGCTCCACGGTTAACCTCACTGGTGGTAACAAGTTCTCCATCGTTAGCTCGGTGATTCCGCAGTCCGTTAAGCTGGACGATGCTGGTTTCCCGGCTTCGGAAGGTGACTCTGTGTTCCGCTTCAACGGTGCGACCTACGCCTCTGACAGCTTTGTTGATGGCGCGTGGGAAGGTGACAGCGGTGGTTCTGCTCCGACGGTTGCCGTTGGTGAGGCCTTCTTTGTCAAGAATGCCGGGACCGATGCTTCTTGGACCCGCAACTTCGTTGTTAACTGATTTCCAATCTACCAACTGACTTAAATCATGAAGAAGACTGCAACTATCCTCTCCTTCGCTGTCGCCGCGTTTGCGGTGCAAGCTGATCAGGCGATCAACTTCAATAACAACAACTTGGGCACTCCTCGGTTGGTGTCCTTCGACAGCACCTTCGGTGCTCTCGCGGGAACGGGTGTCAAGAATGGTGTCGCTGACGGCGCCAGCTACGTCGCTCAGTTGTTCCAAGTTAGCGGTGGTTCGCTGACTGCGATTGGCGCAACCGCGAATTTCCGCGCTGCGATCACTGCCTCCCCCGGAACTTGGTCGGGTGGCACCCGCACTTTGGTTGGTGCGACTCAAGGTGCTGAGCTGACGCTCCAAGTTCGCGCTTGGGATTCGGCCTTCGCCTCTTATGACGCTGCCAAGGCGGCTGGCAAGGGCGCTGGTGAATCCGCCACGTTCACCTTCAAGGATGCGATGAGCTCCCCTCCGGGTGCTGCCGACAACTTCATGGTGAACTTCCAAGGTTTCTCCATCGGACTTGGTTCGACCCCTATCGTTCCTGAGCCGAGCACCATCGCTCTCGGTGCTCTCGGTGTTGCTGGTTTGTTGTTCTTCCGCCGCAAGTAATTGCTGCGAAACACTTCTTCAAGGCCGCCCATAGGGCGGCCTTTTTTGTTTTACTGGTCAAATGTTTGACAAGCTGAGCAGAAGTTCATAACGATTCGCAGATCTATTGGCGTGCTCGTCTATCGGTTAGGACACGGCCCTCTCAAGGCTGAAAGACGGGTTCGATTCCCGTGCGCGCTACCATTCTCCATCGTTTCCCGTGAGGTAGGATTATTGAGGGAAACGCAGTAATGGGGCCGAATTCAATC
>JBEISV010000224.1:0-7443 GCA_040375265.1 Verrucomicrobiales bacterium
CCGCCGCCCCTTGAACTGAGCAGGGCTGTTTTCGGTTACTTCTGCTCCGGAGCGGCTGGTTCAGTCTTGGCCGCCTTCTTCGGCTTCTTTTCACCGGCCTCCTTCTTTTCGCCCGGAGAGGGCGCCAGTCCGAAGACCGCGCGGACCAGATTGTCGCCGTCCTTGCCCTTCGTGTAGGAGCCGCGTGCTTCCTCGCCGGCCTTGATGTCGCCGAAAGTGGCGGGTTTGCCGTCCTTCTCCAGGCGGGTCTTGGAGGTCACGTTAAAGACGCGCTGCTTCTCCTTGCCCGCCAGGGTGATGGTCATTGCCTTGGCATCGACCGACTCCACCTTGCCCCGGAACGGGAGGGTGTTGGACGCCGGCTTTTTCTTGGCGGGCTTCTTGGGGGCCTCGGCCGGCGGTTTTGTCTCCGGAGTTGGGGGCGGTTGGGTGCCCAAGACCGGTGGGGCCACGATCGGCGGCTGAAGCGGCGCCGGGGGCGGTTGGGCCGCGGTGGGGGCAGGGGCAGGGGCTTGGGCCGACAAGGACAGCACACTCAACGTGGCCGCCAGGGTAAGGAGGATTCGATTCATGGGATGAACTGCGTTGGGAAAGGACTGACTTGGGCGCTGCCGGAGCAGGTTTCGCCCGGCTTCCGCGGAAGCTCACAAATCTTTTATCCGCCGGCAACGGCGAGTTTTTGCATGCCCGCGGACTATTCTGTCCCTGACTGCAGGGCCAAGTGCGGGGTGAAGTTGGTCCGCCCCTTGGCGCGGCCGGCTTCCACTTCGAGGCGGTAGGACACCCCGCCGACCAACGGCGCCGGCGCGCTGCCCGCGGACTTCATGCCGGCGATCTCGTCGCCAAAGGTGAACCCGCGGACCGGTTCCGAGCCGGCCTTGCTTTCGAGCGTCCAAATCGCCTTGGGCCGGGAGTTGGAATCCTCGCTGAGCGGCGTGATGCGGAGCGCCGTCAGCCGGCAGTCCCGATCCAGCCCGAAGACGAGCGGCAGGACGTCGGCGGGCCCCGGGTTGGGCATGAACGGGCGCTCCACGACATTGATTTGAATTTGCTGCGCGCGGCCCAAGTCGGTGAACCGCAGCAGATAGAGAGCCCCGAGCGCCACTGCGACAATCAGCATCGTCCAGGTTTGTTTCGTCATTTCAGTCGGACTGCGACGAAACCGCTGCCGGAAGATTCGACCAAAGTTGTCCCGCAGTTTTTCGCCGGAGCTGGCTGTCGGCGATTCACACGCAAACGAAGCTCAACATGGCGCCCATTTCCCGGAACAAACTCCCCGCCGGAACGCGAAACCAACTCGGTTTCACCCTGATCGAACTGCTGGTTGTCATTGCGATCATTGCCATCTTGGCGGGCATGCTCCTGCCGTCCCTCGGTCGGGCGAAGGAGGCCGCCAAGCGGATTTCGTGCGTCAACCAGCTCCGCCAATTGGGCATCTCCACCACCATGTATGCCGGCGACAACGGTGGTGAATTTCCCGACCGGTCGATCACCAACCGCTGGTGCGACCGGCTGCTGCCCATCTACAAGTCGGTCAAGTTGCTGACTTGCCCCAGCGACATGGGACCGGACGGCAAGAACCGCCCGGCCTCGGCGGACGCCAACACCAACCATATCGGTGACTCGGCGCCGCGCAGCTACATCATCAACGGCTGGAACGACCAGTTCGCCGCGGAGATGGGCGACGCGTTCAGCATGAACTCCATCG
The DNA here is from genome assembly GCA_040375265.1 of Verrucomicrobiales bacterium. Taxonomy (GTDB): domain Bacteria; phylum Verrucomicrobiota; class Verrucomicrobiia; order Limisphaerales; family UBA9464; genus CAIWAH01. The sequence continues at coordinate 1,709 of JBEISV010000224.1, forward strand.
TGGGACGGACCATCAAGGAGTCGGTGATCCGTGAACCGTCGGAAACGATTCTCTTTGGCGAGAAGCTCTATCCGATCGGGCATTTCTTCATGGATTTCCTCGAAGGGAAACTGGGCAACGACATCGAGGCGCTGAACCACAGCACCCATAACTCCACGACCCGGTCGGCCTCGGGCGGCAAGGGCGGCGGGTCCAACTACGCGTTCACCGACGGCAGCACGCGCTTCCTGAAGCACGGCAAGTCACTCGCGCCGATCAACCTGTGGGCGGTCAATGAGCGTTGGCGGACCAATGCGATCACCTCGGCGCCGTGAGTTCGGCTTCGCAGTCCTGAGGTTGGCATCCGGCCTGCGGTAACTTTCAACGTCGGCGCCCGTTTGCGCCGGCCCTGTTGGTTGGTTCTGGGTTGAACCGCCGGTTCTGATGGGAGTCGGGACCGGCGGTTCTTTTTTGCCCGGGCGGCCGCCGCTGACACGGCGGCTTGCGTGTGCCGTCCCGGTTCCTACCTTCGCTGCCCGTGACCGAAACCCCGCATGAGCGCCGCAGCGAAGATCCGTGGCGCGTTTTCAAGATCATGGCCGAGTTCGTCGATGCGTTTGACACGCTGTCGCGCCTCGGCCCGGCGGTGACGATTTTCGGCAGTGCCCGGACCCGCCCGGAAGATGCCGGCTACAAGCAGGCGACCGCCCTCGCGGAAGGCTTGGCCAAGCAGGGAATCGCCGTGGTGACCGGCGGTGGTCCCGGCATGATGGAGGCGGCCAACCGGGGGGCGGCCAAGGTCAAGGGCCCGCCCAGCGTGGGCCTGAACATCGAATTGCCCTTTGAGCAGAAAGGGAACCGCTACGCGAACGTGAGCGTGGATTTCCACTACTTCTTCACCCGCAAGGTCTGCCTGGTGAAATACAGCTTCGGCTTTGTCTTCATGCCCGGCGGGTTCGGCACGCTGGACGAGCTGTTCGAAGTGGTGACGCTGGTGCAGACCCAGCGGATTCCGGCGGTTCCGATCATCCTTTTTGGCAAAGCTCACTGGCAGGGATTGCTCGACTGGTCTCGGCACACGCTGGAAGCGGGCAAAATGATCTCGCCCGGCGACGTGGACCTGATGCGGCTTACCGACGATCCCAAGGAGGCGATCGAGTGGATCCTGGAGTATCGTCGCAGTGTCGGGGTGCCCGAGGTGCCCGCCGCGTTCCGCTGAACCCCGCCCGCCTGTGTATTCTGTTACCCGTCTGGAACAGGGGTTGACCGTCGTCTCGGCGCACATGCCTCACATGGCGAGCGTCTCGGTCGGTGTTTGGGTTGGGGTCGGCGGACGGCACGAACCCGAGGAATTGGGAGGCATTTCCCATTTCATCGAACACCTGTTGTTCAAGGGCACCCAACGTCGCACGGCGGCGCAGATTTCGCAGGCGGTCGAAGGCATCGGCGGTTACCTCAATGCCTTCACCGACGAGGAACACACCTGCTTCTACGCCCGGGCACAGGCCAGCCGGCTCGGTGACTTGGTGGATGTGCTGCTGGACATGGTCCTCGAATCCAAGCTCGCGCCGCACGAGATCCGGCGCGAGCGGGACGTCATCCTGGAGGAAATGGCCATGTATCGGGACCAACCGGCCGAGCTGATGCATGACCTACTGAACGCCGCCCAGTTTCCCGGCCATCCGCTGGGCCGGGCCGTGATCGGCACCGAAAAGACCCTGGCGAGGCTCCGGCGGGGGCATTTCGTGGACTATCTCGCGAGTCATTACGTGACCGAGTCCACCGTGGTGGCAGCAGCGGGAAATTTGGACCACGCGGAACTCGTGGAGTTCGTCCGGCGCCGGTCACGGCAATTTCGCCACGGGCAACGTCCGGTGTCGGCGCCCCCGGCGGAACGTGCCGGCAAACCCGCGGTGAGGCTGCACACCAAGCCGGTCGAGCAGGCGAACGTGGGCCTCGGTTTCCGCACCTGTTCCCGGCATGACCCGCGCCGGTTTGCTCTGCGACTCCTCAACGTCGTGCTGGGTGAGAACATGAGTTCGCGCCTGTTCCAAGTGGTGCGGGAGGAACACGGGCTGACCTACAACATCCACAGCTCGCTTTCGTTCTGGGGCGACTGCGGCGACGTCGTGATTTCAGCGGGCCTGGATGCGGGCGAACTCGAAAAGACGATCCGGCTGGTGGTGGCGGAGCTCGTTCGACTGACCCGCCGGGCTCCCGGCAAGGCGGAGTTCGAGCGGGCCCGGGACTACCTGCTCGGCCAGATGGACCTGCAGCTGGAGAACACCGAGAGCCACATGATGGCGCTGGGCGAACAATGGCTCGCCTACGGCCGACTGACGGAGCCCGCCGAATCCCGGGCCCGGATCGCCGCCGTGCCGCTCGCCGAACTGAAGGACGTCGCGCGGGCATTTTTCCGGCCAGAACGTCTGGCGGTTGCCGTGGTCAGTCCCGTCCGTCGGCCCCGGCCACTGGACCGTTGGCTCAACTTCTGACCAGCCCGGCCGCGCGGGAATTGCGGGGCAATTCGGTCCGTGCCTTGCCCGCCGGGGAGTCCGCATTTACGGTCCCGCCACTCTATGGAGAACGTCGTCATCATCGGCTCCGGCTGCGCCGGACTTACCGCGGCCATCTACACCGCCCGCGCGAACCTGACCCCCGTGCTCATCACGGGCTCGACCCCGGGCGGCCTGCTGACGACGACCAGCATCGTGGAGAATTTCCCCGGCTTCCCGGAGGGCATCGACGGCACCGAGTTGATGATGCGGATGCAGCAACAGGCGGAGAAGTTCGGCGCGAAGGTCCGCTACGGTAGCACGGTCGAATCCGCCGATCTTTCCGGCCAGCCGATCAAGCTCGTGGTCGATGGGGAATCGGTCGAGACCAAGACGCTGATCATCGCCAGCGGGGCCGGGCACAAACACCTCGACGTCCCGGGCGAACATGAGCTGGAAAAGAAAGGCGTGACGTATTGCGCCACCTGCGACGGCGCCTTGCCGATGTTCCGGAACCAGCCCCTCGTGGTGGTGGGCGGCGGCGACTCCGCGTGCGAGGAGGCGAACTACCTGACCCGCTTCGCCTCGACAGTCTATCTGGTCCACCGCCGTGACTCGCTGCGGGCCTCGAAAATCATGGCCGAGCGCACGCTGGCCAACCCGAAGATCAAACCCGTCTGGGACAGCGTGGTGACGGAAGTCCTCGACGTATCGGCGGGCAAGGTCACCGGCGTGAAGCTCAAGAACTTGAAGTCGAATTCCGAGAGCGTGCTGCCGTGCGCCGGGCTCTTTGTCGCGATCGGACATTTCCCGAACAGCCAATTGTTCAAGGGCCAGCTCGCCTTGGATGACGCGGGATATTTTGTGCTCTCCAAGGGCGCCGCCACCAGCGTTCCCGGCGTCTTTGTCGCCGGCGACTGCGCCGATTCGGTGTATCGCCAAGCCATTACCGCGGCCGGAATGGGCTGTGCCGCGGCGATCGAGGCCGAACGTTACCTCGCCGGGCTGTGCGCCTGAGGCCGCCCCATGGCGTCGCTCCGGTCCTCCGTTGAACTGGCCTCCCGCACCGTCCGCATCCGGCGCTGGCCGGCGACCGGCGGGCCGAAGTCGGCCCAGGACGAGATCGCCTGCGAGGAACCGCTCGAATTGCGGGTGGATACCCGTTCCGTCGCGGTGGTCATGCGCACGCCGGGACACGACGAGGAATTGGCCGCCGGCTTCCTCGTCAGCGAAGGCTTGATCCGGCAGCGCGACCAGATCGCGGACCTGCGGTTAAACTGCCGCAACCGGGCCGGCAACGTCCTGGACGTTTTCCTGCGGCCCGACGTCACGGTGGATTTCGGCCGGCTCACGCGCCACGTCTTCGCCGCCTCCAGTTGCGGCCTGTGCGGCAAAGCGAGCATTCAGGCGGTGCGGTCGCAGTTTCCCCGGATCCGGCAACGATTCCAAATCCCCGCCCCGGTGCTGACCGGGCTCCCCGCAAAGATGTCGGCGGCGCAGGCGACCTTCAGCCGCACGGGCGGATTGCACGCGGCGGCGATCTTTACCGGCGACGGCGAGCTGATCGCGTTGCGGGAAGATGTCGGCCGGCATAACGCCGTGGACAAGCTGCTGGGGCGGGCCCTGCTCGATGGTCAGCTGCCGCTCGCCGGCCGGTTGCTGCTGGTGAGCGGGCGGACCTCATTCGAAATCCTCCAGAAGGCGCTGGCGGGCGGCCTCGCGGTGGTCGCGGCGGTGGGAGCTCCATCGAGCTTGGCAGTCGATTTCGCCCGGGCAAACGGGCAGACCTTGGTGGGCTTCCTGCGTGATGGCCGTTTCAACGTCTACGCGGGCGCCAGCCGGATTGCGACGGATTGATTCGGCCAAGCTCCGGCCCCGGCCACCCATGCGAAGCCACCCCGGCCGCCGCGCATGGTCGCGGAACTGTCCGTCCGTGGATCGCTGGATCACGCCGGGGCCGGGCTTTTCGGAAGTTCAACGTCGGAAGCGTCGTGAAGCCCGGGTTGAAGGTGAGCGAAATTAATGGGTGCCCGCTGGTTTGGGCCTGACACCGCCGGGGATACGCGGCACGTCAGGGGCGTCCGGTCGGTATCCATCGCACCATTTCCACGAACATGTTCGCCCAGCAGTCCCTCGAAGAACGCGTCCGCCTTTCCTACGTGAACCTGGAGCGGCAGCGCCGGCCCAACGGCGGCTACGTGGCCAGCCCGTATTCCGCGGAGGACGGCTCGGGCGACGCCTATAATGTTTTCTGGATCCGCGACATCATGTTCGCGACCTACGCCAACGAATACCTCGGCTGCTTCGAGAAGATGATCGAGAGCTTCCGGCTCGTGCTCGACATCTTCAAACGCTACCACCTGCGCATCATCCAGGCGTCCATCGTGAAGCCGGACGTCCACCATCAGCGGGGCGATTTCATGCCGGCCCGGGTGCATCCGACCACGCTGGAATCCATCACCGACGACTGGGGGCATCACCAGCTCGATGTATTCGGGCTGTTCATGTATAAGATGGGCGACCTGATCCGGAAGGGCTACGGGTTCCGCTTCACCCGCGAGGACTACATGCTCATCAGCCACATCCGGAACTACATCTACAACCTTGGGTTCGAGCCGGACTTCGGGATGTGGGAGGAGGGCCCGGAGGAGCACGTCAGCAGCTACGGCGCGGTGCTGGGCGGCCTGATGATGTGGCACGACCGCGGTTACTACGATTACAAGTATCGCCAGAAGATCGAGATCGGCATCCACGTGCCGGTAAGCGAGCGAATGATCGCCGATGGTCGGGCCGCCCTGGCGCGGCTGCTGCCGCGGGAATCGCCCAGCCGACCATGCGACCTCGCCCAGCTCAGCCTGATCTGGCCCTACAGCATCGTGGACTACGACACGAAGCTGAAGCTGCTCGAACAGGTCGAGGCCAATCTCGTGGGCGAACGCGGGGTCTGCCGCTATCCGGGCGACGTCTATTGCGGCAAGGGGTTGGTCCCGCACCACGGGGAGACGGCCCAGTGGCCGCTGGGCTTTGCCTGGCTCGCGATCTGTTACGCCAAATTCGCCGAACATGGCTTCGGTTACCGGCAGGATCGCAGTTCGTTCCCGCTCAGCTGGGACGAGCGGCGGGCCTACTTTGCCAAGGCGGTCAGCTATTTCGCACGGCTGGAGGCGGTCATGACCCCGGAGGGTTATGTCCCGGAAATGTTCGTGGGCGAACAGATGGGCCACAACACCCCGCTCGCGTGGGCGCAGAGCTTCCACATCA
>JBEISV010000454.1:0-3973 GCA_040375265.1 Verrucomicrobiales bacterium
CTCGGCGTCCGAACGCGGGTCCGGCGCTCCGAGTCGCACCCATTCCTCCAGCACGGCGATCTGTTCGGGCTTCAGCGCCGGGCCCTTCTTTTCCGGCGGCATGCGTTCCAAGTCTTTCGCGACGCCCTTCACGGCCTGCACGAGGAGGCTTTCGTCCGGTTTGCCCGCAACCCACAGCGGACCGGCGGCGCCGCCCTTCGCCGTGTCCGCCCGGGTGTCCAGGCGCAGGCCGCCCTTCACCTTTTCGGCCTTGGCGCTGTGGCATTCGTAGCAATGATCCACCAGGAGCGGGCGGACCTTGCTCTCGAAGAAATCGGCGTGGGCCGGGTCCAGCGCCGCGCCGGACACCGTCGAAACGGTGAGCGACAAGGAACCGAAACCCGCCAGCAACCGGCGAAAAACGGGGCGAAACAATGACATGGGGACCAGCGTGCCGGCAGTCTGTCCCCGTCACACGCGAAGTCAAAAACGGAGTCCGGGGCGGCGGTATTCGAGGAAGGTTGGGCGCGGCCGGCAAAAGGCCGAGTAACCAAGCGCCACCTCTCCCCGGCCCTCTCCCCCATCCGATGGCGGAGAGGGAGACGGAGTCGCGTGACCACACTGAGCTTTAGGGCGCCGGCGGTGGCGGGATGATCTTGGCGGGGTCCGGCGGCACGAAGCGGTGGCTTTCCAATTTGCGAGCCACCTTCACGCAGCCGGTGCGCCGGTGGAGCGCATTCCAAAGCTCCAGCCGCACACCGTCGCGGTTGGCGTGCCATTGCCCGTTCCAGAAGCGCAGTTCCTCGATGCCGGCCGCAGCCAGACATTCCGCGCGGCGGGCGTCGTGTTGTCGCTGTTCCAGGAAACCATGCTGAGAACCGTCCAGTTCCACCGACAGGCGCGCCGCCGGGCAGTAGAAGTCGAGACAGTAGTTCCCGACCGGATGCTGCCGTCGGAATTTGAAGCCGGCAAAACGCCCCGCCCGCAGTTCTCGCCAAAGCTGACGTTCCTCCTCCGGTTGGTCGCGTCGAAGGCGACGGGCGAGCGCAGTGGCATTCACGGGCCAAGCATGGAAACGGATCATCCGCTGACAAGCACCCGCTGTTCAGGAATGTCACAAAGCGTGCCAACCGGACGGGCGGACTCCCTCTCCGCCATCCGATGGGGGAGAGGGTCGGGGAGAGGTGGCGCCCTTGCGTGATGGCCTACCCCTCTCCCTACCCTCTCCCCGCTCGTGCCTCGCACGGAGAGGGCGTGGCCAGCAGCGACGACCAACGAGAAGAAGGACAGCTCAGCGGGACGGAGATTTTCAGGCACGCCCAAGCAGACGCCGCCACCACACGCCATGGAGACCGACACCCACAATCACTTGGACTTCACACTTTTACATCCGGACAGCAGTGAAACATTTCCGCCGTCTTCTGTCGCATATCCTCGTTATTAGACCAGCATTTTACGTCCGCCCCATCTACCACGAATGTTGTCACACCATGCCCCCCCATTGACAATATAACGGCAACAACAGTTTGGAATGCAGATTCAGCAGTCAGAATGCACAACTCATTAAACACATGATGATTTATCAAATCAGGGGAACTTGTGTATATCCAGAAGGCAAACTGATCGGATTGCCCCGGCATGACTCCGCACGGGGAGACATGCCATACGTCAGTAATGTCGTCCTCATATAATGCCGCAACGCGTTTGGTTAGCTGTTGCCTAAATGCATTCATTGCATCCAAGCAGTCTGCCGGGATTGATGCTCCATCTTGGGCGGCCGATTCGATTTCAAAATACCGACTTTCAGCAGTCTCATCAAATACAAGTCTCATATTGCAACAGTCTTCTATACGTTTCGAGACACATTCCACAATGGAACGTAAAGATGCCCGGTGCAAACAGTCGCACTACGGTTAGTTGGACCAGATTAATGGATCACAAATGGCACCTGGCATTGGATTGGAAGCTTTCAACTGGACAAGACGCCGGAGCCAGCTGGGGTGTTCTCTTTGTCGGCGAGTCGGTAGGTAGTCAAAGCAGCTTCGCCTGCCCTCCGGCAAACGGCTTCAACCCCAGCTTCTTGTAGCTGCGCTCGGTGGCCACGCGGCCCTGCGGGGTGCGGTTCAGGTAGCCTTCCATGATCAGGAAGGGCTCGTGGACTTCCTCGATGGTGTCGGGTTCCTCACCCACGGCGACGGCGAGCGAGTTCACGCCCACGGGACCGCCACCGAACTTCACGATCACGGTCTCCAGAATGCGCTTGTCCATCTCGTCGAGGCCGTTTTCGTCGATCTCCAAGATGCCCAGCGCGCGGTCGGCCAGGTCGGCGGTGATGCGGCCGTCGCCGCGCACCTCGGCGTAGTCGCGGACACGGCGGAGCAGGTTGCCGGCGATGCGCGGCGTGCCGCGGCTGCGCCGGGCGACTTCCATCGCGCCGGCTTCCTCGACGGGCACCTTCAGCAGGCGGCCGGCGCGCAGGACGATCTTCTGGATCTGTTCGGCCGAGTAGTAGTCGAGCCGCTCGCGGATGCCGAAGCGCGTGAGCATGGGCGAGCTGAGCAGGCCGCTGCGCGTGGTGGCGCCGATGAGCGTGAAGCGCGGCAGCGTGAGCCGGACGCTGCGGGCGTTCGGCCCCTGGTCGATGATGATGTCGAGCCGGAAGTCCTCCATCGCCGGGTAGAGGTATTCCTCCACGGTCTTCTGGAGCCGGTGGATCTCGTCGATGAACAGGACGTCGCCTTCCTCCAGGTTGGTCAGCAAGCCGGCGAGGTCGGCCGCCTTCTCGATGGTCGGGCCGCTGGTGGCCTTGAGGTTTCCGCCCATCGCCTTCGCGAGGATGTTGGCGATGGTCGTCTTGCCGAGGCCGGGCGGACCGCTGAGCAGGATGTGGTCGAGGGCTTCCTTGCGGCGCTGGGCGGCCTCGACGGCGATCTCGAGGCGTTCCTTGACCTTGGGCTGGCCGGTGAAGTCGTCGAAGGCCGACGGCCGCAGCGTCTGCTCGAGCGCGGCGTCGGGGCGGTTCAACGTGTCCATGGGACGTTCAGCCATGCGCGGAGGATGGGAACGGGACGGCGCGCCGGGGAAGGAGTTTTCTTCGGGAACAACGCTGGCGGCCCCGAGCCGCCCAAGACCTCGTTCAGTCTCCACCCCCAAGCGCCCGAAACAACCCACTGGCCGGTCAAGGTGGCCGCCAAAATTGGCTGCTTTGCGGGAAGGCCTGACCCGAAATTTGGCACGGCTGAGTTCCGGCGAAGCGGCCAAGGCTTCGGCCAGAATCGCCACTTTCCGGCCCATTTCACCCTGTTTCACCCGGGGCAGCTTACCGGCGTTTTCGCCGCGACGGACCGCATTCGGCAATCGCCGGCTAATTTAAGGCCGAGGGAATTCTGACGAACACGACCTTGGAAAAAGATTTAACGGTCGGGCGCCCTTCCAGTTCGGGAACAAGGGGAAGACATGGCGGAAGGCACCCGGCCGAGAGTTTCTAGCCTTCGTTGGGGGTGAGCCATCCAAGTTCGGGGGCACAGCGGAAGGTTCACCACCCGGCCCGGGGCCAAGGGACACCGATAAGGTGGGCCCCGGATGCCGGGGATTGGGGAGGGGGAAATGGCGGTGGCGTCACCGCCTCGGGTGGCCGACAGGGGGCGCAGCAATGCGTCAGGTCACCAGACGCCAGAGGGTCCGTGCCGCAAGGCACGGACCCTTTCTTTCATCCGAAGGGGTGTCCGGCTCAGGGCGCCGCCACCAAACTCGCGGCCGCCAAGCGCCGGGCGATGAACTGGCGCAGTTTCGGGATGCGGCACGACTTCAGCAGTGAGACCGCACGTTCCGGATCGGACGCCACACAACCTTCGGTGGCATACCAGTAGAGCAGCGGCAGGTTGTGGTCGCCGGCGTCTTCCTTCCGGCCGCCAAGCTCGGCGACGATTTCCCAGCGACGGTCCACCGGCACGCGTTGGGCTGCGCTGGCCACGAACCGCCGGACCACCGGCGA
>JBEISV010000078.1:0-13786 GCA_040375265.1 Verrucomicrobiales bacterium
CGATGCTCGCCAATCCGGTCGCCTTCTCCGTGGACGAAAAGGGCCGCGTCTTCACCAGCGAGACCTACCGCTACCGCACCAGCGTGCTCGATATCCGGCACTACATGTTCATGCTGGAGGACGACCTCGCGTCCCGGAGCCTCGAGGACCGCCTGGCGCAAATCCGGAAATGGTTCGGCCCCGAGGGCGAACGCGCCCTGAGCAACGAAACGGAAGTCATCCGCCTGCTCGAAGACACTAACGGCGATCACAAGGCCGATAAGTCGTCCATCTTCGCCGACGGCTTCACGAGCCCGCTTAGCGGTATCGCCAGCGGCGTGCTCGCCCGGAACGGCGAGGTGTGGTTCACGGAGATTCCCAGCCTGTGGAAGTTCTCGCCCACTCCGGTTGGAAAATCCGATTCACGCCCGCCCTCACCCCGGCCCTCTCCCCCGGGGAGAGGGGGAAATGAGTCCAGCCCGGCGGCGAATTCGACCGCAGAGCCCGCAGTCGCAGTGCGTCAGCAGCCTTCCCCCTCTCCTGGGGGAGAGGGCCGGGGTGAGGGCGGGTCAAGTTCGCGCAGCGCTGGAATCGCCTCCACGCCGCGCGCCATGGAAGGCTACCAGGCCGAGGAACTCCTCCGCGGCTTCGGCATCCGCTTCAGCTTCACCGGGCACGACCTGCACGGGCTCAAGTTCGGTCCCGACGGCCGGCTCTACTTCTCCTGCGGCGACCGCGGCGCGCACATCGTCACCCAGGAAGGCACCGTCATCGACCTGCCCGACGAAGGCGCGGTGTTCCGCTGCGAACCGGACGGCTCCAAGCTCGAAGTCGTCCACCGCGGCCTGCGCAACCCCCAGGAACTCGCCTTCAACGAATACGGCGACCTCTTCACCGGCGACAACGACTCCGACCAGGGCGACCGCGAACGCTGGGTGCAGGTAATCGAGGGCGCGGACTCCGGCTGGCGCGTCGGCCACCAGCACGCGCCGCTCGGCAACGCCGGCATGTGGAACCTGGAGCGCCTCTGGGTGCCCCACTTCGAGGGTCAGGCCGCCTACCTCATGCCGCCCATCGCCAATATCAGCGACGGTCCGAGCGGGCTTGTCTACGACTACGGCACCAGCCTGCCGGAAGAGCTGAAGGGCCGCTTCCTGCTCGCCTACTTCAAGGGCACCAGCGCCAAAAGCGGACTCTATTCGCTGGAGGTGCGTCCCGCCGGCGCCGGCTACGAACTCGTGGCGCACGACGAGTTCGTGTGGAACTCGCTTGTGCCCGACGTGGACCTTGCGCCCGACGGCTCGATCTTCTTCGCCGACTGGCACGAAGGCTGGCCCAAGAGTAACAAGGGCCGGCTCTACCGCGCCTACTTTCCCGGCGTCATCGCCGATCCCGTGGTCCAGGAAACCGCCAAGCTGCTCGGCGAAGGCTTCGCGAAGCGCGGCGAGAAAGAACTGCTCGGCCTGCTCGCCCACCGCGACATGCGCGTGCGTCAGGAAGCCCAGTTCGAGTTGGCCGCGCGCGGACCGAAGTCGTTCGACGGGCTGAAGCAGGTGGCGTTTGACTCGAAGCATCAGTTGGCGCGCCTGCATGCGATCTGGGGGATTGGGCAACTTGTCCGCGCGGCCTCCCGTTCCCAGTTTGTCGACGAGTTGGAATCGCTCCTCACGTTAACGCGCGCCGCCGACCCCGAAATCCGGTCGGCCGCGGTCCGCGTGCTGGGAGCTGGTCGAGTCGTTAAGCTTGATCGCGAGCTGGACCGGTTGCTGGTGGATCCGTCGCCAAAGGTTCGGTTCAACACGCTGTTCGCAAGCCGGGAGATGCGGATGGGGATGATGCATCCGGACGCAAGCAGGCGGTTCTTCCGCTACACGAAGACTGGCACCGACAAAGTCAGCGACGTGACGGAAGAAGTTTTCGGACGGCGACTGACCGAAGCACCGGGAGGTCAGATGGCACATGGGGCATCAGTCCACCAGTTGCTCGAACAGAGCGGCGGCGACGTGTTGCTATGTCACGCCCTTGGCCTCTGGTTCGCCAGCTGGTTTCCCCCGGAACCGATGGTTGATGGGCAGTTGCGGTCGATGGGCTGGCCCGAAATGACCCACGAACGGGCGGCCATGCGGATGCCATTCCTGATGGCGGAAAGACATCGTCGCGACAGCAGCATCGCCAATTTTCTCGCCGACCCCGACCCGCTGCTCGTCCTCGAAGCCGCGCGGGCCATCAACGACGTGCCCATCACCAACGCGCTGCCTGCCCTCGCCGCACTTGCCGAACCCGCGAAGCTCGACGCCCTGCTGAAGCAGTTCGCCGCGATAAAGCCGGCACCTGCTCACGCTCTTGCGCCGGGCGCCATCCGCGCCATCCGCGATGTCCGCGCCGACCAACCGCTGCCGTGGACCAACGCGCCCGTGGACCAACTCACGCCGATGCTCCTGCGCGTCGTGAACGCGAACTTCCGCGTCGGCACCGCCGGGTATGCCCGCCGCCTCGCCGACCTGGCCACCCGCTCGGACCTGCCGGAACTTATCCGCACCGAAGCCCTGTTCGCCCTCGGCACCTGGGCCCAGCCGCACCCGCGCGACCGCATCGTGGGCACTTACCGGCCCTTGCCGGAGCGGAACGCAAAACCCGCCCGCGAGGCATTGGGCAATGCGTTGCCCCAACTCGTAGCCGCCGAGGTCACGAGGCGGACGGGCGACCAACCGGCAGCCAATCCGGCTCCTCACGTCGGCGGCTACAACGAGCCGATCCTCATCGCCACCACCGAGGCCGTCGCCCGGCTGAAGCTGACCGATGCCGCCCCACGCCTCGTCGCCGTCGTGAAGGACTTCGCCGCCCCGGCGACCGCCCGGGCCCCGGCGCGCCGCGCATCCCCCCAACACCAAACCCGCAAACCCCAAACCCACCCCCTCCGCGCGCGGCCGACCCACGACTCCGCCGAACCGCTTCGCCTGGCCGCCTCCAAGCTCGGCGCAGAGCTCAATCCCAACGACGCCGCGGGACAGCTCACCGCCAAGCTCACCGCCGGCTCGCTCGCCGAACAGCAATCCGCCTTCGCGTCGCTGGGCGACCTCAAGTCCGACGCCGCGGACGCCATCCTCGCCGAGTGGCTCGACAAGCTGATGAAGCGCGAAGTCGCCAACGAGGTGATGCTCGACCTCGTAGAGGCCGCCGCGAAACGCAGTGCCAGCGCGGTGAAGTCTCGCCTGGAAACCTACGGCAAGTGGAAGCTGCCACAGGACCACCTCACGCCGTATCGCGAGGCGCTGTTCGGCGGCGACGCCGCGCGCGGCCGGAAGATCTTCTACGAGAATCCCGCCGTGGCCTGCACGCGCTGCCATCACCTCGGCAACGACGGCGGCGGCAATGCCGGTCCGGTGCTCGACGGACTGGCCAGCCGCGTGCCCCGCGAACACCTGCTCGAAAGCATCGTGTTCCCCAATCAGCAGGTCACCCAGGGCTTCGAGACCGCGATGCTGTCCCTGAAGAACGGCACCGCCTACGCCGGCATCGTGAAGTCAGAATCCGACGCCGAACTCACCCTACTCACACCGGAAGAAGGCGAACTGAAGCTGAAGAAGGCCGACATCACGTCCCGGGACAAGGGCCTGAGCGGCATGCCGGAAGGCTTCGGGCAACTGCTCAGCCGACAGGAACTGCGCGACGTCATCGAATTCCTGGGCACGCTGAAGTAGTTCATCGCTGAAAACGCCGTGCAAACACTCGGATCCAGCAGCCCAGCCGTGAGGACCGTAACCCCGACCAGCGGCGAATCGACAACCGGACTTGGCCCAACCTGCCCACCATGACTCCCTCATCGCCCGCTCCGCTGCCCGTGGAACCCAATTACCGCCAGTTGGCGCCGGAGCAGATCATCCGCACGGCACAGCAATTGGAGCGGCGGGTGCAGGAACGATTTCCGGAATCCGGCTTGGGCCGGGTGTGCGCGGAGATCGTCCGGGCTACCCAGGACGCTGAGATCGTGGCCGACGCACTGGCGAAGCCGAACTACCCGATCCGCGGCGCGGTGGCATTGTTCATCCTGCTGCTCGTGGCAGCCATCTTCGGGCTCTTCGCCGGCCTGCGGAAGAACCTGCACCCGAACTTCGCGAGCATCTCCGACCTGTTGCAGGGCCTGGAAGCGGGGGTGAACGACCTGGTGTTCATCGGCTTCGCGATCTGGTTCCTCACCCGGCTGGAAGCCCGCTGGAAGCGCCACCGTGCCTTGCGCTCCCTGCACGGCCTGCGGTCGCTCGCCCACATCGTCGACATGCACCAGCTCACCAAGGATCCCGATCGCGTGACCGGCCGCGGCGTCGCCGACACGGAGTCGTCGCCCCAGCGCCGGATGACGCCCTACGAGCTGACGCGCTATCTCGACTACTGCTCCGAGGCCCTAGCCCTGCTCAGCAAGGCGGCGGCGCTGCATATCGAGCAGTTCGACGACGCGGAGACGCTGTCGGCGGTCGGCGAGATCGAGGACCTGACCGACGGCCTATCCCGGAAGATCTGGCAGAAGATCACGATCCTCGACCGCGTGATGAGTGACGAGCGGCCCGGTCCAACTGCGCCATGACGCGGAAGGCTCGACGTCCCCTCGAAGGCGTAACCCTCATCGAACTGCTGTGCGCGGTGGCCATCATCGCGGTGCTCGCCACGCTTCTGCTCGGTCCGGCCGGGCGGGCATTGGGCAAGGCGCGGGCCATGCAGTGGAACGACCGGGCGCACGCCCTGACCGGCGAAATCACGGACCGCCTTCACGGCGTCTTTGTCGGCCAGAAGAAATTCCAGCGGGTGACGCTGGCCGATTTGGAGCGCGACGGCCTGGTCACGACGGCACAGGCGCGATTCCTGCGGGACGACCGGGTGCGCTTCACGGCATTCGCCGGGAGCGATCCGGATGAACTGCCGGTGATCCAAGTCACCTTCAAACCCGCGTTCCTCGATCCGGGCGGGACCGTGCAGGTGACCAAGGGCGACCTCACCCGCGAGCGACCGTAATCCGCGCGGAGGCCAGCCCGGTGACTGGGTTGGAAGACAAGGCCGTGGCGGGAGCGCAGCTGCCCTGGACCTGCCATCGACCTACTTCTTCGCCAGGCTGTTGTAACAGATCTCCAGCCAGCGGCTGGTGTTGATGAAACCGGTGCCCCAGTCCTTCCACTTTTCCGGCAGGCCGGCGGCCTTCACCTGCTCCAGCGTCTTGCCGGCTGCGAGGGCCTGTTTCACGACGTCCGTCGTCTCGGCCAGCATGTCGCGAAAGGCCTTCAGGTCTGCCACCGAGGCGAGCGGTCCATGGCCGGGAATCACCTTGGCGTCGGCCGGGACCAGCGCGAGCGCCCGGTCCACGTTCGCCAGGTAACCGGCGACGTCGCCGCCGCTGCCGAGGTCGATGAATGGGAACTTGCCCGCGAAGAACTGGTCGCCCATGTGCAGCACCTTCGCGCCGCTGAACCAGACCAAGCTGTCGCCATCGGTGTGCCCGGGCCACAGCGCGATCACGCGGATTTCCTCGCCGTTGAAGTGGACGGAGGCGCCGTGCTCATAGGTCAGCACCGGCAACTCCGCCGGCTTGGAGTCCGCCTTGTCCGCGAGCCGTTTCCGGACGTTCGCGTGGGCCACGATGTTAGCACCCTTCTCACCGAAGAACGCGTTGCCGCCCGTGTGGTCGCCGTGCCAGTGGGTGTTCAGCAGGAATCGCGGCGCGGCCGGGTTCAGTTCCTTCACCTTCGCGGCGATCTTCTCGGCGAGCGGCGCAAACTGGTCATCGACGATCAGCACCCCGTCCGGCCCGGCCGACACCCCGATGTTGCCGCCGGCACCTTCCAGCAAGAACACGGTGCCGGCCACCGGCGTTGCCTTGATTTCGACCATGGACAAGTCGCGCTGCGCCCAGGCGGCCACGATCGACGCCGCCAATCCGGCGACCAGCAAAGCAGGATATCGCATGGCGCAAGACCGTGCCCGGTCGCTGGGCCGACGGCAACCCCGGCTACGGTTTCCGGGGCGGGGCGGACTTGAGATGCCGGTCCAGGAACTGTTCGAGTTCGCCATAAAACTTGAGCTGGTTCTCCCGCCGGAAGAATCCGTGCCCCTCGTCCGGGAACACGAGGTATTTGACCTCCTTGCCGTTCCGCTTCAGCTCCCGGTGGAAACGATCGCCCTGCTTGATTTCCACGATGGTGTCCTCCTGGCCGTAGGCGAGCAGGACGGGGACGTTGATACGGTCGATGTTGTGCTGGGGCGACCGGCGCTTGAGCAGTTCCGAGTCCTCCTTGGGATCACCGACCAAGCGTTCCATGTTGGCGCGAAGCAGTTTCTTCTCGTCCGGAATGTTCTGCATGAAGGTTCGCATGTCCGTGACACCGCAGACATTGACGCCGCAGCGGTAGAGTTCCGGCGTGAAACACAGGCCCGCCATGGCCGCGAACCCACCGTAACTGGCCCCGTAGATGCCCACGCGGTCGGCGTCCACCAAACCCTCGGTAATCACCCACTTCACCGCGTCGGTGACGTCGTCCTGCATCGCCGCCCCCCATTCCTGATAGCCTGCTTCGAGGAACTTCCGGCCAAATCCGGCGGAGCCCCGGAAATTCACCTGCAGCACGGCGTAACCGCGATTGGCCAGGAACTGAACCTCGGGATCGAAGCCCCAGTAATCCCGCACCCACGGCCCCCCGTGGGGCAGCACCACCAAGGGCGGCTTGGAGCCGGCGTTCCCGGCCGGCAAGGTCAGGTAGCCGCGAACCTTGAATCCGTCGCGGGCGGCGAACGATATCGGCTTCATGGGCGAGAGGTCGGAGGTCTTCAGCCAGGAACGGCTGGAACCGATCATCGACAGCTTCTTCGCGTCGCGCTCGTAGAGAAAATACACGCTGGGTCGCCGGTCCGAGGACGCCTCCACCAGCGCGATTCGCCCGTCGAGGGACTGGCTGACGATGCTGGGTTGCAAGTCCGGCAACGCCTGTTGCAGCCGCTTCTGGGTCTGGGCCGCCGCGTCGTTGACGGCGTGAAACACGGTCTTCTCCGCCTCGTATTCCACCCCGAGCAATTGGTTGCTCACCGGATCGAACCGTAGCGAGGCGTTGTCGAGATCGAAGTCGCCCGAGGCCAGGATCGGTGCGCCTAACTCCCGCGTGTCGGCATCAAATGAATACAGGGCCGTGGTATCCCGACCCTGATTGCTGGTGACGTAAATTTTTCCGGCAAGCGCGTCGAACCCCAGCACATCGAAATCGGGATCCGTAAGCTGCCACGTATAGATCTTGGTCCACTCCTTGGAGCCAACGCCGCGGTGGAAAAATTCGGTCCGGTCATCTTCGACGGAGTAGCCGAGCCGGACCTTGCCGGCGTTGTCCGTGCCCCAGCCCTGCACGTGAGCGAAGACGGGTTCGACCAACTCCCGCGCTCCGGTATGCACATTCACCTGATAAACCCCCAAGCTGTCGCCCACCCGCAAGCGGACGCTCATGGAGTTCTGGGGTTTGGGCATCAATCGGCTGAAGCTCACCAACACGTGGTCAGGATCCTGCGGCAGGGGATGGAGAAACCTCGGAATGAGGCTGCCATTCAGCCCTTTGCCGCCGTCCTGGCCACCGCGGATCTGGCGGGTGATTGAGGGCACCAATTCCTTGGGATTGCTGCCGTCCCGGCCCACGGCATAAAGACCGCCCAGATCGTAGAGCCCGGAACTGGTGGCGGTGTCCTTTTGCAGGTGGACCCGGAAGACAATCCGCTCGTTGCTCGCCCACGTCAGCCAACCGACGCTTTCCTTCTTGGCGGCCTCGATCAGCGACATCTTCTTGGTCGCCAGATTCAGCACCCCAATGGCCCCGCTCCATCCTTGGTGGGCAACAAAAGCGATGTGGGTGCCATCGGGAGAAAGCTGCGGGAGGGAAAACTCGGCGGGCCGGAAGAAGTCCTCGACTGGGACGTTGGCCGCGAGCAGCGGGAGACAAACCGCGAGCGCGGTTAGTTGTGCTATTGGTTTCACGCCGGTTGGAAGTATTCGGCTCCCGTCCGTCTGTCCAGCCCGGGGGTTCCGAAACCCTTACCGGGCTTCAACCGGCTTGGCTCAGGCAGCTCGTTGACGCAGCCTGCCGGCATGACTCCGACTTGGTTCCGCTTCCTGCACCCGGCGGCCTTGCTCCTCGCGCTCGCCACCGCCGCGCGGGGCGAGGATCTGCGGGTGATGTCCTTCAACCTCTGGCATGGCGGTGATGCCGGGAAACAGCCCCTGAGCCAAAGCGCCGCCGTCATCCGGGCCGCCCGCGCCGACTTGGTCGGCTTCCAGGAAGCCGGCGGTTTCGAGCGTGACGGCCAGCGACCCGACAACGGGCGCCGGATCGCCGAAATGCTCGGCTGGCATTACTTCGCGCAGGGAGCGAGTCCGGGCATCGCCAGCCGGTTTCCGATCGTGACCAATACGCCCGGGAAGCACGGCATCACCGTGAAACTGCCGTCGGGGAAAACTGTCCGGCACTTCAACATCCACCTGATGCACACGCCCTATCAGCCGTATCAGCTCCTGGACATTCCGTATGGCAACGCCCCGTTCATCCGGACCGCGGCCGAAGCCGTGGCCGAGGCGCGCAAGGCCCGCGGCGCGGAGGTGGAACGCCTGCTGGTGGACCTGAAGCCGGTCGTGGCGCAGGGCGAAGCCGTTTTTCTCACCGGCGACTTCAACGAGCCGTCCCACCTCGACTGGACCGAACGGGCCGCGCAAGCCCGCCGGCATCCGGTGGCGGTTTCCTACCCCTCCACACTGGCGGTTACCTCGGCCGGGATGCGGGACAGCTTCCGCACGCTCTTCCCCGACGAGTTGGCCAAACCGGGCGTGACGTGGACTCCCCTGACCCGGCCCGACGATCCCAAGGATCACCACGACCGGATCGATTTCGTTTTCTTCGCGGGGCCGAACGTCACGGCGAAGCAATGCGCGGTCGTCGGGGAATCCGCGACGTTCGCCGACGTGGTGGTGACGCCTTATCCCTCCGATCACCGCGCGGTGGTCGCCACCTTTGACCTGAAGTAACCGCATGGACTGCTCCCGCGCCCGCACCCGCGACCCGCGGGATTGGCTGGAAACCTGCCCCGACTTTTCGTGGCCGCTGGCGGAGCAGGTCCACGAATGGCTCCTGACCTGGGAACCGGACCTCACAGAGGCCATCAAGTGGAACATGCTGTGTTTCTCGGGCCGTAAGCTGGTCGTCGCCTTGAGCGCCTGCCAGCGGCACCTGGGAGTCACCTTCTTCCGGGGCACCGAACTGGTTGATCCTGCCGGGCTCTTCGCAGCCACGGGCAAAAACAACACCAACATCCGGACGATCCGGATCACCACGCTGGAGCATTTCAACCGCCCCGCCCTGCAACGGCTCGTCCACGCGGCGGTCGCCCTGGATGCCGAGCCATTGCCGCCGTTGCCGAAGAACAAACGCCCGCCGGTTCCGATGCCGGATTTCTTTCAAGCCGCCTTGGCGCAGCCTGCCAACCGGGCTGCGGCCGAGGGCTTCGCGGGCTTGGCCCCGACCTACCAGCGGGAATACCTAGTGTGGCTGGCCAGCGCCAAACGACCGGAGACCCGCGCCGACCGACTGCGCAAAACCTTGGACGCACTTCGCCAAGGTCGAAAGTGGGCCGATCACCGCGCCAAATGAGATCCACGCCATCGGGTTTCCGACCCCAGAAACAGAAAACCCGGCGGAAGGAGATTCCGCCGGGCTTCGCAACTCGATGGTTCAGGCCTTCCGGCGCCACGCGGCGATGAACATCCCGTTCCCTAGCGTCTCCTGCGGCCACAGCGTGACGGCGGTGCTCGGGACCTTGTCCGGCGCAAACGGATTCTCCAGCGGCAACGCCTCCAGTTCAGGGTGCTGCTCGGTGATTGCCTGGGCCACGTCCCACGTCTCGGCCTTGCTCAGCGTGCAGACCGCGTAGACCAACCGGCCGCCGACCTTCAGGGCCCGGGCAGCGTTGTGCAGGATCTGCTTCTGGATGGCGGCCAGTTCCGTGATGTCGTTCGGCGTGACGGTCCAGCGCGAATGCGGGTTGCGGCCCCAGGTGCCGATGCCGGAGCACGGCGCGTCCACCAGGATGCCGTCAAACTCGGTGTTGGTCGGCAGCTTCTCGGTGCCGTCCCAAGGCCGCGAGCGGTAGTTGAAACAGCCCGCGCGGCCGGCGCGCAGCTTCAGGCGGTCCAGCCGCCATTCCGAACGGTCGGTGGCCCAGATGAGGCCCTTGCCTTCCATGAGGTCCGAGAGGTGCAGGGTCTTGCCGCCTTCGCCGGCGCAGGTGTCCCACCACGTCTCGTTCGGTTTGGGTGCGCAGGCCAGCCCGACCGCCTGCGAGGCGATGTCCTGGATCTCGAAGGCGCCCGCCTGGAACAGGTCATGCCGAAACAAGTCCTCCTCGCCGACGTAACGGAAGGTCTCCGGAAAGCGCGCAAAGCCCGACGGTTCGCAGTTGCCGAGTTGGGTCTTCAAGTCGTTGACCGCACCCTTCCGGGCCCGCAGCCACAGCGGCGGTTCGGTCTGCAACGAGCGCACCCAGGCGCCGCTCAGGTTCAGGTGCCCGCCAATCCACGACGGGATCGTGCGGCCGAGCAATTCCTCGTCGGAAACCTCGGTGGGGTCGGCGGCGAAACGGTTGGCCAGCTCTAGGGCGCCTTCGATCCGTTGCTTGAGCGGGGCGTCTTCCGGCAGCCAATTCAGCCAGCGGTAGTAGCTGAACACCGCGCGGCTGATGTAGGCGCTGTCGCCGCGGGTAAGGCGTTTGCGGCGGGAAAGGGTCTGCCGCAGGAGCAAGTCCGCGGGAATGCGCGGCGTTGCCTTTTCGACCACCATCACGGCGAGGTCGAGGTTGCTGCGCTCTGCTTCCGGCGCCTCCGCTTCCGGCTCGTAATCGGTCTGCGGGGCCGGCTCACGCCGAATGGGACGGGCCGACGGCGAGCCCTCGTCGCGGTAGGACCGGGCTGGAGGTCGGCCGTCGTCACCGTAAGGGCGGGCCGGCCCCCGGTTCTCGCGGGGCGGTCCATACGAACGCGCCGGCGGGCGGGGTCCGCCGAAGTTGGGTCGGGCGCCGCGCGGGGCGCCGCCGCCGTAAGGCAGGTCGTCGTTCCCCTCGAACCCGTCGTCGTCCCGGCGGAACGGCCGGCCGGTGCCGCCACGTTCATCGTAGGCGGGCCGGTCTTGCGGGCCGCGCCCACCGTAACCGGGACGTTCGGACTGCGGGCCGCGGCCGTAGCCGGCGTCACCCTGGTAGCCTTCGCCGCCCTGGCCTGGGCCTGGGCCTTGGTCAGGACGGGGGCGATAGAACGGGCGTTCGCCGGAGCGGATGGCGTCGCGTTCCAACCGGCCGGGCCGGGGCGGACGCGGACGGTCGAAGTTCCGCTGCGAACCATCGGGACGGAAGCTCACGCGCGGGCGGAACTCACGGTCATCGCCCCGGCCACCCCGGTCACTGGGCCCGCGAAAGCCGCCGTCGCTCGGGCCCCGGAATCCGCCGTCGCTTGGCCCGCGAAAGCCACCTTCGCTGGGACCGCGGCCAAAGCCACGCTCCGGTGGGCGGCCATATCCGCTATCGGGTCCGCGCCCTTGCGGACCGGCGCCGGGTCCGGCGTTGCCATAACCCGGCCGGAAGGGAGGGCGGGACTGATAGGGGCGGCCTTGGCCGGCAAAACCGCCGCCGGCAGGGCCGCGGCCGAAGCCACGGGCAGGCGGACGGTTGAAGTCACGGCCGGGACCGCCGGCAGGACCGCGTCGTTGGGGGCCGCGGTCGCCCGGGGCGGGAGAATCGGAAAAGGGTGTCATGGCTGTTTCGGACTGGATTCGGATTTCGGCAATTGCAGGAGGACCGCGTGGACGCGGGCGACATCGCCCATGTAGTTGGCCGGCGTAGCCAGGCTGGCGGCCTTGAGAATGTGTTCGCGCGTCTTGGCGACGTCGCCGGTCGCCTCAAAATACAGGCCCACGTAAAGATGGGCGTAGAATTCGTGGTCCTTCAGTTCCGCCGGAGTCGGTTCACCGGCCTTGGCGGCGGCAAAGACGTCTTCGACCGTGCCTTTGCCGGAGAAGAGCCGCTGCACCTCGCGCATCGGCACGCGGCCGTCTTTCTCGATCGGGATGAGCGCCTTCCGGGCGGCTTCGAGATTTTCCGACCGGACGACACAGAGGAAGTGCCAGACGGCGTTCTCCACGTCCTCCGAGTTAACGGTCTGATGCACCTCAAACTGTTTCCGGCCGTCCGCAAACCGCCCGGCGTAATACAGGGCGATGCCGCGCTGCCAGTTCTGCGGGACCAGCCGGGGCGCGAGTTCGTTGGCCTTGTCGAAGTCGGCGCAGGCCGCGTCGAGCTTGCCCGCCTTGAACAGCAGGGCGGCCCGTTCCTGCCGGAGCGAAGCGAGCTCGGGTTCCAGGCGGATCGCCTCGTCGAGGTCGTTCAGGGCGCCCTTGCCGTCCTTGAGCAGCAGGCGCATCTGCGAACGCATGTTGAGCAGGCGGGCGTCCTTGGGATTCTCGGTGATGGCCTGCGAAACGAGCGCCACGGCTTCCTGGTGTTTACCCGCCTTCCACGCCGACAGGGCGGATTCGCGGGCCTCCTCAGGCTTGAGCTCGGCGGCCCGCAACAGCAGGCAACCGCCCAGGAACAGGATTGAAAACCGGCGCAAAATCATCGCTCAGTAGGAAAAGGGTAGGGCCCGGCAGGCGCGAGACAATTCTCGGCACCGGCCAGGCGTGGGCAAACCGAAGAGGCGGCTAACGATACTCCTGGTGCAGTTGAACCGCCTTCGCCTTGTTCCGGGTGCGGATGTTGAGGAACTCGACGACGACGGCGAAGACCATCGCGAAGTAGATGTAGCCCTTGTTGACGTGCTGGTGGAAGCCCTCGGCGACCAGCATCGTGCCGATCAGGATGAGGAACGACAGCGCCAGCATCTTGATGGTCGGATGCCGGTCCACGAAGGCGCTGATCTGGTTCACGAACAGCAGCATGACGATCATCGCGAGGATGACCGCGGCGATCATCACGCCCAATTGCTTCACCATGCCGACGGCCGTGATGACGGAATCCAGCGAGAACACGATGTCGAGCAGCAGGATCTGGACGATCACGCTGGCGAACGTCGGGACGATCGCGTTCGACTTTTCCCCGTCCTCGCCCTCCAGCTTGTGATGGATCTCGCGGACGCTCTTCCACAGCAGGAACAGGCCGCCGACGATCAGGACCACGTCCTTGCCGGACACCGCCAGTTCCACGCTCTTGCCTCCCAGCGCCAAGGTGTGCCGGAGGAAGGGCTGATCCATCTTGACCACCCACGCGAGGCTGGCGAGCAGCAGGATGCGGGTGATCAGCGCCAAGGCCAGGCCCAGCTTCCGGGCACGGGACTGCTGGTCCGCCGGCAGTTTGCCGCTGAGGATGGAAATGAAGATCAGGTTGTCGATGCCGAGCACGACCTCGAGGGCCGTCAGCGTCGCCAAACTGATCCAGACGTCAGGGTTGGTCATCCAATCCATGGCCGGCGACGCTAGCGGGCGAAGCGGCTTCCGCCAATGGAAGGTTGCGGGGGTAAATCCAGCAGGGCCGCGCCGTGGAGCTGCCGCCGGGCAGAAGAAACCTCACAGCCTCGGTTCGCGTCCGGCCGACGAGACGAACCGCCCAGAGAACCCAGCGCAGGCTTTACTTGGCCGTTTAGCCAACTAGTTTCCCGGCATGAAATCCATCCAGGTTTACGATCCGCCGATGTGCTGTTCCACCGGGCTTTGCGGTCCGAGCGTGGATCCGGAGCTGGTGAGTTTCGCCGCCCTGC
>JBEISV010000442.1:0-4103 GCA_040375265.1 Verrucomicrobiales bacterium
ACGGGCAGCCGGTCACGGACTGGTTCAGCCGCCAGCACGTGCTGCTCGACCCGACGGGCAACCGCGCGGGGTCCCGCCTGCCCGAACCCGAGACGGTCTGCCGGGTTGAGGTCACAGCCTATCCGGCGGCCCGTTACCCATTTGCCGAAGGGCAGTTGTTCCCGCTCGGCCGCTTTACCCTCCCGGGGCCAGGGAGCTTCGCCGTGGTGCCGCTGACCGCCGGCGCGACGAATGCCTGCCTGCATTGGGCGGCCTTCTCGGGCCCGGGCAGTTTCGGTTTTCGCGACGGCACCAACTGGTTGGCCCAACCGCCCGGCAGCGAGTATCCCGGCGACTCCAGCACCATCAGCGATCGCAACTGGCAATTCACCATCAACACCGACCGACCCCAGCTTGACCTAGTGCTCCGCGGCCCGGTGGCCGGCGGCCGGCTGATGCCCGGCGCGACCAATCGAGACGACCGGTTGCTGGTGCGCGCGCGACGCCCGGACGGCACGTTCGTGCCGGCCGAGAGCCAAGGCTATTCCTCCACGGGCGACGGCACCACGGAGACCCAGTGGGTGCGGGTGATGTTCGCCGCCGACGCGGCGGGACAGGTCCTCGACGTGGACCTCACGCTGGTCGCCCCGTTGACGCCGAGTCCGTTCACGGTGGCCGCGCCGAAACCCGACTAGGTCCGTGAATCGCGGGCGCAGCGCCTCCTCTCCCCGACCCTCTCCTCCACTCCGAGTGGAAGAGAGGGAGTCCGCCGGGCGGCTTCCCGGGGCAGTTTCCAGCTGCGCCGCGCCCACCTCTCGCCGCTGACTTTTCCATTTTGCATTTTCCATTCCTCCGCACACTGCGGCCGCATCTATGAGCAAAGCGTCCGCCCCCAAGATCTCGAAGAAGTTCGCCGCCTATCCGCGCCTCAATCCCTTCGGTGTCGGCAAGAACATCTCCGCCGCCGACCTGATTGATCAGTCCATGCTCGCCTACAACGGCGGCCGGCTGCGCGAAGCCGCCCAGTTGCTCGCCAAGAAGATGCTGCCCAACGACGGCTTCATCGGCATGTCGCTCACCGGCGCGCTCACCCCGGCCGGCCTCGGCAAGAGCTGCCTCATCCCGCTGATGAAGGGCGGCTACGTGGACTGGATCATCTCCACCGGCGCGAACCTCTACCACGACCTGCACTTCGGCTTGGACATGAAGCTGCATTCCGGCACGCCGTTCCTCGACGACACCGAGCTGCACCAGGAAGGCGTCATCCGCATCTACGACGTGCTCTTCGACTACAACGTCCTGCTCGACACCGACGCCTTCGTCCGTGAGGTCATCCAGGGACCCGAGTTCCAGCGGCCGATGGGCACCGACGAGTTCCACTACCTCCTCGGCAAATACGTCGCCGCGCGCCAGAAGAAGCTCGGCATCAAGGACAGCTCGATCCTCGCCACGGCCTACGAGTGCGGCATCCCCATCTTCACCAGCAGCCCCGGTGACTCCAGCATCGGCATGAACGTCGCCGCCATGTCCATGCGCGGCTCGCTCTTGATGCCCGACGTGAACCGCGACGTGAACCAGACCGCCGGCATCGTCTACCACGCCAAGTCCACCGGCCACACCAGCAGCGTGTTCATCCTCGGCGGCGGCAGCCCGAAGAACTTCATGCTCCAGACCGAGCCGCAGATCCAGGAAGTCATGGGCATCCAGGAAAAGGGCCACGACTACTTCCTCCAGTGCACCGACGCGCGCCCCGACACCGGCGGCCTGAGCGGCGCCACGCCGGCCGAAGCCGTGAGCTGGGGCAAGGTCGATCCCGACAAGCTGCCCGACAGCGTCGTCTGCTACACCGACAGCACCATCGCCCTGCCGCTGCTCACCGCCTACGTCACCGCCCGGGTGAAGCCCCGCAAGCTCAAGCGCCTCTACGACCACCGCGACGCCATCCTGGAAACCGTGCGGAGCAAGTATCTCAAGACCGGCACCGTCTCGAAGGTCCTCACCAGCCGGAAAGTGGCGACGCGCGCCAGCAGCATTGGCCTGAAGAAGTAGCCCCGCCGGGGTAGCGGTGATCCGCCGCGGGCGCCGATTCCGCCGCATGGAAGCGTGAATTGGCGTCCTCCGCCAAATCGGCGGAAGTTGCGCCTTGCTCGCTCACCGCCTCGAACGAGCAGAGGGCTGGGGTGAGGAGCCAAACCGGAATAACGTAGGGCAGGCTGCCAGCCTGCCCGCTGCGCCGGAAGGCGCGAAACGGCCTGCTGCCTCCGGTTCGCGGCAGCAGCGGGCCGTTAACTCCGTCGGACGATGGGGCAGTCGGGCAGTTCCAATCTAGGAGCCAGCTTGCGCGCCAACGCGACGGCTTCGAGGTAGGTCGCCCGATCGGCGATGTGTTCCAGCAAGCCCGATGCTTCGACGCCGTAGAGTCCAAAACCCGGCGGCCCGAACTCATCGTCGCAGACCTCGTCTGACGTGGTGAACGCCTCGACGCTGTCGTCGTCGATCGGACGGCGGAAGGTGTAGATGCGAAATGCTCGAAAGCCGGAACCAATCACCGGATTCGGTGCGCTGACGCATACCGGGACCGGCAGCTTTCCGTCCGCCCGCAACGGGAGGCCCAGCCGCCACGCCACGCGCAGGCAATCGGCAGCTTCGAAACTGGCCAGTGCACCGGCTCCGATCGTTGCGAGACACGCGGCGCCAAAGCGGTCTTCCAGATCGTAGGGCCAGACTTCTTCGGTTTCCTCAAAGACGACGTGAACGCAGGCCCACTCCTCGAATTTGCGCCCGATGCGCATCACGACCCGCATGAACTCGTCCCCGCCGTTGTAGGCCTCGCTGAGGTTGAAGTCGGGATTGCGGGACCTGTGCTCGTGAACCGCCTTCCACAACGAAAGGGCGGCGGCAAAGACGGCGGCGGGATCGGCCTCGGAAGGGCCGGACAGAGGTTCGCTGGTCATATTCCGGCGAAGCTGCCTGGCCAGGTTTGCCCGCGCCGGCAAGGCGCAAGTTCGAGCGCGCTGTGGGCGTGCCAGCCATTAGCCGGGGGTTGAGCGACCCTCGGGAGCGATACCCCCGGTCCGGGTCATTACGGGTCAGCACCCTGAAGGGGTGCCAGAAACGCCACCGAATGCACCTTCGACCCCTCCAGGGTCGGATGTTGGCCGGACGCTATCCGGGGGTATCGTCGCCGCGCTCCTCAACCCCCGGCTAATGGCTGTCAGCCCTCCGGGCTGGCTGAGCAAACGCTCCAGCAAGCTCGCGTCACAGTCTCGCCGCTGGCACTCTGTTTACATGGCCGCCGGACGCCGCTGGACCCGCGACGAGTTGTTCGTCGCGCTGAACCTCTACCACAAGCTCACCTTCGGTCAGCTCCATGCCCGGCATCCTGCCATCGTCGCGCTGGCGGAAAAATTGGAGCGTGGGGCGAACAGCGTCGCCATGAAGCTCTGCAACTTCGCCTCGCTGGACCCTGCCTTGAAACTTCGTGGCATCCGGGGTCTCGAAGGCGCCAGCACCTTGGATCGGACGGTGTGGGATGAGTTTCACGAAAACCTCAACGAGGCAGTTCCAGCGAGCGAGGAAGCGCTCCGGATGTTGTTCAACACCGACGAACAATCCGGGCTGGAGGTATTGCCCAAAGAAGGAATCCGCATTCGCAGGCTTCCGACGGCCGGCCCAACGGAAACCATCGCGCAAGTGAAGCTGCGGCGTGGCCAGGAGTTTTTCCGCGACGCGGTGCTCAACAACTTCGGCGAGTGCTGCGGTGTCACCGGCCTTGCGATCAGGGAACTGCTGATCGCCTCGCACATTCTGCCGTGGGGCAGCCACCCGGATCAGCGCCTCAATGTTCGCAACGGTCTCAGCCTGTCCCGCCTGCACGACGCAGCGTTTGACCGCGGGCTCATCGCCTTTGATGACAACTTGAAGCTGTTGTTGTCTGCGCGGCTCAAAGCTGAGTTACCGCAACGGGCGGTGGCGGACAGTTTTGCGGCCTATGAGGGTGAAGTCTTGCGGCTACCGAATGACGCCGCGCTGCCGGAACTCGCGTTTCTTTCCCAACATCGCGCTGCGTGGGGTTTCTCGCCGAAGTTGGCCGCGTAGGTCTGCTGCGAATACTTGTCCCAGTC
>JBEISV010000246.1:0-6854 GCA_040375265.1 Verrucomicrobiales bacterium
CCTGACCATCGTTGGCGGACTGGGCGGGCTCGACACCTTGCGGCGTCTCCGGCAATTGGATCCCGGGGTTGTCGCGGTCGTTTCGAGCGGCTATTCGAACGACCCGGTGCTCGCCAACTTCGAGGCCGAGGGCTTTCGCGGCATCCTCGAAAAGCCGTATTCCGCGGATCAGTTCGTTGCCGTGCTCCGCGAGGTGCTGGCCGGCAGCAAGGCCGACCAATGAGCCCCCGCGCCACCGCCAGTTCGCCGGTTGCGCGATGGTTCGGCGGGCTGGCGCTTACCGTGGGGTTGCTCCCCGCCGGGTTTGCCGCGACCCCTCTGGAGCGGACCGTATTGGCCACCGGGCTCACCGAACCCATCGCGCTCGACGTCGCGGCCGACGGGCGGGTGTTTGTCGCGGAACGTCCCGGCCACCTCAAGGTCTGGGATCCCGGCACCGGTGAACTGCGGTCAGCGGGAAACCTGAATGTGCTCACCGGCCCCGAAGACGGACTGCTCTGCCTGGCCCTTAGTCCGGGCTTCGCGACCAACCAGTGGGTTTTCCTTTTCCACTCCACCCCGGGCGTGCTGGAAAACCGGGTCTCCCGTTTCACGTTCACCAACGGGGTGCTGGATGCCGCCTCGCAGAAAATCCTTCTGCGCATTCCCACGCTGATCCCCAAGCCGAACCACTCCGGCGGCGGCCTGGGATTCGACGCCGCGGGCAACCTCTACGTCTCCACCGGCGACTACACCTACGCCGTACAGTCCGAGGGCTACGCCCCGCTCGACCGTCGTCCCGGGAATGAACTGAACGACTCCGAACGCACCGCCGCCAATACCGCCGACTTCCGCGGCAAGATCCTGCGGGTCCATCCCGAGCCCGACGGCACCTACCAAATCCCGACCGGCAACCTGTTTCCGCCCGGCATTGCCGACGCCCGGCCCGAAATTTATGTGATGGGGTGCCGCAACCCATTTCGGTTCAGCGTGGATCCCGTCACCGGTTGGCTCTACTGGGGGGATGTCGGCCCCGACGCGCTGGGGCCCGATCCTGCTCGCGGTCCCGCTGGCTTTGACGAATTCAACGTGGCCACCGCCGCCGGCAACTTCGGCTGGCCCTACTTCCAGGCGGACAATCGCCCCTACCTCCGTTGGGACTTCGCGACCAAGACCGCCGGCGCTGCCTTCGACCCGGCCACGCCGGTCAACGACTCACCGCACAACACCGGACAGAAGCACCTGCCCCCCGCCCAACCGGCATTTCTCTGGTATCCGCCGGTACCGTCCAGCCGCTGGCCGGAACTCGGTTCCGGCGCCCGATCCGCGATGGCCGGCCCCGTCTACCATTTCGCTCCCGGCCCGGCCTCAGCCCGGAAGCTACCAGCCGAGTTCGACGGGGCGGTGTTCCTCCACGAATGGGAACGCGGCTGGATCAAGGCCGTCTGGCTCGACGAGCAGCGGCGCGTCCGCCGGATGGCTCCGGTGCTGCCGGAGGTGCGGTTCAAGCGCCCTATCAGCATAAAATTTGGCCCCGACGGCGCACTCTATGTGCTCGAATGGGGCAGCAATTGGTCCAACAACCGGGATTCCGCCCTCGTGCGCATCGCTCCAGTGGAAGCCCCTTGAGCGCAGACCTGCCCGTGGCGCGGCGTCAGCGGGCGGAGAAACCGCTTGCCCGGTCCTTCGGGCGTATCTATTTATCCGCCCGCCTTTTCGTGCCAGGGTAGCTCAGCGGTAGAGCAGGGGACTCATAAGCCCTTGGTCGGGAGTTCGATTCTCCCCTCTGGCACCACCTTTTCCTCCTCTCCAAATGGTCCGCGATGGACTGCACCCCGGGTCGGAGTTCGCTGAAGTAAATCACGTCCAGTCGTAGTTTTCGGCCGTCTTGCGGGCGAGGCGTTCGAGCCACATGGCGGCGTCCTTCTTCGCCTCGGCGGGGCTGGTGACGTCTGGGGAAAGCGCGTGCACCGCGTGGAACAGCCGGTCTGAGGTCTGCGAATTGGCCGCGCCCTCGACCATCCCAGCAAACCCCACGCAGCGTTTGCTAAAGGCCTTGCAGACTTGCGCGAGGCGGCCCGTGCCTTTGCCCATTAGGCTTTGCCGGTCGATCATGCCTTCGCCGGTTAGCACCAAGTCCGCCTTCGCGATGTGGGCCTCCAGCTTGGAATACCGAGCGAAAAGGTCGAATCCGGACTCCGTCTGCGCGTTGAGGAAAACGCGTAGCCCGAAACCCAGTCCGCCGGCGGCGCCGCAGCCGGGATCGTCCGCGATCTCGTAGCCGAACTGCTCCTTGGCCCGCGCGGCCAGCTTCTCCAGCGCGGCCTCGGCCATCGGCGCCTGCTGCATGGCGAGGCCTTTCTGCGGACCGTAGACGCGGGTGCAGCCATTCAGGCCGAGCAGGGGATTGTCCACGTCCACCGCCACGGTGAAGTCCACGCCGAGGATGGGGTCCAGCGGGGCGAGCCAGCGGACGAGCTTGTTGCACTTCACCCATTTCTCGATGGGCTGGTCGCGTTCATCGTAGAAGCGCCAGCCGAGGGAAGTGGCCAGGCCGAAGCCGGCGTCGTTGGTGGCGCTGCCGCCGATGCCGATCAGGATCTGCTGGGCCCCGGCGCCGACCGCACTGCGGATGACCGCGCCAAGGCCGCGGGTATCGAGCTCGAACGGGTGGAAGCGGTTCGGCGGCAACATCGCGAGGCCGATGACCTGGGCCGACTCGATGATCGCCGTCCGCGTGTCGGCCTGCCACCACCACTTGGCGCCGACGGGCCGGCCGGCGGCGTCCACGGTGGCGCAGACATGTTCCGTGGCGCCGGTGAGTTGGGCGATGATCTCGCCGAAGCCGTCGCCGCCGTCGCTCATCGGCAGCATTTCCAGTTCATCCTGGGGACGGGCTCCCCACCAGCCGTTGACGATGGCGCCGGCGGCCTGCGCGGCGGTCAGGGTGCCTTTGAATTTGTCCGGGACGACGAGAACCTTGAGTGACACGGCCGGGAGGTTGCCAAGGTCGCCCGCCGTCGGGCCATGCCGAAATTCCACCGGGACCGTCCGCGACTTGTTTCCGGCTGCACCTTGCCGCGGACAAGATTACGGGTCCGCCGTCCGAATTGCTCCGAGGAATTTTCAACCGAGGGTTGGAAATCACCGCGCACCTGTTCCAACCTTTCGCCAACATGTCCCAGTTGCTTCTGCGATTACGCCGCCGGCTGACCGGAACCCTTACCTTGGCGGGTTGCCTCGGTTCGGTGGCGGTCGCGTCGGCGGCAGCCAAGGTCGACTTCAATCGCGAGATCCGCCCGCTGCTGTCGGACAATTGCTTCGCCTGCCACGGGCCGGACACCCAGAAGATGAAGGGCGGGCTCCGGCTCGACCTCCGTGAGGCCGCGGTGAAGCCGGCGAAATCCGGCAAGATCGCAGTGGTCCCGGGCAAGCCGCAGGACAGCGAGTTGGTGAAACGCATCTTCACCGCCGATGGCGACGACCTGATGCCGCCGGCGGAATCCCACAAGTCGCTGACGCCGGCACAGCGGGACCTGCTCCAGCGGTGGGTCGCCGAGGGCGCCGAGTATCAGGGCCACTGGGCCTACACCCCGCCGGTGAAGGCAGCGGTCGCCGACCCCAAGCGGGCGGTGGACGAACTGGTCCGCCGGCGCTTGGAGGAAAAGGGCCTCAAGCCGTCAGCGGCCGCCGATCGCCGGACGCTCATTCGCCGGCTGTATTTCGACTTGGTGGGACTGCCGCCGAAGCCGGAGGAGGTGGACGCCTTCGAACGGGACGCTGCGCCCGACGCCTACGAAAAGCGGGTGGATCGGCTGCTGGCCTCGGAGCACTTCGGCGAGCGCATGGCCATCGGCTGGCTTGACGTCGTGCGCTTCGCCGACACGATCGGTTACCATTCCGACAATCCGCGGAACATCTGGCCGTATCGCGACTACGTGATTCGCTCCTTCAACGCCAACAAACCCTTCGACCAGTTCACCCGCGAACAAATCGCCGGTGACCTGCTGCCGAACCCGACGCAGGAACAGAAGGTCGCCTCGGGCTTCAACCGGCTCCTGCTCACGACCGAGGAGGGCGGGGCGCAGACCAAGGATTATGAGGCGCGTTACCTGACCGACCGCGTCCGCGCCGTCGGCAACATCTGGCTGGGCCAGACCATCGGCTGCGCGCAGTGCCACGATCACAAGTTTGATCCCATCACGCAGCGGGATTTCTACGCGCTCGGCGCCGTTTTCGCCGACGTGAAGGAAACGATCATCGGCGGGCGCGAGCCGGGCATGTTTGTGCCGACGCCGGCGCAGGCCGACGGGTTGAAGTGGCACGCCGGCATGGTCGAACTGCGCCAGCGGCAATACGACGGCCCGCATCCGGAACTGGCGGAGAGCTATCAACGCTGGCTGACCGGCCAGGAAAACTCCTACGCGACCGAAGCGCGGTGGACCCGGCAGCGGCCGGCCAAGGCGGAGTCCGCTGATGGCGCGAAACTCAAGGTGCGCGACGATCAGTCGGTGCTCGCCAGTGGTCCGCGCCCCGACAAGGACACCTACACGCTGCGGTTCACGAATGCGCCGGCCGGCGTCGTGGGCCTGCGTTTGGAAATGTTGCCGGACGATTCGCTGCCGCAGAAGGGGCCGGGCCGTTCCGGCAATGGCAACTTCGTGCTCACCGAAGTCGTGGCGCGGGTTGAACGCGACGGCGCTGAGCAGCGGAAACTGGCGTTCCAAACCGCCCGCGCCACCCACGAACAGTCCACCTTGGCGGAAAAGAACCCCTACAAGGCGTGGACCGCGGCGTCCGCGATTGATGGCGACGCCCAGGGCGATTCCGCCGGCTGGGCGGTGTTGCCGCACGTGGGACAGCCCCAGCAATTGCTGTTGGAGCTGAAGGAGCCTGTCTCGCTGGCGGACGGCGAGTCGTTGGTGGTCGAGCTGCAGCAGCGGCACGGCAACGGCAGCCACACGTTGGGCGCGTTCCGCGTGTCCACGGCCACCGACTCCGCGGCGGTCCGCTCGCCCTTCGCGTTGCCGCCGATCCGGGAGATCGCCGACGTGTTGAAGGTGCCCGCGGCCCAGCGGGACACCGCCCAACGCGAAAAGCTGTTCAATCATTTCAAATCCATCACCCCGGAGCTGGCGGAACTGCGGGCCCAATTGGCCGAGGCAAAGAAGTCCCGGGCGGACTTCGAGGCCACGGTGCCGCGTTCGCTGGTCACCGAACAGGCCGAGACACCCCGGACCGTGCGGTTGTTGCCGCGTGGCAACTGGATGATCGAGACCGGCGACATCATCGAGCCCGCGCTGCCGGCCTTCCTGGCCAAGGCCCCGCCCGCCGGCCGCCGGCTCAACCGCCTAGACCTCGCCGACTGGCTCGTTACCAAGGAGCATCCGCTGACCGCCCGCGTGGTGATGAACCGGCTGTGGAAGCAGTTCTTCGGGCTGGGGCTGTCCAAGGTCATGGATGACTTCGGCGCGCAGGGCGAGACGCCGCCGAACCAGCCGTTGCTGGATTGGCTGGCCTGCGAGTTCCGCGACAGCGGCTGGGACATGAAACACATGGTCCGGCTGTTGGTCCTGAGTGATACCTACCGGCAGACCTCGAAGGCTTCCCGCGAGGAACTCGCCCGCGATCCTGAGAACCGCGACCTCGCGCGCCAGGGCCGCTGGCGGCTCGACGCCGAGTTGGTGCGCGACAACGCCCTGTCCATCGCCGGCCTGCTGGAGCTGAAGGTCGGCGGCCCGAGCGCGAAGCCGTATCAGCCCGACGGCTACTGGGAAAACCTCAACTTCCCGCAGCGGGCTTACGACGCGAGCTGGGGCAACGACCAATTCCGGCGTGGGCTCTACACTTGGTGGCAGCGCAGCTACGTCCACCCGAGCATGTTGGCCTTCGACGCTCCGACCCGCGAGGAATGCGCGGCCGAACGAAGTCGCTCGAACATCCCGCAGCAGGCCCTCGTGCTGCTGAACGACCCGACCTACGTCGAGGCGGCCCGATCACTGGCCGTCCGCACCGCCCGCGAAGCCAAGGGTGACGCCGAGGCGCGCATCCGGTGGATGTGGCGGCAGGCGCTGGGACGCAAACCGGAAGCCGGCGAAGTGGCGACACTGCGCGCCCTGCTCGAAAAGCACCTCAGCGAATACCGCGCGAATCCGACAAGCGCCGCGGACTACCTGAAGGTCGGCTCGACGAAGTTGCCGGCGGAACTCAATGCCGCGGAACTGGCCGCTTGGACCAACGTGGCGCGGACCATCTTGAACCTGCACGAGACCATTACGCGGGGATGAAGGCGCATTTCCAACTGGTGAGTGCCAAGCTCGTCGTCGGAAACCGGTCGTTCACCGAGGGGCGTGTTTCGGTGACGTGGTCTATCTGTCAGGCGACTCGCGTATGAAGTTTCGTTCCTTCAGGCACAATTTTCACGACGGCCAGTTGGCGAGTTACACGATCGGTCCTCGCCGCGAGCTTACGCTGGAAATTGCCCTTGATCCGGTCTGGAACAAAGAAGCGCCGCCGTCGGCATCAGTGCGTTTCGGCGGCATCGACAACTTTGACGAGGTTGCCTCTTACTTTCGTGCCTTGCCAACGCCTCGACGACCCGATCACTACCTCGCTGAGGTAATCGGCTTACAGTATTTGGGAGATGAGCCCAATTGGGTCGTTGTCGATCTTTCTGGCCACGGTCACGTTAATATTCAGTGCCACCATGTCTTCGAGTCATAGCAATCGGACTTGGCCTATCCAGAGTATGAAAAATTGGCCCACCAAGCTGCCGGCGGAACTCAATGCCGCGGAACTGGCCGCTTGGACCAACGTGGCGCGGACTATCCTGAACCTGCACGAGACGATCACGCGCGGCTGAGCCTCATTTTCTC
>JBEISV010000280.1:0-6208 GCA_040375265.1 Verrucomicrobiales bacterium
AGATCGAGAGATACGACGGCGTCATGCCCATGATGATGTGCCCGAGAAGCGCGCCGATGGTGCCCAGCGGGATGACGAGCATGACGAAGATCGGTTGAGTCAGCGACTTCAGCGGGATCGCCAGCAGGGCGAAGATCGCGAGTAGCAGACCGGCGGCGCCGAGCATCGTGCGCTGCTTCGATTCCTGGGCCTCGGCCACGTAGCCCTTGAACTGGAAGGAAAGTTCCTCGCCCTCGGCGCACATCGCGATGAGCTGGGGCTCGAGCTCGCGGGCGATGCCGATGACGTCCACCGTCTCATCAATCGGTTGCGCGCCGATGCGGATCACTTCGGCGCCGTCGTTGCGCTCCACGAACGAGGGCGCTTTGGTGAAATGGACTTCCGCGACCGTGGCCAGCGGCACCTCGGCCCCGCGGGGTGTGCGGATCTTCATTCGGTCGAGCGTGTGCAAGGTCTCCCGGTCAGCCTTGGGCAGCCGGACCATGACCCGGATGTCGTCGATGCCGCGCTGCACGCGCTGGGCCTCCTCGCCGTAGAACGCCTGGCGGATCTGCCGGGCGAGGGACGCCTGGTTGAGCCCAAGCTCGGCGGCGCGGGGCTTGAGGGTGAACTCCAACTCGTCCTGCCCGTAGTTCACCTGCGCCCAGGCGGTGCGGATGCCGCCGTAGCTTTCCAGCAAGGTCTTCATGCGTTCTGCGAGCTCTGCTTTCTTGGGTGAAGTCGGCCCGCGGAACTCGAAGTGAAGGTTGCCGTCGGCGTATTCCTGGCCGCCCTCGAAGGTCTGTTCGGAGAAGACCCGGAAGAAGGTCGCCTCGGGGATCGGGCCGATCAGCTCGGTCCACCGGTTCGCGAGCTTGCTGTTCCGCGGGCCGGGTTCGCTCCGTTGGCTGGGGTCCATGATCTCCAGCGAGACGGAACCGGACGACTTGCTGAAACCGCTTCTCGGCTCATAGCCACCGATGACACGCGACACGTTGCGGACGAGCGAATCGCCGGTCTTTGGGTCGGTGAACTCCTGTTTGAGTTTCTCCAAGG
Source organism: Verrucomicrobiales bacterium (assembly GCA_040375265.1). Lineage (GTDB taxonomy): Bacteria > Verrucomicrobiota > Verrucomicrobiia > Limisphaerales > UBA9464 > CAIWAH01. The sequence goes on from JBEISV010000280.1 coordinate 1,036, forward strand.
CCGCCGAGATGCGCTCCACGTATTTGGCCGTCGTCTCCAGCGGCGTGTCTTCGGGCAGGCGGAGGATCGCGGTAATGCGTCTTGAATCCACCGAGGGGAACGAGACGAACTTCATTCGCCCGCCTAGGCAGTAGCCGGCCATCAGCAGCCCCATCGCGACGAAGCTGGCGAGCACCGTCGCCCGGTGCCGGATCGCCCAGTGGAGGCTTGGCTCGTAAACCCGGCCGACGAACTGGTCCAGTCCGTCGGTGATGCGCTTCTGGAACCGGTCGAAGGCGTTCTCCCGGGCGGTGAACTTGATGTGTTTCAGATGCGTCGGCAGGCACAGCTTGCACACCAGCAACGAGAACAGGAGGACGGACGCCACGACCGGCGGGACCTGCTTGGCGTAGTCGCCCCAGGTGCCTTGGAAGAACAGCATCGGCACGAACGCCACGATGGTCGTCAGCGCGCCGTAGGTCACCGGCGTGGACACCTCCTGCGTGCCCACGACGACGGCCTCCAGCGGGTCCATGCCGGACTTCAGCTTCGCGTAGATGTTCTCGCCGGTGACGATGGCGTCGTCGCCGACGATGCCGATGACGATGAAGAAGCCGAACAGGCTCATCATGTTCGCGGTGAGGCCGAACCACGGCATCATCGTCAGTCCGCCCGCGATCGCCACGGGGATGCCCACGGCGATCCAGAATGCGAGCACCGGGCGCATGAAGAGCCCGAGCAGGAGCAACACCATCAGGCCGCCTTGCAGAGTGTTGGAGACCAACCCGCTGAGCCGGGCCCGGATGGACAGCGACTCGTCGTTCCAGACCGACAGTTGGATGCCGTCCGGGAAACGCGTGCCCGCGGTCCGGACGTAGTCGCGGACCTTGTCCGAGATCTCGATCGCGCTCTCGTTGCCCGTCCGGAGCACCTGGACGAAGAGGGCGGGCTTGCCGTTGAACTCGACGCGCTTGTCGCCCTCTTCGAATCCGTCGCGGATGTCGGCCACGTCGCCGAGGAGCACTTCCGCGCCGTTCGCCGCGCGGATAGGGATCTTGGCGAAATCCCGTTCGCTGTAGGCCTGTCCCCGCGTGCGGACGATCAAAGTCCCGCTCGCGCTGTCGATGGCTCCGGCCGGCAGGTCGATGGAGAACCGCCGGATCGCGTCGGCCAGGTCCTGGAAGGTGAGATTGTAGGACAGCAGCTTGTCGGCCTTGGCCTCGATGGCGATCTCCAGCCGACGGCCGCCTTCGATGCCGGCGCGGCTGATGCCGGGCATCTCCAGCAGATCTTCCTGCACGCGGCGGGCGACCTTCCGCAGGTCATCGGCCCCGAGGTCGCCGGTGACCGCGACGCTCAGGACGGCGAAGTAGTTCCCCGATTCCGGGATGAAGACCCGCGGCCGCTCAGTCTCGCTGGGGAAGGTGGTGATCGTGTCCACCCGGGCCTTCACATCGTCGAGCAGTTCGCGCAGGTCGGTTCCCGGCAGCGCCTGAAGATAGAACCGTGCCATGCCGCGGGATCCGTCGGCGTTCAGTTGCTTGATCCCTTGGACGCCTTCCAGCGCCTCCTCGATCGGGATGAGGATCGCACGCTCAACGTCCTTCGCGGTGCCGCCCCGGTAGGGCATCTCGATCATCACTGTCTGCCAACTCAGGGCGGGCGTGATTTCCAGCGGGACGCGGTAAACGGCCGTGTAGATGCCGCCCACCATGATCGCGAGCATGAGGAAGTTGGCGGCGATGCCGTTGTGGGCGAACCAGCGGATCATGGGTTGGCTCCGTTCATGGCTTCGGGTTGCTGCCGCCGGACTTGGCTCCGGGTTTGCGCTGGGCCAAGGAATTGGTGCCAGAACTTGCCGGTGTGGTCGCGATGTCCGGGATGATCTCCACCTTCGCCCCGAGCGGCGCATACACGAGGTGGGTCGTCGCCAGCAGCATCCCGCCCGCGATCACCGAAGCCGGGACGATGATGCTCTCCTCGTCAGCCCAGAGCGGGACGATCGTGGTGGGCTTCAGGGTCAGGGCGGCCTGGTCCACGAGCAGTATCTGATCGAGTTGGCGCACCGCGGCGCGCGGCAACGCCACCACATTGGTTAGCACCTTGCCGGCGATGGAGCCAACGACCGGTTGCCCGATGCGCAGTGGAGGATGCTTCGACTTGCGACCAAATGGGTCGTCCACCCGCGCGATCGCGAAGAGGTCGAGGGAGTTCTCATCGAGCGCGCCTTCGGTCCGGATGATCCGGGCCTGCCAGACCACGCCCGACTCCTCGTCGGTGGAACTCCGCAGCTCGACCTCGACGGGAATGTCCTTGGCGGTCTCGGGCAGGTTCAGGAAGCGGAGCTCGCGGGCTGCGATCGGCAGCCTGACCTCCGCGAAATCCACGGTGAAGATGCTGGCCAAGGGGGTGCCCGCACCGACGACCTGGCCCAGGCCCACGTTGCGCCGGCGAACACGTCCCTCGAACGGTGCCCGGATCTTCGTGCGTTCCAGATCGCGCTTGGCGCGCTCCAGTTGGGCTAGTGCGGCGTCCACATTGGCCTTGGATTCCCGCACCTGCGGCAGGCGCAGCACCAGTTCGCTGGGCGCCTCCTTGTAGCCGAGGTCCTCCCAGTTGAGCTTGGCCTGCTTCGCGCGGGTTTCTTCCAAGGCGTGGGCAGCCTTGGTTCGGGCGACTTGGGCCTCGGCCGACACGACCGCCGTCTCGTAGTCCACCGTCTCCTGTTCCAGCAGCACTTCGCCAGCTCCGAAAAAGGCGCCGTCCTCCACCCCTGGGTTCACACGGCTGATCCGCCCCGGCACCTGGGCCGTCAGGGTGACTTCGCTGTGCGGACGCACGACCCCGTGGGTCTTGATGATCACCGGATGATCCCCGATCCGTAGCTCTTTGACCTTTGTCCGGAGGGCCTGCGGTTTCGCGGGCGGACTCTTGGCCTTCTTGGGTTCCACCGACAGGATTCCGTAGGCGACCAAACCAGCGGTGAGGATCCCGACCGGCAGCGCGATCCGCAGCAGTTGCGCGGCCGGTCGAGAGCGCTGCGGCGCGGGATCGGGTGAGGGGGAATCAGTCATCGGTTCGGGAAAGTTGCCGGGATGCCGGAGGCCCGTCGGCGAAGTCGCCGCCGAGGGCCAAATGAAGGTCGATGCGGGTCTGGATGCGGGCGTTCCGGAGACCGATCATCGCGCTGCGGGCGTTGAAGGCGCGGCGTTGTGCCTCCAGCACGGACAGGTAACCGACGATGCCCTCCGAGTAATCCCGGGTGGCCTGCGCTTCGGCGAGGTTCGCTTGGCTGACCTCCGTCTCGAGGAAGGCGTATTGCTGGGCCAGCGACTGCTCCGCGGCGAGCGCCGACTCGACTTCGCGGAAGGCACGCAAGGCGAGGTTGGCATAGGATTCGACGGCGGCTTCGTTGAACGCGAGCGATTGCTTTGCCTGCGCCCGGAGCGCCCCGCCGCGGTAGATCGGCTGGGCCAGCGCCGCCGCGATGTTGCCGGCGATGTAGGCCGGGTTGGCGACCAGATCCAACAGGTCCACGCTTGCCCCGGTCGAGCCGCCGGCGGACAGGGTGATGGCCGGCAAAAGCCCCTTGCGGGCCGCATCCGCCCGCTCCGCGGAAGCCTGCAGGTCCGCCGCCGCTGAGAGCAGGTCCGGCCGCCGCATGAGCAGGTCCGACGGCATGCCGGCGGGCACGGCGTTCGTCAGCAAGGGCAGTTCACTCCGCCCGCTGACGGCCGCCGTGGGATAGCGGCCGAGGAGCAGTTCCAGCGAACGGCGTGCTTCCTCCAGGCCGAGCCGCTGCGAGATCAGGCCGCGTTCGGTTGAGGCCAACTGGTTCCGGGCGAACTGCACGTCCAGCGGGCTGGCGGCGATGTCCCCCGCCTTGTAGTTGCGCTCCACGATCCGCTGGTTGCGGTCGAAGCTCTCGCGTGTCTGCTCGGACAGTTCCACCTGGAGGCGCGCGGCGGTCACGTTGCACCACGCCTTGGCCGTATTGGCCGCCAGCGAAAGCCGGGCCGCCCGAAAATCCGCCAACTCGCCTTCGTAATCCGCCTTGCTGGCGCGGTGGAGGTTCGCGAGCCGCCCCCAGAGATCCACCTCCCATGACGCATTCAACGACAGCCGGTAGTCATTGGCACCGTCGAACGATCCAAGGTTGCCGTTGGTGTCCCGGATCGCCGTCGCCGAATGGGCGGCCGATAACCCGGCGCCAAACGTCGGCAGGCGCCCGGCCCGGCCGATGATCGTGCCTTCCTTGAACGCACGGAGCCGGGCCGCGGCGGTCCGCAGGTTCCGGTTCTGCGCCAGCGCCTCCTGGACGAGCGCTTCGAGGTTGGGATCGCCCAAGGTTGCCAGCCAGCCCGTGCCCGCGGGCCCACGGTTCGAGGATTCGGCCCGCGTCCATTCCGCAGGTGAGCCAACACCGGGCTTTGCCTCCCGTGCCGGCTTGGGGAGATCAAGAGCGGCGCAACCCGACAGCGCGGCGGCCAGGCCGAAGGCCGGCACCCGTTTTCCCACGTGCACGAGAATACTACGGACGGAAGCCATGTTCAGGGTAGGCCGCAGTTGAGCTGCACGGCTCCGCTCAGGGACAAATGTTTCGGCATGCTGGGAATCCAAACGCAGGTGCCGGTGGAATCCTGACACGGCTGCGGGAGATTTTTTCCCCGCCCGCGCCTCCGTTGCGTTCCCGATAGCCGGACGCGCCTCTGCGGCATTGCCCCGGGGCCGGCGGATTGGCCATGGTCACGCCCGGTTTCCGTCACACGTAACACAACACTTCACGACCATGCCCAATCCCTGGACCGGCAAAGGTAATCCCTACACCCGCAAAGAAGTTCGCGACCGCCTGATGAGCACCATCAGGAAGGGCGACGCCATCATCGCGGGCGGTGCGGGCACGGGCATCAGCGCCAAGTTCATCGAGAAGGGCGGCGCCGACCTCATCATCATCTATAACTCCGGGCGCTTCCGCATGATGGGTCATGGCTCCACCGCCGGCATGATGGCCTACGGCGACGCCAACGCCATCGCCATGGAGATCGGCGAATATGAGGTGCTGCCCGTGGTCGAAGAGTGCCCGGTCATCTGCGGCGTCCACGCCACCGATCCGCGCCGCCGCATGTGGCACTGGCTCGGCAAGGTGAAGGAGATGGGCTTCAGCGGCGTGAACAACTTTCCCACCCACACCATC
>JBEISV010000367.1:0-4927 GCA_040375265.1 Verrucomicrobiales bacterium
CTGCGCCTCATAGTCGTCCGGGCCCGGGACATCCACGGTGAAGCGGCAGCGGAACAGATTGAACAGGTCCTTGCGCACGGTGGCCACGTGCTGGCCACCGACATGGATTTCGTAGGCCTTGCGCAGGGAAATGAACTTCTCGCGGAGGAAACCGAGCTCGTTCCCGGCGGCATCCTTGAGCACGAGTTTTTCCCGCAGGAGGGTAAAGGCGCGCCCATCGACCAGGTAAGCATTGTTGCCCGATTCGTCCTGGATCCAGAAGTCGTCGCCGAAGGAGAGGAGCTTTTCGCGGATGAGGTAACGCATGACGGCGCCGACAATCCGCCGCCGGGCGATGGCGGCGAGAGGAATTCCGGGGCGGGCTTTCGAGCGGCGAGGAATTTCCGGCGGAGCATCGCCGGCCCGGCTGAGGCTGCTCAGGGAGGTGCGACCGGCGCATTTAGCCACGCGCGGACGGCGGGCAGCAGGTCGGCGAACTGGAATGGCGCCGTCTCGTGGATGCCGGCGCCGAGGTGTTCGTAGGCGCTGCCGGGCTGGGCAGCGGCGTGGAGCCGTTTCACGGCGTCGGGCGGCGCAATCGGATCATGGTCGGTGGCCACAAAGAGCGCTCGAACCGGACGTTCGGTCAGCCACCGGAACGGATCCAGGCCGTCGGCTTCCACGCCGACCAACCGCGGCAACCGGGCGGCGGCGGCGCGCACCCAGAAGCGCGGAATCCAGCGGGCGTAACCATCGCGGATCGCCAGCACGGCCGGCTGCAGTTCGGCGTAGGGCGTCAACGCCACGACCGGTCCGAGGCGCGCGTCTTCGCCGGCCCACTTCAGCGCCAAAGCCGCGCCATAGGAAGCGCCCACCACGCCGCAGGGCGGGCGCAGTCGGCCAGCCCGCTCCAGCGCGTCGGCCAACTGGGCCAGGTCGCGGCTTTCCTGCGCGCCGAAGAACACCTTCTTCCCGGACGATTGCCCGTGGCCGCGCAAGTCCACCAGCACGCAGCGCCAGCCGTCTTCCGCGAGGGTCAGCGCCCACTGGACCAATGTGGTGCCGCTAACGCCGTAGCCGTGGAGCAGGAACAGCGTCCCGCGGGGCGTCGCAGTGAAGGCGTTCGTCGGACCGGGAACCGCGGCGCGGAAATCGAAGCGGTAGCGGTGGCGGGCGCCGTCGGGCCAGTTGGTGCTGACGAGGTGGAACCCGTAGGCGGCGGGCTCGATGACCCGGTAGCTGAGCTTGGCCGCGGGCGGCCCCACGACGGCAGTTTCGGCGGGAAAGTTCGTCAGCCACTGGCCGGGAAAGGAGTAATAAACCAGCGGTTCCGGTCCGAGGACGGTGGGAAAAGTGTTGGGCGCCTGCTGCATCCGGCGGGCCATCCAGGTGGTGGGCGTGCAGCCCATTAGCAGGACCGCAACGACGGCGAGTAACAGCCCGGCGAACCGCGGAAAGCCCCAAGCGGGGGCTCGACGAAACGCGCCCGGGAGCGGTAGCTTCGGGAAGACACTCCCGGAGCGTATGCAAACACCCATTCCCAGCGGGCGGCCAGGCCGCGGATTCACCCTCATCGAACTCCTCGTGGTCATTGCCATCATCGCGATCCTCGCGGGCATGTTGCTGCCGGCGCTGTCGAAGGCGAAGGAAAAGGCCAAGTCCACCGCCTGCATCAACAGCCTCCGGCAGATGGCCATCGCCCAGGCGACCTACGGCGGCGACAGCCGCGGGAAGTTCACGCCGACCTTCGCAGTCAAAGGCTCCAACGTGGAGCGGAAGGCCTGGTTCAACTTCCTCGCTCCGTTCACGCAGACGACCAACCTGATCCTGTGCCCGTCGCGCACGAAGAAGTTCAAGGAACTCGTCGCCCTGTATCCGAGCGACCAGCAGGACAAGGCGGTGTCGAACTACATGATGAACTTCGGCGTCGGCGGATGCGACTGGCCCGGCGGCTGGGAGGCTTCCAAGTATCCCCAGGTCAACGATTCCTCCATCCGTAATCCGTCCGGCACCGTCCACCTGACTGACGGCGGCAGCCAGCCGAAGGCCACCAAGGACCCGCTGACTTGCGTGACCGAGAAGTCACCGGAGAAGGCCGGCGCCTGGGTGCTGCATGATCCGGTGAACAGCACGCCGTGCGACGGCTGCGTGGTCGCGGCGTCCACGGCGGATCCCAACTGGGGCGGCCCGCACTTGCGCCATGCCGGCAAGAGCAACGTGGCGATGACCGACGCCCACGTGGAGTCGCTCAAGGCATCGCGCTGGTATTACGGCGGCTCGGGCTGGCTCCGCCCCGACACCGGCGGGAACTGACCCGGCGGCGCGTTGTTAGGCTTCCGCCTTGGAATCGCGGCTCAGAAGGTCGGCGACGGCTTGGCGAGGGTTCTTGCCCGCGTAGAGCATCGCGTGAACCTCGGTGATGATCGGACACGGGACATCGAGCTTCCGGGCCAATTCCAGCGCGCTCGCGGCCGTCGGATGGCCTTCGACCGCGGATTGCGTGCTGGCCAGAATGGCGGTCACGGACTCGCCGCGGCCAATCCGCTCGCCGAAGCCTCGATTACGGCTGAGCCGGCTGAAGCAGGTCACCGTGAGGTCACCCAAGCCGCTCAGGCCGGCAAACGTCTCGGCCCGAGCGCCGCATGCGACACCAAGGCGGGTGATTTCCGCGAGGCCCCGGGTCAGCAGGGCGGCCTTGGAATTGTCGCCGAAGCCGAGTCCGTCACAGACCCCGGCGGCGATGGCGATCACGTTCTTCAATGCCCCGCCGAGTTCGACGCCGGTAAGATCGTCGCTCCGGTAAACCCGGAACGCGGGCCGGTGGAACAGCTCCTGGACCTGCCGGGCCAGCGCTTCGTCATGGCTTGCGGCCACCACGGCGGTCGGGATTCCCCGCGCGACTTCCGCCGCCAGCGAGGGGCCGGACAAGGCCGCCAGCCGTGCGCCCGGCAACGCGGCTGTGATCACCGCCCCCATGGTGTGGCCGGTGGCCGCCGCGATGCCCTTGGTCGTGCTGATGGCGAAGCCAGTGAACCCGGCTAACCGTTCGACCGTCGCCCGTAGCGCCTTGGAGGGCACGGCCAGCAAAAGTCCATCCGCCCCGGCCGCCGCGCGGGCCAGGTCGGGTTCAAAGACCCAGTCGGCGGGCAACGGAACGCCGGGTAGGTAGCGGCGGTTCTCCCGTTCCGCGGCCGCGGCGGCGAGGTGTTCCGCGTTGTGGCCCCACACGGTGAGGGCGTGCCCATTCTGTGACAGGACAACCCCGAGGGCAGTTCCCCAAGCGCCGGCGCCGACGATGGTAAGTTTCACGGCTTGGCCTCCGGCGGCGGGGTGGCGGCCGGCTTCTTGCCGATCCGGTTCTCGGTGCCGGCCAGCAGTCGCTCGATGTTCGGCTTGTGTTTCCAGATCGCGAGCAGGCCGAGCAGCAGGTTCAGGCCGATGATCGGGAGAGGCTGTTTGGTCAGCACCGTCGCGACCGGCAAAATTCCGGCGGCCGCCACGCTGGCGAGCGAAACGTAGCGCGACACGGCAAACACCACGACCCACGTGGCGAGCGTGATCAGGAATGCCTGGGGCACCAAGGCGGCCAGCACGCCGGCCGAGGTGGCGATGCCCTTGCCGCCCTTGAAGCCGAGCCAGCAGGTGTAGTTGTGGCCCAGGACCGCCACCAGGGCGGAAATGAGCTTGAGCCAGACCGGGTCGGCGCCGGTTCCGTCGAAAAGCCGGACCAAGAACAGGACCGGCAGGGCGCCCTTCGCGGCGTCAATCAGCAGCACCAAGATGCCGGGCCCCTTGCCGAGCGTGCGGAAGACGTTGGTCGCCCCCATGTTGCCGGAGCCGACCTTGCGAATGTCGATGCCCTTGGCCCGGGCGACGAGGAAACCCGTCGGCACCGAGCCGCACAGGTAGGCGAGGACGGCAGTGGCGAGATAGCTGAGCGCAGCGGACACGCCGTGGTTGTAGAAGCCCGGACCGGGGGGAGGGAAGGCGGGACTTGGGCGGTGTCGACGGTAAGACAGCCTCGCACCCGAGCTCGGAATCAGCCCGCCGCGACCGTTATCCCGCCACAATCCGGCACCCCTGCCCCGGACCGGAAAACTCCCGGTTGCCAATACTACGCAGGCGTATCACTTTGCGGTCGAAATCGAATCTGACCATGTCTGACGCCGTTCCCCACCTGCCCGCCCTTCGCCTCGGCCGTGCCTACGAATCCCTCGACAAGATCGAGGTCAAGGACCACCGCACCGGCGAGATCAAGGCCCTCGTCTCGCAGGTCAATGGCGGCATCCTCAAGCGTGACTTGGCCAAGCTGGGCGCCGCCCGGGCAGCCCTGGCCAAATTCACCGTGGCCGAGCTCATGGCGCTTTCGGCCAAGGCCGGCGAACTATTCCTCAACGGTTCCCTGCCCCTCGGCGACCGCGGCCACACCCAGTCGCCGCAGCAATACATCGAGACCCTCAGCGTCACCTCTGGCCTGCCGCATGTGATGGTGAAGCGCAACATGGGCAAGCTGCATTATGCCCTGACGCACCTCGCGGAGATACTCAACGGACTCTCGCGCGGACTGGACTTCTCGATCATCGACCGTGGCTACGGTGAGCAGTTCGGCACCAAGCTCAGCTTCTTCCCCACCTGCCAGGCGCTTGGCCTCGTGATGCCGAGCAATTCGCCGGCCGTGAACTCGCTCTGGCTCCCCGCCGTCGCGCTCAAGACGCCCGTCGTCATCAAGCCCGGCAAGGAGGAGCCGTGGACTCCCTTCCGGCTCATCCAGGCGTTCATCGCCGCCGGCGTGCCGGCCGAAGCCTTTGGCTTTTATCCCACCGACCACGACGGCGCGGCGACCATCCTCAACACCTGCGGCCGCGCGCTGATCTTCGGCGACAAGAGCACGACCGACCAATACGCCAACAACCCCGCCATCGAGGTTCACGGACCCGGCTGGAGCAAG
>JBEISV010000174.1:0-8722 GCA_040375265.1 Verrucomicrobiales bacterium
CGGTGTGACCAACGTGCGTTCCGGCGACCGCTGCTCCGTCGAACCCTACCTCAACTGCCAGAAGTGCTCCGCCTGCCGCCGCGGCCACACCAACTGCTGCGAGCACAACCAGACCCTCGGCGTCATGTGCGACGGCGGCCTCACCAGCCAGATCATCCTGCCCGCCCGCAAACTTCACCCGGCCAACCAGCTCAGCTACGAGCAGTCCGCGCTCGTCGAGACGCTCGCCATCGGCTGCCATGCGGTGAATCGCAGCCAGCTCAAGGCCGGCGAAACCGCCCTCGTCATCGGCGCCGGTCCCATCGGGCTGTCCGCCATCGAATTCACCAAGCTCGCCGGCGCCCGCACCATCGTCATGGACATGAACGAGCAGCGCCTCGCCTTCGTGCGCGACGTCATGGGCGTGCCCGACACCATCCTCACCACCGGCGACGGCTCCGAACTCGCGCGCCTCGCCGAACTGACCGGCGGCGAACTTGCCCACGTCGTCGTGGACGCCACCGGCTCGAACAAGTCCATGAGCCACGCGCTGAACTACTGCGCCTTCGCCGGCCGCCTCGTCTATGTCGGCATCACGCAGGCCGAACTCAGCTTCCCCCACGCCCCCGCGCTGCACCGCCGCGAACTCACGATCCTCGCCAGCCGCAACGCGCTGCCGGGCGACTTCACGCGCATCATCACCGCCATCGAAACCGGCCAGCTCGACACCCGCCCGTGGATCACCCACCGCGCCCCCTTCGCCGAAGTCATCGAAACCTTCCCGGCCTGGCTGAAACCTGAGACCGGCGTAATCAAGGCGGTTGTAAGCCTGGAGTGAACTCGCGAAAGTGCTTGTGTGGTCCGTTCACTAGTAATCGTTTTGGTGGCCTTGGCCTCAGCCGGTTGCATTCCCTTAACCCAGGACGTGGCGAAGGGTTTGCGGCAGGGCGAGGCGCTATACTATCTCGACTACGACAACGACCACTGTGGGTTACTTGGTTTGGGGCATTCGGGTGAAGGGGCACCCACTTCGGTGATTGTGGCCAAGTCGCACGCTACGGCTCCGGATGGAGGACGGTTCGCTATTGCGGTGGAGCCTCACAAGTTTGACCTTGAGAACAGCTATGCACCCGCACGCCAGCGGGTCTATCTGCTGGATGCCAACGGAATTAGAATCATCAAGCCTTGGAAAAAAGGCCGGTGGAAGTTTCATTTCGCCCTCCTGATGCCTCAAGGCGAAGAGGCGCGGGATCTCGAACTGGTGCTTTCGACATTCTACTACAACCCAATTATCCATGGATGGCCTAACTGATCGCCGCGCCGCCTTTACCCTGATCGAGCTTCTGGTCGTCATCGCCATCATCGCGATCCTGGCGGGGATGCTTCTGCCCGCCCTCAGCAAGGCCAAGACCAAGGCGCAAACCACGGCCTGCCTGTCGAACCTCAAGCAGCTCCAGCTCGGCGGGCAGCTTTACTCGGATGATCACGCGGACCGTTACGTGAACAACCACGGCGTGGGCGAAACTCGTTCGCGCCGCCACAACTGGGTCAACAACGTCCTCAACTGGGAGGACTCCGAGGAGAACACCAACCGCCTCTACCTCACCGACGCGCTGCTGGGCACTTACCTCGGCAAGTCGGTCGCCGTGTTCAAGTGCCCGTCGGACCAGTCGCGCTCTTTGGTCGGACCGCGCACGCGCAGTTACGCGATGAATTCTCTGGTCGGCGACCCGGGCGAACTCACCAACAAGTTCAACCCCTCGTTCACCCAGTTCTTCAAGGAGTCCGACGTCACCGCGCCGGCGAACACCTTCGTGCTGCTCGACGAGCATCCCGACACGATCAACGACGGCTTCTTCATGAACCGCCTGGAGGAGGCGCCGAAGTGGGGCAACATCCCGACCGGCTACCATTTCGGCTCGGCCAACTTCACCTTCGTGGACGGCCATGTGGAAACCCACCGCTGGGTCGTCACCACTGGCGAATCGTCCACGCTCCGGGCCAACGTGAAGGGCGGCGCGGGCGGCGTCTTCCCGGTGACCGTGCTCACCGACTGGAACTGGGTGAAGGAACGGACGAGCGTGCTGAAACGTTGAGGCTGGATGCCGGTGGCTGGATGCTGGATAACCGCTCCGTCACCTCGCATGGACTCCTCCAGCATCCGGCCACCGGCATCCAGCATCCGTCTGGATTCCCACCAGCACTTCTGGCGTTACAGCGCCGCCCAGTATCCTTGGATTCCCGCCGGCTCCGCGCTCCAGCGCGACTGGTTGCCGAGGGATCTCGCCGAACTCCAACGCCCGCTCGGCCTCGACGGATCCATCGCGGTGCAGGCGCGGCAGTCCTTGGCGGAATCGAACTGGCTGCTCGGCCTGGCCGACGCCGATCCACGGGTGAAAGGCGTGGTCGGCTGGGTGGATTTGCAGGCTGACCGCGTCGAGGACTCGCTCGCCGAACTGGCCGCGCATCCGAAGTTCGTCGGCGTCCGCCATGTCGTGCAGGACGAACCGGACGACCGATTCCTGCTGCGGCCCGCCTTCCTGCGGGGAGTCTCCCGCCTGAAGCAGTTCGGGCTGCGCTACGACATCCTGATCTACCCGAAGCAACTGCCCGCCGCGCTGGAGTTTGTCCGGCAGTTCCCGGAACAGCCCTTCGTGCTCGACCACATCGCCAAGCCCTTCATCCGCGACGGCACGCTGTCGCCGTGGCGTGAGCAGATCCGGGAGCTCGCGCAGTTCCCGAACGTCTGCTGCAAGGTTTCCGGCATGGTCACCGAGGCGAAGCATGTCGGTTGGACGTCCGCGGACTTCCGCCACTACCTCGACGTGGTGTTCGCCGCGTTCGGCGAGGACCGCCTGATGTTCGGCTCCGACTGGCCGGTGTGCTTGCTGGCCGGCAGTTACGAACAGGTGCTCCGGCTCGCGGAGGACTACGTGGTGAACGTCGCCAAATACTCCCCGGCTGCGCAGGCGAAGTTCTTCGGCAGCAACTGCGCGAAGTTTTACGGCGTTGTTTGAACAGCGAAGGCGCGAAGACGCGAAGTGGAGTTAACGGGAGGGCGACTCTCTGAGTCGCGTTAAGTCCGCTTCCATATCCCCGTGGTGGCTAGCCATGCCGGCAACCCGACTCGCGGCTCAGAGAGCCGCGCTCCCGGACTTGCTTTCCCCATCCGCCTCCGTCGAGCTTCCGTCATGCAATCCCCGCGTCTGCCTCGTCGCGCCTGGCTGGGTTCCGTCGGTGTCTTGGCGTTGACCGCCGGCCAGCTTGCAGCCGAGGCGCCGCCGCCGCTCTTCGTCGAAGGTTACGCCGGCCGGATGAGTTACGCGCCCGGCGAGGAGCTCTCCCTTCACGTCTCGACCAGCGAGGAATCCTTCGCCGTCGAAATCACCCGCCTCGGCGCGAAACGCGAAACGGTCTGGACCTCCGCCAAGGTCGAAGGCCGCGAACATCCCGTGCCCGAAAACGCTTCGTCGCACGGCTGTGGCTGGCCCGCGGCGCTCAAGCTCCCGCTGCCCGCCGACTGGCGCACGGGCTATTACCTCGTGACGTTCCGGGTCCGGGACGGCGGCGGGAAATACGTGAACCGCAGCGCACGTTCCGCGGAGAGCAGTTGCTTCTTCGTGCTGCGGCCGGCGGAACCGGGCAAGAACTCCAAGATCCTGCTCCAGCTTTCGACCCACACCTACAACGCCTACAACAACTGGGGCGGCTTCAGCCTTTACGCCTACAACGGCCGCGGCGGCAACCAAGGCCATCGGGTGTCCTGCGAGCGCCCGCCCATGCCGCAATTTGCGAACTGGGAACAGCCGTTCGTCGAGTGGGCCGAGCGCAACGGCATCGCGCTGGATTTCGCCACCAACGGCGACCTGGAATTTCATCCGGAGCTGCTGAAGGCGTATCGCCTCGTGCTGAGCGTCGGGCACGACGAATATTGGTCGGCCCCGATGCGCGACCATCTGGAGAAGTTCATCGCCGACGGCGGCAACATGGCCTTCTTCAGCGGCAACACGTGCTGTTGGCAGGTCCGTAGCGAGGACGGCGGCCGCGCGCTCACGTCGTGGAAGCAAAATTTCCAGCAAGACCCGGTCTTTGGCGCCCGCGGCAGCCAGGCGACACTGTCCTCGCTGTGGAGTCATCATCTGGTTCAGCGGCCGGAAAACCAGCTCACCGGCGTGGGTTTCCTATGGGGCGGTTACCACAAGAGCCACGGCCAGCTCATGGACGCGAGCGGCGCCTACACGGTTCACCGGCCGGATCACTGGCTCTTCGCCGGCACCGGACTGAAGCGCGGCGACGAATTCGGCGGCAAGGACACCATCGTGGGCTACGAATGCGACGGCTGCGAACTTAACTGGCGCGATGGCCTGCCGTTCCCGACGCATCGCGACGGCACACCGGAGTCCTTCGAGATTCTCGCCAGCGCACCGGCCCAGTGGCACCCGGACGACTGCGAGTGGTATGACCGCTGGGAAAATGGCCGGAAAGGCAACGCCGTGCTCGGAGTCTATCAGCGCGGCGGGACGGTCTTCACCACCGGCAGCACCGACTGGGCACACGGGCTCCGCTGCGGCGATCCCGTGGTGGAACGGATCACGCGGAACGTGCTGGAGCGGTTGAGCAGGTGAATTGAATGGCGAACGCCATGTTTCGTAGCCGCCGACGTAAGGAGGCGGATTATACGCCCCGACTTGCCCGTCCGCCTCGTCACCTCGGCGGCTACACGTGCGCTCACTTCGCTCGCATCACGAACTCACCGACCAGCTTCGTTGCCACGACTTCGCGGCGCTTGGCCAGTTCCATCACCTCGTGGTGGGTCACCGTCTGGCCCTTGCCGCCTAGGCCGGCGGCGGCGTTGGTGATGCAGCTCAGGCCGGCCACGCGCAGGCCACATTGGCGCGCGACGATGACCTCGGGCACGGTGCTCATGCCGACGGCATCCGCTCCCAGCTTCCCGAACGCCCGGATCTCCGCCGGCGTCTCGAAGCTCGGTCCGCTCACGGCGAGATAGACGCCGTCATGGCACTTGGCCCCGGCCGCCTTGCCGGCCCGCTTCAGCTCGGCGCGCAGGTCCGCGTCGTAGGCCCGCGTCAGGTCCGTGAAGCGCGTAAGGCCCACCGGCTCCGGGCCACGGAGCGGATTCGCGCCCATGAAATTGATGTGGTCGTTCAGCGCCATGAAGTCGCCAGGCCGGAACTTCGGGTTGATGCCGCCCGCCGCGTTGGTCACGAGCAGCGTCTGCACGCCCAATGCCGCCAGCACGCGCGTGGCAAAGGTGACTTCCTCCAGGCTGAACCCCTCGTAGAAATGCGCGCGCCCCTTCAGCACGGCGACCGCGGCTCCGTGCCAGCGACCAAGGATCAGCAGGCCCGCATGGCCATGAACGGAGCCGACCGGGAAGCCGGGCAGCTCGCGGTAGGCAAATTCTCGCTCCACCTCCACGGTCTCCGCGACCGGACCAAAACCGCTGCCGAGCACGATGCCCAGCGTCGGCCGGAGCTTGCAGCGTTGGGCAATGAGCGACGCGGTGGCGGCGGGAGCGGGGAGGGAAGTCTTGCGAGCCATGGCGCGGCGAGCGTCGGAGCGACCGCCGGAAAGTTCAAAGGCCAAAGTCGGTCAGCTGAGTTTACCACTGCATCGTGATCTCGACCGCTGGATTGTCCTTCTGCAATGCCTCGGCGAACTGGCTGAAGCCCGCCATGGCAGTTGCCGCGTCACCTCGCAAGATGAACCAGAAATCTCTCGCCCCGCCATCATCCAGCAGCCGGACGGCTACCGAGCGGTGCCGGTCCTGGCTAACGGATTGAACGGAAGTGATCAGAAACCGGGATTCCACGTCGCCGGTGCGAAAGACAATCCACGCCCCCTGAAGTTCGCAGTGGCAGGGGCGACTGCCGAGGTAGAGCCAGCGCCGCCAGCCAGGGTCCTTGGAAAAGACCGTGGACGATGCTGCTGAGGTGCCGTGGGACATGGGTTGGTCATCGTTCGTAGGCGGCCTTCAAGCGTTCAAGCTGCGCCATGATTTCGGGCGCTTCCTTCAAGTCGGCTAGGGGTTTGAGTTCTCGCCGGATGTGATTCCAGTCCAATTGATCGCCTTGGCGGATCAGCACATTCTCTACGTCCATCCAATCTTTTGCCCGACCGGCAAATGCCTTCAGGACAATCAGGTCTTCGGGCCGGCATACCTGCAACGGAACCCCCGGCAGGAACTCGCGCAGCACCGCCCTGCGGCAGAGCGCCTCCTCAAAGGGGAAACCTCCCAGGGCCACATCAATGGGGATGCCTTCCAACGTCTTCAGCAGGAGAACCCGCCGCTGTTCGGCAAATTCGGCGGCATCGGGGATCCGGGCGGCGAACCGTTCGAGAAAGGCTTGGATGACTGGAGTTTCGTTCCCAAAGCCGCAGAACAGCGTCAGGTCCACGTCCTCGGTGACCCGGGGTTCACCCCAGCACTGCACGGCTACTCCGCCGATGAACGCAAAGGGGAACCTCCGTTCATGGCAGAGTGCCTGCGCGGCCACCGCCGCATTTATCCATGCAAACTCGGTCTGCATTTCGCGAAAAGCGCTTGCTGGGCCACCAACCCGGAAGACGACCGCGGGGACCCGAGGTGGCGGGCCGACTGAAAGGCTCCGGCCAGCCTTTGCAGCGACTGCACTGTGTCCGTCTTGCGCAGCTCATCCCGGCGAAGCTGTTCCATGACGGATCCCGCCTCAGCCCAGCCTTTTACCCAGCGCTTCCCTTGCGCGACCTGCTCGGGCGTCCAGTTGGCGAGTGCGGAGGTTTCGCTCATGTGGCTTCAGCCTAGGAGTCAGGAGGCTTGGCGCCAAGCCGAGGCTTTGTTGAAGCCTGATGTGGTGGCGGCGCGAAGTCCGTCACCCCGGTCCGTAGCCATGGGGCGCGTTCGGACATCGTGGTTGAACACGGCCGCGTTGGGTAGGGAAGGCGCGCTGCGCCTTCCCCGCCCGGAGCGGAGCGGAGGGCGGCATTTCGCACCGTGGGGTGGATAGACGCCACGCTGCCAGTTCCGCGCCCCGACGCTCCGCGCGGGTCGAGGGGCGGCCGCAGCGCGGCCGCCCTACCACGATGAAAAGATGCGCCCGTAGCCATTACTCGCCGGAAACTTCCCTTGTCGGTTACGGGCTCCGCCCTAGGCTTACCCGCATTCGTATGGTTGATCTGACAAACGAGGAAATCCGCCGTTATTCCCGCCATCTCATCCTGCCCGAGGTCGGCCTCGCCGGGCAGCGCAAGATCCGCAACACCTCCGTCCTGTGCATCGGCGCGGGCGGACTCGGCTCGCCGATCGCGATGTATCTTGCCGCCGCCGGCATCGGCAGGCTCGGCATCGTGGACTTCGACACGGTGGATTATTCCAACCTCCAGCGGCAGATCCTCCACAGCGACGCCGACGTGGGCGTGTCCAAGGCGGATTCCGCCAAGGCCTCCATCAACGCCCTGAACCCCAACGTCGAGGTCGAACTCTACAAGACCCGCATCTCGTCCGAGAACGCCCTCGACCTGATTGCCCCCTACGACATCGTCGTGGACGGCACGGATAACTTCCCGACGCGTTACCTGACCAACGACGCCTGCGTGCTGCTCAAGAAGCCCAACGTCTACGGCTCCATCTTCCGCTTCGAGGGTCAGGCCAGCGTCTTCGCGCCGCACCTGGGCGGGCCCTGCTACCGCTGCCTGTATCCCGAGCCGCCCCCGCCAGGCATGGTCCCGAGCTGCGCCGAAGGCGGCGTGCTGGGCGTGCTCCCGGGCATCATCGGCTGCATCCAGGCCACCGAGATCCTCAAGCTTGCGCTCGGCAAAGGCTCGTCGCTCATCGGCCGGCTGCTGCTGTTCAACGCGCTCGACATGAAGTTCCGCGAGCTGAAGCTGCGCCGCGATCCCAAGTGCCCGATTTGCGGCGACGCCCCGAGCATCAACGCGCTGATCGACTACGAGCAGTTCTGCGGCATCGTGCCCGAGCCGGTGAACCCGGGGCAGAATCCCGACGAGGTGACCGTGCAGCAGATGAAGGCGGCGCTCGACGATCCGAAGCTCGGCATCAAGGTGATCGACGTGCGCGAGGCCGACGAATGGCAGATCGCCAAGGTCGCCGGCACCACGCTGGTGCCGCTCAGTCAGCTCCCGCAGCGCTTCACGGAACTCGATCCCAACACGCAGCTCTACCTGCACTGCAAGGCCGGCAAACGTTCCATGAAGGCGCTCGAGTTCCTGCGCCAGCAAGGCTTCAAGTATGTGAAGTCTGTGAAGGGCGGCATCGATGCGTGGAGCGACCAGATCGACCACGGCGTGGCGAAGTATTGAGCGGGATTGTCGGGTGAGCGGTCCTGCTTGGGCATGACGCAGGCAAGCCAAACGAGAAGGAGGCTGGTTGGCGCGGCCTTGGCCGGCTTCGTCATCGTTCTGACTGCCGTGGTGCTTGTTGCCCGGTCCCGGGTGGCATCCGGATCCAATGCCGCATTGCCGGTGGTAGTGAAACTTGGTCCGGTGATCGCCGAGGCCAAGGCGTTGCTCCATCCCACCCAAAGCCAGGGTTTGTTCCTCGCACCCGATGGTTCGTTGTGGCGGTGGGGCGAGCCCGATGACTTTTGGCCGGAAGCACGCGCAGTCCCACAACGAGTAGGAACCAGCAACCTCTGGCACGACGTAGCGTTTTCCCAATACAACGTCGTGGGCATCCGGTCGGATGGGACGCTGTGGGGCTGGGGCGAAAGTGTCAGGTTGCCCC
>JBEISV010000119.1:0-10908 GCA_040375265.1 Verrucomicrobiales bacterium
ACTACCTGCCCGAGGTCGCGATCATCAACAACCTGGAGATGGACCACGCCGACATCTTCGGCTCGCTCGCGGACATCCAGTTGGCGTTCCGGCGGTTCATCAACCTGATCCCGCGCAACGGCCTGCTGCTGGCCAATGGCGACGAAGCGAGCCTTACGTCGCTGCTGGACGTGAAGCACTGCCCGGTGAAGCGCTTCGGCCTCGGCGAGGCGAACGAGGTCCGCGCGACCGGCATCCACCTGCGGGCCGACGCGTCGGAGTTCGAGCTTTCCACCTTCAAGTTTGAACTGCCGTTGATCGGCGAACTGAACGTCCGCAACGCCCTCGCGGTCGCCGCCTGCGCGCGGCATTGCGGGCTCACCGACACGCAGATCCAAGCTGCCTTCGCGACGTTCCAAGGCGTGCAGCGGCGCATGACGGTCCGCGGCGAGGTGCGCGGCATCGCGGTGGTGGACGACTTCGGGCACCACCCCACGGCGATCCGCGAAACCTTGCGGGCGCTACGGGTGAAGTTTCCCGGCCGGCGGCTCTGGGCCATTTTCGAGCCCCGCTCCAACACGACGCGCCGGAACATCTTCCAGGACGAGCTGGTGGATGCGCTCGAACGGGCCGACCAGATCGTCGTCGCCGAAGTCGCCCGGCTGGAGCAGCTCCAACCCAACGAGCGGCTGAATCCCGACAAGCTCATGCAGGACCTGCGCTTGGCCGGCAAACCGGCCGCCTACCTGCCCACGGTCGAAAGCATTCTCGACCATGTCGCGGCCGGCGCGAAGGAAGGCGACGTCGTGTGCGTGTTCAGCAACGGCGGCTTTGGCGGCATCCACGACCGATTGCTCCAGCGGCTGCGCGGGTAGTCGCGATTACTCGGCAAGGTTCCCCTCCGGCTAAAGTCCCCCGCCCCGTTTGACGATGGCGGAGCAGCGGCCCGGACGGCCACTGTTCCACCTGCCGGCCGTCACGACCCGTTCCCGCCATGCGTGGTTTCCTGCAACGGCTGAAAGTTTCGCAGAAACTGGCGCTGATCAGCGTCTTTTTCCTGATTCCCGACTCGGTGCTGCTGTGCCTGTTTCTGTTCAGCATCAACGACAACATCCGCTTTGCCAGTCAGGAGCGGCACGGATTGGAGTTCCAACGGCCCCTGGAGTCGCTGCTGGAGGCCATACCCGCCCACCACCTGGCGGAACTTCAGCGCCGATTGGACCCGACGGCTGCACCGGCGAACGGGGACGCGACCATCGAATCGGCCCTCCAAGAACTCGAGGCGGTGAACGGACGACTGGGCGTGGACCTCCAGTTCACCGACGAAGGCCTCGCCAAACGCAGCCGCCAACACTGCCGAGTAAACGACTTCCGGGGAAAATGGTCGGCCCTTGCCGCCGCGGCCTCCGGGCTGTCCGACGCTGAACTGGACGAACGTCACCGGCGACTGGTCGCCGAATTGCGGACCATGATCACCCACACCGGTGATAACTCGAACCTCATCCTCGATCCCGACCTCGACAGCTACTACGTAATGGACGTCACGCTGTTGGCCCTGCCGCAGATGCAGGAGCGCCTCTGGTCCGTAACCGCATTCGCCGCCGCGGCCTTGCACCACGGAACGCTATCAGCGGCCGAACGCCAGCAGCTCGCGGTGTTCGCCGCGCTCCTCCAGGAATCAGACTTCGACCGTGTGCTCCTGAGCGCGGAAACCGCGATGAACGAGGACCCCAACTTCTACGGAACTAGCCCGACGCTGGCGGCCCGGATTCGCCCCGCGCTGGAGTCGTTCCGTGCGGCCAACGAGGACTTCATTGGCCTGATCCGCCAGCTCGGCAAAGGCGCTGAGACCGCCCCGGGCGTGTCCGAGTTGCTGCGCGCCGGCGAACGTGCCCGGGCCACCAGCTTCGTCCTGTGGCGGGTGGCCGCTGAGGAGTTGGACAACCTGCTGGAAACCCGCACGGATCACTACCGCACCCGACGCGGCCGCAGCCTAATCCTGTCGGCACTGGCCCTGTTGGCGGCAGTCTCGTTGGTGTCCCTAATCACCCACAGCATCAGCGGGCCGCTGCAACGGCAGTCCCGGGAACTAAGCCTATCCAACGCGGCGCTCCGAACGGAGGTTCAGGAACGCAATCGGGCCGAGGAAGCCCTCCGCGCGGCGGAGGAACGCTACCGCACAATTTTCGAGAACGCCGGCGAAGGCATCTTCCAGACGTCGCCGGATGGCGCCTACCTGGTTGCCAACCCCACGCTCGCGCGCATGTATGGCTACGCTTCGGTCGCCGAACTCCAGGCGGCCATGACCGACATCAGCCGGCGCCTCTACGTGGACGCCGGACGCCGGGCGGAATTCCAGCGGCAGATCGCGCTGACGGACCGCATCAGCGGATTCGAGTCGCAGGTGTTCCGCAAGGACGGCACCATCATCTGGATTTCCGAGCGGGCTCGCGTGGTCCGCGGCGACAATGGGCACGTCCTCTACTACGAGGGCACCGTGGAAGACGTCACGGAACGCAAGGCCCGCGAAGCCGAAGTCGAACGCCTGCACCGCGAGCTGATCGAAACTTCGCGTCTGGCCGGCATGGCGGAAATCGCGACCGGCGTGCTGCATAGCGTCGGCAACGTGCTCAACAGCGTGAATGTCGCCACTTCCGGCGTCCGCGACCGCCTCGCCCGTTCCCGGGTCTGCCACCTGCGTAAGACGGCCGAACTGCTGGGCCAGCATCGCGAACGGCTCGGCGACTTCCTGACCAGTGATCCCCGCGGCCAGGCGGTGCCCGGATTCCTCGACCGGCTCACCGGGCACTTGGAGGACGAGAACCGCACGCTCGTCGGCGAGATGGACTCCGTCGCCTGTCACATCGAGCATTTGAAACAGATTGTCAGCACCCAGCAGAGTCACGCGCGCCTTTGCGGCCTCATTGAACCGGTCAGCCCACCGGTGTTGGTGGAAGAGGCGTTGAAGCTGACGGGCGAAGGGCTCTCCCGCCACGGCATCCAGGTCGTGCGCGACCTCGCCGCGACGCCGCCGGTGCTGGCCGACCGCCACAAGGCGCTCCAGATCCTGGTCAACCTGCTCCGCAACGCGAAGCAGGCGATCACCGAACAGAACCCGCACGGGCGCCAGATTGGAATCAAAGTCATCGCCGTGGACGACGCGGTGCAATTCACCGTCACCGACAACGGCATCGGGATGGACACCAAAACCTTGGCACGGCTTTTCCAGCACGGCTTCACCACCAAGCGCCACGGTCACGGTTTCGGCTTGCACAGCAGCATCCTCGCAGCCCGCGAGATGAATGGCGATCTCAACGCCCGCAGCGACGGTCCCGGCCGCGGTGCCTCCTTTACCTTCTCCCTGCCCATCACCCCAGCCGCATGAACTTCCTGGCCAGCGATCCCTGCTCCCATCGTCGCGTCCTCGTCGTGGATGACAACACGGCCATCCATGACGACTTCCGCAAGATTCTCGCCGCAGACGAGTCGGATGTGGGCGAGGTCGACGCCGAAGCCGCCGCGCTGTTCGGTGGCGATCCCGCCGCGTCCGCGGCCCCGGCGGCGGGCGATTTCGCACTCGAATTCGCCCCCCAGGGCCAGGAGGCGCTCGCCCGGGCGCGGGCGGCCCGAGCCGCCGGCCGGCCGTTTGCGCTGGCGTTCGTGGACATGCGGATGCCGCCCGGTTGGGACGGGCTCACGACCATTCTTGAACTTTGGAAGGCCGATCCCGAGATCCAGACCGTGATCTGCACCGCCTACTCCGACCGGAGTTGGGAGGACATCCAGGCGGCACTCACTGCGCGCGACCGCTGGTTGGTGCTCAAGAAACCGTTCGACCGCATCGAGGTGCTTCAACTGGCCAACTCGCTGACAGAGAAGTGGAAACTGGCACGCCTGGCCGCCACGAAACTGGAGTTGTTGGAGGAACTCGTCGCCGCCCGAACCCGCGAGCTTGTCGCCGCCCACCGGGTAAAAGGCGAGTTCCTCACCAATGCCAGTCACGAACTGCTCACGCCAATGAACGGCGTCGCTGGCTCCCTTGAATTGCTGGACACCACCCCGCTCAACGCGGAGCAGGCCGACTTTGTCCGCGAGGCCCAGTCGTGCGGCCGCCGGCTGCACACGCTGATCCGGCAGATGCTGGACTTCAACGCGGCCGAAACCGGCACCCCCGCGACTTCGGCAGCCGCGTTCGCGCCCCGCGAGCTGCTTGCGACCGTGGTGGGGCAACACACGCCGAACGCCGCCTCCAAGGGACTGCACCTGCACGCCGACGTGGCCCCGGCATGGCTCGGACCGAGCGAGGCGGTCCGGAAGACCCTGGAGGTGCTGGTGGACAACGCGATCAAGTTCACCCCGGCCGGCTCCGTCACGCTCGGGGTCGCGCTCAGCCCTGCCGGCCTGGAGTTCGCCGTCGAGGACACGGGGGTTGGCCTTTCGCCCGAGGAACTGGAGTGGATCCGCATCCCGTTCGCGCAGGTGGACGGGGGCGTGCGACGCCGTTCGTCGGGCTTTGGCCTGGGGCTGCCCCTGGCCCATCGGTTGGTTCGCTGTGCCGGCGGCGAACTGCGGTTGGACGGCGCATCGCGCCGGGGCGTCCGCGCCACGTTCACCGTCCGGGCCTGCCCGGCGCAGTGAATTGGACAAACGCGACCGTTGCCCCGGGGCTCCCCGATTCGTTACAAAACGCGGGTGTCGCAGTCGCAGCAAACGCTGAAACAGCCGGTTTCCTTCGCCGGAATCGGGCTTCACTCGGGCAACCGGGTGAACATGACGCTGGTTCCCGCGCCCGCGGGGACCGGGCTCCGCTTCCGCCGGGTCGACCTGGAAGGAAAACCCGAACTGGAAGCCAGCGCCGACCTGGTCGGGGACACGCAACGTTCCACCAGCCTGTCGAAGGGGCCCGTGAAGCTCCACACGGTGGAGCATGTGCTCGCCGCGCTCGCCGGGGCCGGCGTCACCAATGCGATCGTCGAGCTGGATGCCAACGAGCCGCCAATTTCCGACGGTAGTTCGCGCGAATTTGCCCGGCTCGTGCGCGAGGCCGGCATTCTCCAGCAGGCGGAGACACTCGAACCGTTCAAGGTGGCGGCGCCAATCGAGTTCAACCACGGCGAGACGCAGATGGCCATCTTCCCGCACAACGGGTTCAAGATCACCTGCACCAGCGCGGACAAGGCCGGGCGGTTCACGCAGTTTTTCTCGGTCGAGCTGACCCGTGAGTCCTGGGAAAAGGAACTCAGCCACGCGCGCACGTTCTGCTTCTACGAGGAGATCGAGTTCCTCATCAAGAATGGCCTCATCAAGGGGGGCAGCCTGGAAAACGCCATCGTCATTCGCGACGACGCGGTGCTCACGAACGAGCCGTTGCGATACCCCGAGGAGTTCGTCCGGCACAAGATGCTGGATATCCTAGGCGACCTGGCGCTGGTCGGCCGGCCCCTGCACGGCCATGTCATCGCGGTCAAACCGAGCCACTTCGCCAACACCGAGCTCGCCAAGCTCATCCTCGCCCAGATTCGCAAGCCGCTGGAACAGGCCCAGACCTTCGGGCCGCCCCCCGCACCGGCCGCCGAAAAGGTTCCCGCCAAGCCCGAAACCCGACCCGCAAAACTCGAAGCCCGCCCCGTGTCACAACCCACCCCCCCTTCCCCGGCTCCCGCCCCCGGTTCGCCGGTGCTCGACATCATGCAGGTGATGGAAATCATCCCTCACCGCCCACCGTTCCTCATGGTGGACAAGATCACGCTGATCGACGGCAACCACATCGTCGGCCAGAAAAACGTGACGATGGGCGAACCCTTCTTTGCGGGCCATTTCCCCGGCCACCCGGTCATGCCCGGAGTGCTTCAGCTGGAGGCGATCGCACAGGTCGCCGGCATCCTGATGCTCCGGGTGCTCGAGAGCACCGGCAAGATCGCCTACTTCATGTCCGCCGAGGACGTGAAATGGCGCCGGCCGGTCCGCCCCGGCGACATCCTGATCATCGACGTCACGCTGACCAAGATGCGCGGGAAGATCGGCAAGGCGAAGGGCGAGTGCCTCGTGGACGGCGAGGTTGTGAGCGAGGCCGAAGTGACATTCATGCTGATGGACCGCTGATCATGGCCACCCAAATCCATCCCACCGCCATCGTCCACCCCGGTGCGGAGCTCGGCGCGGACTGCGAAATCGGCCCCTACTGCATCGTGGGCGAACGCGTCCGGTTGGGCGACCGCTGCCGCCTCCACGCGCACGTCGTGATCGACGGCCACACCACGCTGGGCGTGGAGAACGAAGTCTACCCTTTCGCCTGCCTCGGCCTGAAGTCACAGGACCTGAAATGGAAGGGTGGGGCCACCCGCGTCGAGATCGGCGATCACAACGTGTTCCGGGAATACGTCACAGTGCATAGCGCCACGATCGAGGCGACCGCCACCCGGGTTGGCTCGCACAACAACTTCCTCGCCTACGTCCATCTCGCCCACGACGTCCAGCTCGGCAGCCATGTGATCATGTCCAACGTCGCCACGCTGGCCGGGCATGTGAAGGTAGATGACCATGCGATCATCGGCGGACTCGCCGCGGTGCATCAATTCTGCCGTGTCGGCCGTTACGCGATGATCGGGGGATGCTCCAAGGTCGTGCAGGACATCCCGCCGTTCATGATGGGCGACGGCAATCCGGCGGAGATGAAGTTCATCAACAAGGTGGGACTCGAACGCAATGGCTTCAGCCCCGAGGCGATCAAGGCGCTGACGTCCGCCTACAAGATCCTGTTCCGCGAAGGGCTGACCAACGCCAATGCGCTGGCGCGGATCGAAACCGACTTGCCGTCCCTGCCGGAAGTGAAACACCTCGCGGAATTCATCCGGACGAGCGAGCGGGGGATCTCCCGGTAAGCCGCCGGCCGGCCAACTTTCGGCTTGGAACCCGGCCGGGCCGTCTCCAAGCCTCGCGGCATGCTGAAGCACGCCCTGATTCATCCCGAGATCAACGCCATCCTCGGTCGCGCCGGCCATCACGCGAAAATCCTGATCGCCGACGGCAACTATCCGGCCTCGACCAAGAAGGGCCCAAACGCGCAGGTGATCTCCATGAACTTGACCCCCGGGGTAATCACCGTGTCGCAAGCCTTGCGCGCGGTGTTGAGCGCAATCCCGATCGATGCGGTGAACACGATGGGCATTCCGGCCGATGACTCCTACGCCAAGTTCGGCGAACCACCGGTGTGGAACGACTTCCGCCAGATCCTCGCCGACGCCGGATCGCCGCTGAAGCTGGAGCCGATCCTGAAGTGGGATTTCTACAAGGCAGTGGAGTCTGCGGACCACGTCCTTACGATCCAGACGGCAGACCAGGCGCTGTGGGCCAACGTGCTGCTGTCGGTCGGCTGCCGGACGGCGTGAGGCACCCTACTTCATCCCGAGACGCGCCAATTGATCACGGTGGCTGCGGCTCAGCGTCAGCTTCACCCCGGTCCGCAGGGTGATGGAGTATTCGCCGTGGAAGAGCGGCTGCAATTCCTGCACGCGGTCCACGTTGACGATGGCGGTCCGGCTGATGCGCACGAACTTATCGGGCGGCAACTGTTGCTCCATCTTCGTGAGCGTGTCGCGAATCAGGTGGCTGTGCGTGCCCACATGGAGCTCAACGTAATTGTCGGCCGATCCAACCCAGTCGATTTCGGGCACGTTGATGAAGATGACCCGGCCGTTGGTCTTCACGGGGATCCGGTCCAAGGCCTTGGGGGCCGCCGGTTGGAGTTGCTGGAGGACCGCGGCGAGCTTGGACGAAAGTTCGTCGCGCTGGGTGGTGCGGAGGCGTTCGCCGGCCCGCGACAGCGCCTTCTGGAACCGCTCGCGGTCAAACGGCTTGAGCAAGTAGTCCACGGCGTGGACCTCGAACGCCTTGAGCGCGAACTCGTCGTGGGCCGTGCAGAAGATCACGGCGGGCGGAACCTCGGTTCCCAACTGTTCCAGCACCCCAAAGCCGGTGAGGCCGGGCATCTGGATGTCGAGGAAAACCAGGTCGGGGACCCATTCGCGAATCAGCCGCACCGCTTCCTCGCCGTTGGCGGCCTCCGCCACCAAGGTCAGCCCCGGCTCCCGGGATACAAAATTGCGCAACCGATCCCGCCCGAGGGGTTCGTCATCGACGATCATCACACGGAGCTCCGGTGTGTTCACGGGGGAAAGGATAACGGCTGTTTCACAGTTTGCCACCCGGCAAACAATTCCCCGGACCTCCGGGTTACTTTTCCTTCAGTTCGACCTCTCCGGCGCGGCCGCCGGTATCGGACACCCCGCCCAATTCAGCGAGAGTCCGGAGGTAAAACTGGGTCGGGCCATCATCGGGCCAACGCTCGGCGATCGCCTCGAAGGCCATGAGGGCGGCTTCCCGGTCGCCACTCTGGAACGCCGCCAGCCCTGCGGCGAACGACTCGTGTAGTTCCGCAAACTGCGGGGCGTCCTCCTTTTTGGCGACCAGTTCGTGAACCTCGACCGCCTTCTCAAAGCCCTTCAGCACGAAACGGCCGAGGTAGCGAGTGAGGAACTTGCCCTCGACCTGCGCGTGCGTGACCGCGCTCATCAGGGTGAGCGTGCCGAGGTGCTTGTTGAGTCCTTCGAGGCGGGACGCGAGGTTGATGCTTTCGCCGAAGGCCGTGTAGTCAAACCGTTCGCGGCTGCCGAAATTGCCGACATTGGCCTCGCCGGTGTGCAGGCCAATCCGGGTGATGAGCGGGCGTCCCTTCACTTCGAGGATCGCCTGGGAACGAAAACGCAGCGCGGCTTCACACGCACGCCAGGCGTGGTCCACCTGCGGGTCGGGAGCATTCCAGATGGCGAAAATGGCGTCGCCGATGAACTTCACGACGGTGCCGTCGGTCGGAAACACGCACTGCCCGACCGCCGTCTCAAAATATTGGTTCATTAGCTTCGCGAACTCGTCGGGATCGAGTCCTTCGGTGACGGTCGTGAATCCGGCAATATCGCTGAACAGCACGGTAAGCTGGTGCCGGGTGGCGCCCGGACGGAGCAGTTCCTCGGCCTTGGCGCCGGCGAATTTGCGGGACAGCTTCGGTGACAGATACCGCG
The DNA here is from genome assembly GCA_040375265.1 of Verrucomicrobiales bacterium. GTDB lineage: Bacteria > Verrucomicrobiota > Verrucomicrobiia > Limisphaerales > UBA9464 > CAIWAH01. Next base: position 9,057 of record JBEISV010000119.1, read on the forward strand.
AAACCGTCTGCATCAGCAGCTGATTACGCAGGTGCAGCCGCACGGAATTGACCGAGATGGAATAGAACCAGGCGACCACGATCTGGAGCAGAAGGACGAGCCAAGAGGTCCAGATCCCGAGCCGGGTAAATAGCAGGTAGGCGGCAACGAACGTTACCAACACCAACGCCCCGGCCAGCAAGGAGGCCTTGGCCGGACGCGTCAGAAACAACCCAAGTCCGGCCAACCCGCCGACGAAAGTGAACAGCAACTGCTCCAGCAACGCCGGCGGCCGGGTGAGCCAGTCGCCCCGGATCAGGTTCAACGCCGCGGTGGCCTGAATCTCGACCCCGGGAATGAATTTGTCCTGGTCATCCTCGTCACCGACGAACAGGCCGAAGGGCGTGCGGTAGGAGTCCTTCCGTTCCCCGCTGTATTTCGTCAGCGTGCTGGCCCCCACGAACACCAACTTGTCCCGGAAGAAGTCGTCCGACGTCAGGTTGGTATTGAGGGCGGCGAAGAACGGTGTCCGCGTCAGGTGGTAAGCCGGGCCGTAGTAGTTGAGCCAGCGTTCGCCAGACGAGGCGGCGATGAGCGAGTCCAGGTTCGTCACCTGGGTCAGCGGCGCCTTCAGCAGCTCCGCGGCCCGCCAGCTCAGGCTCATTTTGTTGGTGTTGTCCTCGGCGTAGTTCGGTGGATGCAGCCGCACCACCTGATCCTCAGACGGGATCATCTGGGCATGACCCCAGCGACGGTTGGAGGCCCGCCGCAGCGATGCCAGGGGGAGGTCCATCCGAGGGTCGCGATTGGTCTGGCCCGCCTCGTAGTGAAAGCCGGAAGCCAAGACGACGCGACCGTTGCGCTGGAACGCTTCCGCGAGCTGGACGTCCTCGGCCGGGGCGGCAAAGCGGTTTTCCAGGAAGACGATGTCGAACGCGACCCCGGCCGCACCCGCCCGGGTCAACCGGTCCACCAAGGCCGCGTGCAGCGAGCGCTTCCACGGCTCGTTCAGGGACTGCCCCAGCCGGGAATGGGATTCCTCATCGAGATAGACCACCACCGCATTGGTGACCGACACCCGGCCGCGCACCGCCAGCAGCAGGTCGTAACTCCAGCGCCGGATGCCCAAGTCCAGCTTGGCCATGAGGAACAAGCCCAGCAGCGCCGGCAGCAAAACGCCGGCGACCACGAACCCGTCCGCCCTCGAAAAATACTTCCGCATCAAAAGTTGAGCCGCAGGCTGGTGAACAGCGTGCGCTCGCGGAACCACTCTTCGTGCAGATTCAGCGGATTCAAGCGGTAATCCTGATCGCCCAGATTCAGGACACCCACCCGAACCTCGCCGCGCCGTTGCAGGAACCGGTAGCCGACGAACATGTCGAAGAACCAAACATCCTCATCCGCGAGGGCTGGGGGGCCACCCTGATTGGTCTGCCGGTTCCAGGAACCGGTGAGTTCACCGAAGAAGCCGCACTCATGGTTGTAGCGGATGAAGCTGGAAACTTGGTGCAGCGTCGCCGAAAGCGATCGCTGCGGCGAACTGGCGACGAGGTTCGCCGGATACAGCTCGTCGAGCTGGGAATCGGTCAGCCGATAGCTCACGCCCAAGGACCAACGTTCGCCCAGCAACTGGTTCAATGACGCATTCACGGCCCGCTCCTCGTAATCCAGGTGCCGTTCCTGGGTTGTGGCCGGCGCCACGAGGCCGCCCCCGGAAAGGGACCAGAGAAAGGCGCCGTAGCCTTGGTCCGCCGCCGAAGTCAGGCGCTCCGCGGACAGGACGGCATAGGTGCGAGTTGCGAAGGCATGGTCGAGTCCCACGCTGAGGGTCTCAAACTCGGAACCCGGCGCCAAGCCGGCGACGGATTCGGGA
>JBEISV010000066.1:0-15269 GCA_040375265.1 Verrucomicrobiales bacterium
CTCGCTTCGGCGCCCGAACGCGTTCGCCAGGCAGCCGCGACCGCCGCCGGCGAATTGCAGGTGAAGGAGGCTTCCGCCGCCTTGGCCAAACTGGTCGCCGACAAACAGGCCACGGCGCGAAGCCGTGCGATGGCGCTGACGGCGCTTTCGAAGCTTCAGACCGCGGAATACGCCCCGGCCCTCGCCGCGGCGCAGAACGACGAGGAGGAATTCGTCCGCAAGGCCGCGTTGAAGCTGTCGGTCGATGCCCCGCCCGTCGCCGCCGCATCGGCTACGGCAACAGCAGACCCGATTGCCAAGCTCGCTAGCGTGCTGGCGACGGGGTCGGTGTCCGAGAAGCAGGGTGCTCTGACCGCCTTGGCCAAGGTGCCGGGCGCGGCGGCCGACGAACTCGCCCGCAAATGGATGGGTGACCTGCTGGCGGGCAAGCTGGCGCCAGAACTGCACCTGGACGTGCTGGATTCGGCCGCCGCGCGCCCCGCGCTCAAGGCATTGGTGGACCAATGGACCGCGGCGAATGCCAAGAAATCGGACTTCGACACCATGCCGTGGAAAGTCGCCCTGGCCGGCGGCAATGCGGACGACGGCAAAAAGGTGTTCTTCGAGAAGGCCGAGGTCAGCTGCGTGCGCTGCCATAAAGTGGGCGGCGAGGGCGGTGAAGTTGGTCCCGAACTCACCGGTCTGGCTGCCAAGAAGGGGTTGGAATACCTCCTTCAGTCCATTGTTTATCCGAACGCGTCCATCGCTCAGGGCTTCGAGACGGTCTTGGTGAACCTGAAAAACGGGACCGCTTACGCGGGCGTGATCAAGTCCGAGACGGCCGAAGTGCTGGAGCTCAACTCTCCGGAAGACGGGTTGGTGAAGGTCAAGAAGGGCGACATCGAGAGCCGCGAAAAGGGACTCAGCGGCATGCCGGACGGATTCGGCGATCTGCTGACGAAGCAGGAACTGCGGAATCTGATCGAGTATCTCGGCAAGAACTAGCCCGCTTCACCGCTCAAGTCGGCTTGGCGGCTGCCGATGCCCATGGGGCATTGGCGGCCACTTCGTTTTGACCGCCAAGGTCCTCATGCGCTACCACCTGTCCCGATGAACGACGCTTCCGCCCAACCTTCAGCCGCTCCGGCCGGTCGCCGCCTGCTCGCGCCTATCTGGTCAAATTGGGCGTTCACGACGCTGGAGGTCATCCTGTGGGCCTGGTCGATCATCGTCTGCATCCCCTTCTGGGAACTGGACCCGAACTACTCCTACGGCTGGGTCGTCCCGTTCCTGATGTTCTTCTTCCTCTGGCGCCGGTTGGCCGAACAGACGCCGGAGTTCTGGACCGAAGTCAGCCGGGATGAGCAAAAGGTTCGCTCAAAGGTCTCGCCTTGGTTGCTGGCGGTAATCGGGCTCGGGCTATTTCCCCTGGAAGTCTATCGGGCCGAGTATCACCAGTCGGGCATTGTGCTGTGGGGCATCAACTTGGCGAAGGTTTTCTTCTCGCTGCTGGGTGCGTGGTGGCTGGGTGGCCGGAAGCTGATGATCCTCGTGATGTTTCCGATCCTCTTCTTCCTGACTGCCGTTCCGTGGCCGGCGAAGATTGCGATTCCGTTGCAACAGGGACTGATGCAGGGGGTGGCAGCGGTCGTGACGGAAATCCTGCTCTGGTTGGGCGTGCCCGTGCAGCTGGAGGGGGCAGTGCTGCACCTGACCAAAGGCACCGTCGGCATCGTCGAGGCGTGCAGCGGAATCCGATCGCTGCAATCGGGGCTGATGGTCAGCCTGGCGGTGGGTGAATTGCTCATGATCAGCCGGGCCCGCCGGGCGGTCCTGGTCGGCACGGGCATTTCGCTGGCGTTGTTGAGCAACCTTTGTCGCACGTTTTACCTGTGCTGGGTCACGGAACATCAGGGCACCGAAGCCATGCACAAGGCTCACGACTTGGCCGGAAATGTGGCGATGTATTCGCTCTACATCCTGATTTGGCTGACCGGCAAACTGCTCGAGGGCAAAAACATCGCCCCGTGGCCGGCCGGGTTCTCCGATTGGCGTGCAAAGGTAGGCGGTTTGCGCTGGCATCGGCTCCCGAACTTCCAGCCTTTGGCGGCAATTACGGCGCTGTCCTTCATCGCGGTGCATGCCTGGTATTTCGCCCTGACCCTAACCGTTTCACCCCAGACCAAACCTTACCTTGCCCTGAAGATGGATAAGGAATCCGGCAACGAGGCGGTGGAGATGGACGAAACCGTCGTGCGAGCCCTCGGCTGCACTGACCACGAGCAACTCCGTCGACGCACCCCCCTGGCACCGCTGGAATCGGGATTTAATGTCAGCCACCTATTTTGGCGCCCATCGCCAATGAGCAAGGTCGCGCTGCATCACCGCCCGGACATCTGTATGCCTGGTTCGGGTTGGACTCAGTTCGGTGCGGTGGAGCGGGTGACCTTGAACCTGTTGGGCCGTCCGCGCGACTTCTACGTCTTCCGTTTCGAACGGCAAGGTTACAAGGCGCTGTCGGTGTGGGGAGTCTGGCGAAATGGCAAGGCCGTTGAAATGGATTACTCCAACAAGATGACCGCGTTGCCCGAGGTGTATCATCCTTACCCCAGTAGCCGGCACCTCATGGGGATTGAAATCCTCTCATTTTTCGTGCCGTATCGCTCCGAACCGGAACCGACTCCCACCTTGGTGGAGAAATTGTTTGCCGATGTCGTGGCGTGGGACAAAAACGCGCCTGAGCCGGAAGCCGGGGCACGCTAAGCGAATTTCATGAACCAGCCTGACTCCGCCCCAAGCGGGCAATCCGACCCCAAGGCGAAAAGCCGCAGCGGCGCCCGGCCGACCAAGAATCGCCGACTCTTGATCGCAGTCGGCGGGATCGCCGTCGCGGTCCTGATTCTCGGAATTGCGGCCAAGTTTCTCTACCCGCGAATCAAGCTCGCGCGCGGTCGCCAGAATGCCGTTGAGGCGATGTCCGCCATGCGGAAAGGGCAGTTGGAGGCGGCTGGATCCAAGGTGAAGACGGCTTTGGCCATGGCCCCCAAGCTCCCCGAAGTTCTCCGGGCAGCCGGCCAGTATTGCAGCCTTCGCGGCGATCCGGCTGGGATCAACTATTACCAGATGTTGCTTGCCACCCCGGACGGCGGGATCGGCGACCGGACCAACCTGCTCCAGTTGGCTCATGCCACAAAACGCCTTGGGCCTGCCCGAGATCTGCTTCGGCAGATGCTCCAAGCCAATAGCAACGACGTTGTTGCCCTGAAGTATTTGGTGGAAAATCACTTGTTGGCCGAGGATGTAGATCGGGCCATCAAGTCCGCCGCGTTTGCCCTCAAGGCCAATCCGACCAACACATGGTTCCAATTCACCCTAGGGTCGCTGCTGATTGATGACCCGCGCGGGGCGAAATACCAAGACGAAGGCCGAAAACTCCTGTTCGGCCTGGCGATCAGCCAATTGCCTGAACGCGACGCGGCCCAAAACCGGATCGCGCAATCTCCGAATCTGACCAAGGCGGAAATGGCGGTGCTGCAACGACAGCTCCAAAGTCGGACCAATCGCGGTATAGCCGACGAAATCCTGATCTACGACCTGCGGCAACGTCAGGCTCCGGACAAGGCTCCGGAAATCGTTGCCGAGGCATTGACCCGATACCTAGGTGACGATTCTGGCGTCGGGCTTTCCCAAATCGTCGGGTGGGCTGCCAGCGGCAAGCAATTTGCCCCCATTCTTTCGACGGTGCCGGTGAAATCTGCCCAAACGAATCTGAGCGTGGCGCCGCTCTATGCGGCCGTTTTGGCCGCGTCCGGCAGATGGGACCAACTGGACAGCTTCCTCGCCGCCTCGGAAAATTCGATCGGCAAGGTCCTCACCGCCGGGTTTCGGGCGCGACTCGCCATGGCAAAAGGCAACCGGCCCGAAGCGGAGGCTCAATTTCGCAGCCTCGGCAGCGTCAAGGAGGTGCCTTTGATTGATGCCAAGATTCTCGCCGAGCAGGCCGAAGCGGCCGGTTTGCCAGATGTCGCGGTCGACATCTACCAACGCATCGCGAACGACCCCGGCGCCGCAATTGATGCGTCCCGGCAATCACTTCGCCTGCTCAATTCATTGGAGGACCTATTCCAGGTGCGCGCCTTGGCTGGTCGGCTAACTCGGGCGTTTCCGCAGGATCCTGGAGTGGTCGGCGAATACGCATGGGCCAATCTCGTGGCCGGCGAGGAAGTTCCCGAAGCCCTGGCGACCTTTGGGAAACTCAATGAAAAGGCTCCCTCCAACCCGACTTGGCGCTACGGACTTGCCTTTGCCGAAATGAAAATGGGCCGGAACGCCAAAGCGCTGGAACTGATTCAGACGATGGGAATTGCGCCCAAGGACCTTGGCCCGCGCCTCCAATTGGTCCATGCCTTGGTCCTCGCCGCCAACGATCAGCGGGAAGTCGCCCGCCGAACCGCCCGGTTAATCAATGTAAAGCGCCTTCGTTCAGCAGAACAAGCCTTGCTCAAGGACCTGCTTTGACGTCGCGGCCGATGAGTCTGCCTTAGCCGCTCCCTTGCCCGAGGGTCCACCTGACGGCAGTGTCCCGGCATGAAGCTCCCGCGTTTGGCCTTGGCGATAGCCTGTGCCCGTTTGCACGCACAGGTGATCGTCAACGAACTGCACCCGTCGCCGGACATCAAGCAGGAGCGGGTCGAATTCGTTGAGCTCCACAACACCGGGGCGCAGTCGGTTAACTTGTCCGGCTGGCAAATCGCCGGCGGCGTCCGATTCGAGTTCGGCCCCGGCGTTCAGATTCCGGCAGGCGGTTTTCTGGTGGTCGCCGCCGATCCGCCGGCCCTTGTGGGTAAATTCGGAGTTGCCGGCGCATTAGGGCCATGGGACGGCAGGCTTTCGGGTAGCGGTGAGACCGTGTTGCTCCGAGATGCCGGCGGCGCAGTGGTGGATTCGGCGGACTACCGGTTGGGCTTTCCGTGGCCGACGGTGGGGCAGAATCCGGGATTCTCCCTCGAACTCATCCACCCTTCGCTCGACAACTCGTTGGGTGGCAACTGGCGGGCGTCCGTGGTTGGAAACGCCACGCCCGCGGTGATTCCCCTCATTGCCGCCGCCGAGGACTGGAAGTATCTGCGCGCCAGAGCCGAAGCGTCCTCGCCGCCCCGCGCCTGGCGAGACGTGGAGTTTGACGACGCGGCCTGGGAGTCTGGCACCGCCCCCATTGGCTATGACAATGGCGAACCGGTGGCCACCACCGTGGTCAACGACATGAGCGGGCACTTCACCCAGCTTTTCCTCCGTCGGCAGTTCGAGCTCGCTGATCCGTCCAAGTTGGAGGCGATCCGTGTGGAGGCCTTGTATGACGACGGCTTCAAGCTGTGGATCAATGGAATCCCGTTGCTCGACGTGGGCTTGCCGGCGGGCGAAGTCCCCTTCAATGCCGTTGCCAGCAGCGGCGGTCCTGATGACGAAGCCTACGCGATCTTCGACGTTCCGATTCCCGCCGGGACATTGCGCCCGGGAGCCAATGTGGTGGCCGTTCAGGTTGCCAACATCAGTCTGGGAAACAGCTCCGACTGCTATTTTGACGCCCGAATATCCGGTCGCGAGCGGCTGGGCACCCGCGGCCCGACGCCCGGCCGGCAAAACGTAGTGTTTGCGACCAATGCGCCGCCGGCAATCCGGCAGGTTGAACACCTTCCCCAGAAACCCAGCTCCGGGGTGCCGGTTCTCATCTCCGCCCGCATCACCGATCCGGATGGCGTCGCCGCTGCGGACCTCGAATACCAACTCGTCAGTCCCGGCAGCTACATTGAACTGACCGACAGCGCCTTTGAATCTGCCTGGAGCCGGCTGCCGATGGTTCGCACCCCTGCCGAAACAAACACCTTCGCCGTCCAGCTTTCGCCGGAACTCGTCCGTCACCGAAACCTGATCCGCTACCGGATCCGGGCCCGCGACCAAATCGGAGCCGAAGTGCGGGTGCCCTACGCCGACGATCCGCAACCGAACTTTGCCCTGTTCGTCTACGATGGCGTCCCGGCTTGGACCGGTTCCATCAGACCCGGCGCGACCGGTGCCCTCGGGACCCAATTCACGGTGGGCACCAACGAGATGAACCGCCTGCCCGCCTATCACCTCATCGCCAAGAAGACTTCCGTCGAGGATTGCACGTGGCGCGACCGGTCCCATGGCGACGAGTATTTCTGGAATGGGACGCTCGTTTACGACGGCCATGTCTACGACCACATCCGGATGCGTCCCCGTGGCGGCGTCTGGCGATATGCCATGGGCAAGAACATGTGGAAATTCGACTTCAACCGCGGCCATGACTTCGAACCGCGCGACAATTGGGGGCGGAAGCTCGGCACGCCGTGGACCAAGCTGAACCTCGGCGCCTGCATCCAGCAAGGCGACTACGGATTCCGTGGCGAGCAGGGCCTGTTTGAAAGCGTCGGGTTCCGGCTGTTCCAGCTGGCGGGTCAACCCGCGATGCACACGGCTTTTGTCCAGCTGCGAATCATCGATGAGGCGGCCGAAACTAATCCCGACGACCAGTTTGGCGGGGATTTCTGGGGTCTTTACCTTGCCCTCGAACAGCCCGACGGACGGTTCCTCGATGAACACGGCCTGCCCGACGGCAACCTTTACAAGATGGAGGGCGGCGGCGGGGACGCCAACAACCTCGGCCCCGACGGCCCCGTGGACAGCTCGGACCTCCAATCGTTCCAAAGCGCCTACCAGAGCCAATTGGCCAGCCTCACGGAAGGCTGGTGGCGGACCAACTTCAACCTGTCGACCTACTATAGTTATCAGGCCATCGTGCAGGGCATCCACCACTACGACATCGCCGACGGAAAGAACTACTTCTTCTACCATCAGCCGGACAACGGCCAGTGGATGACCATTGTCTGGGACCTCGATCTCACCTGGGCCGACAGCATGTATCGGAGCGGACAACAGGGCGGCGACGAACCGTTCAAGAGCCGGGTCCTTTCCAATTTCAGCCTCACCGCACCGCGTTATCCCAATCTTTCCCGGGAGTTTCGCAACCGGGTCCGCGAGATCCGTGACCTGCTCTGGAACGGCGACGAGGCCCACCGGTTGGTGGACGAATATGTCCGCCTGGTTCGCGGCACCAATGCCACCTCGTTGGTCGATGCCGACCGGGCGCAGTGGGATTTCCATCCGGTCATGGCCAGCGGTCTGGTCAATTCCAGCAAGGCCGGTCAGGGACGTTACTACCAGTTCCCGCTCGCGTCCGGCGTCACCAAATCGTTCGCGGGCGCCGCCGAATGGATGAAACGATACATCGGCTATCGCGGCACCAACGCCAGCTTCTCACTCGACGCCATGAGCCGGGAACCGGACCGCCCGCAGCGGCCGACCCTGGCCTATGCCGGACCCGCGCGATTCCCGGTCAATCGCCTCACGGTGCAAGCCTCGCGTTTCGTCGGCGCCGGCGCGTTCGGTTCCGTGAAATTCCGGGTCGCGGAAGTTACCCGCCCGGAGCATCCCGCCTACCGGCCCGACGCTCCTTTGCCCTACGAAATCACGCCGGTCTGGGAGAGCCCAGAGCTCGAAACCGAGAAGGAGTCCATCGCGCTTCCCCAGGAAACGCTGCGGGTCGGCCGCCTCTATCGGGCCCGCGTTCGCCATACCGATGAGGAGGGCCGGACCAGCAATTGGTCGGCGCCGGTCGAGTTCACCGCGGGCGAACCCGAAAATGGCGCTGCCCTCCTCGCCAACTTGGAGCTGACCGAACTCATGTATAACCCCGTAAGTGCCGGCTTTGAGTTTCTCGAAGTCCACAACGCGAGCGCCACCGAAACCCTGCGGCTGGACGGCGCCAATTTTACGGCGGGGATTGATTTCACCTTCCCCACCAACAGCCTGCTACCGCCGTCGGCCTATGCCTTGGTCATCGGCACCACTAATCGCGCAGGCTTCCTCGCCTACCACAGTCTAGGGCCTTCCGTGCCGGTGTTCGGGCCGTTTGCGGGCAATCTCGCCAACGGCGGCGAAACCGTTACCTTGAAGACGTCCGCCGGCGGCGAGGTAATTTTCAGCATGACCTATGACGACATCGATCCTTGGCCCACGGCGGCGGACGGTCAGGGTCATTCCCTGGTTCCCACCGGCGCCGGGAACGCCGACCTGAGCAGCCCCGTATATTGGCGTGCCAGCCAGCAGCCCAATGGCTCGCCCGGGCGAGCCGATGCCGCCACGGCCACACCGTTTGCGTTCGGCGCTCCGCAGCTCACGACCGAAGGAATCCGGATACGATTCCGCGCCGACACCGAGCGCGCTTGGGTGCTGGAAGTCTCCGCGGATTTCAGCACCTGGACTCCGCTATCCACGAACGCCGGGTCGGCCGTGCTGGACTTCCCCTTGCCGTCAACGCCTGCGGCCCGCTACTTCCGAGCAGTGGCTCGCTGACCGTGCGATTCCATGGGATTGTGCGGCCTGCCGAATCGTAACCGGAAACGGCTCGACCCCACGGTGCTACCTTCGCTCCACTAATGCCCGTGAGCTCCGTCGCCATCCGCCGTGCCGTCATCGATGTCGGCACCAATTCCGTAAAGGTCCTGGTCGGCGACATTTCGCCGGCCGGCGAGGTGACTCCCGTGCTCGAAACCAGTGAGCAGACCCGGCTGGGGCGTGGATTCTACGAAACGCACCGCCTGCAACCCGGCCCCCTAGCCGCCACCGCCGCCGCGGTGGAGCGTTTCGCACACACGGCGAGGAAAGTGGGGGCGGTTTCCCTGCGGGTGATTGCCACCAGCGCCGCGCGGGATGCCGAAAACCGAGGCGACCTACTGGCCGTGTTGGAATCCGCCGCAGGTGTGCGCGTGGAAGTCATCAGCGGCGACACCGAGGCGGATTGGGCTTTTGCCGGAGTTTGCTCCGCGCCGGGCCTGACTCATTCGCGGCTCCTGGTCCTCGACGTGGGTGGCGGCAGCACGGAATTCATTCTGGGCCTGCACGGCCGGCCCAACTTCCGCCAAAGTTTCCAACTGGGAAGCGTCCGCCTGTTCGAGCAATTGCAACCCGGCGACGCCCCAACCGCGGCCGACCTAGCCCGCGCCCGGAGCGAACTTGCGGCGTTTTTGCGACGGGAGGTGACGCCTGCCATGGCTCCCGCATTGGAAATGAATCGCCCCGAACAGGTGTTCGGCGTCGGTGGCAGCACGTCGATTCTCGCCCTGATCAAGGCAGGCGTCCCGGTCTTTGACCGCGAGTTGGTGGAGCAGACGCGTTTTTCTCAGGGGGAGCTATCCGCCATGGTCGAGCACCTCTGGTCGCTGCCGCTGGCCGAACGCCGCCAATTGCCCGGCCTCCCGCCGGAACGGGCGGACGTCATCCTAATTGGGGCAGCCATCTACGAGGCAGTCCTGCTCGGTTTCGGTTTCCCGGAACTGCGGGTCAGCACACGGGGGCTACGCTTCGCCGCCTTGGTCCAACCATGAATGAAGCCGCCTTGCGCGCCGGGATGGCGGAGTTGTTAGGCCGTTTCGAGACAGAACCGACCCACACGTTATACGTCGCCCACCTCGCGCTGGCGCTGTTTGCGGACCTGCAATCGTGGCACGCCTTGGGGACCGATGAACGACTGGTGCTGGAGGCGGCGGCGACCTTGCATGACATCGGTTGGTCGCAAACCCAACCCGACGGCGCCGGCCATCACAAGGCGTCGGCGCGGTTGATCCGGGAACACCTCTGGCCGGGCGTGCCCCGGCGTTGGGTGGAACTGATCGCCCAAGTAGCCCGCTACCATCGGAAATCGTTGCCCCGGGCGGAACACGAACCCTACGTCGCCTTGGACGAGGCCGACCGCCGTCGGGTGCGCCGGCTAGCCGCCATTCTCCGGATTGCCGATGGCCTGGATCGGCGCCACCACCAAGCTGTCACTTCGGTCAACCTCAGTCGTCAGGGTGCGATTTGGCGGTGCGTTGTCGCGGGGCAGGATGGTCTGGAGGCGGAAATCGCGGGCGCCAGCCGCAAGGCCGATTTGCTGGAGGCGGAATCGGGAATCGCCGCCCGGTTCACCCTCGCGGCGGACCGGTGAGCGGCCCAATTTCGCCGGCGACTTCCGCAATTCGGCAGGGTTCCGGGCTGGCCAGTCGGTTCAACCGCAAAAACCCTTTGCGTTGCAGGAAACGCACCCCATACGCTCGCCGGGTTGCAAGCGTGGACCAGTGATTCCGCGCATCCGTTATCTCTGAGACATGAATTCGTATCCGTCCGTTCCGAACTCGCTGTATCGGCCCGATTTCGAGCATGACGCCTGTGGCGTCGGTTTTGTCGCCAACATCAAGGGCGTCAAATCCCACGCGCTCGTCGAGCAGGGCCTGCAGATCTTGCGGAACCTCGACCACCGTGGCGCCTGCGGCTGTGAAGCCAACACTGGCGACGGCGCCGGCATCCTGATCCAGATGCCGCATGAATTTCTGGCGGACGCCGCCCAAAAAGCGGGCATCACCCTGCCGCCCGCCGGCCAATACGGCGTCGGCATGATTTACCTGCCCCGCGACGCCCGGCAGCGCCGCAAGCTGGAGCTCGCCTTCGAGAAGATCATCAACTCCGAGGGCCAGGATTTCCTCGGCTGGCGCACCGTGCCGACCGACAACAGCTCGCTCGGCGAAACGGCCAAGGCCTCGGAACCGCACGTCCGGCAGGTCTTCATTGGCCGCGGAGCCGGGGTGACCGACGACCTGTCGTTCGAGCGCAAGCTCTACGTGATCCGCAAGCGGTCCTATTCCGAGATTCGCTGCTCCACCAAGGACGGCGCCGGTTACTGGTATGTTTGCAGCCTGTCCTGCCGCACCTTGGTCTACAAGGGCATGCTGCTCACCGAGCAGGTGGACAAATATTTCCCGGAACTGAAGAACCCGGCGATGAAGACGGCGCTGGCGCTGATCCATTCGCGGTTCAGCACCAACACCTTCCCTAGCTGGGCGCGTTCCCACCCCTATCGTTACATCGCGCACAACGGCGAAATCAACACGTTGCGAGGCAACATCAACTGGATGCGCGCCCGCGAGGCCCTCTTCCAGTCGGACGCCTTCGGTGAGGACATCGAGAAGGTGCTGCCCATCGTGGACCCTGACGGCAGCGATTCGGCCATGTTCGACAACGTGCTCGAACTGCTGGTGCTCGCCGGCCGTTCGTTGCCGCACGCGATGATGATGATGATCCCGGAGCCGTGGGCGAATCACGAGTCCATGAGCGACGAGAAGAAGGCATTCTACGAATACCATTCGTGCCTGATGGAGCCGTGGGACGGACCGGCTTGCATTGCCTTCACCGACGGCGTCCGCATCGGCGCCTCGCTGGACCGCAATGGCCTGCGCCCCTCCCGCTACTACGTCACCAAGGATGATCACGTCATCATGGCCTCCGAGGTCGGGGTGCTCGACGTAGCACCGGAGAACATCCTGCAAAAGGGCCGCCTCCAGCCGGGCCGCATGTTCTACATCGACACGAACCTGGGCCGGATCGTGGACGACGCGGAAATCAAGGATCAGATTGCCAGCGAACAGCCCTACCGCCAGTGGCTCAATGAGCACCTGATTGAGCTGGCTTCGCTGCCGGACCCGGAACACCTGCCCGAGCCCGGTCATGAAACCGTGGTCCAGCGCCAACAGGCGTTCGGTTACACCTTCGAGGACCTGCGCATGCTGATGGTCCCGATGGCCCGCGACGGCGTGGAAGCCATCGGCTCGATGGGCACCGACACCCCAATCGCGGTGCTCTCCAACAAGTCGCAGCTGCTCTACAACTACTTCCAGCAGCTCTTCGCGCAGGTCACCAATCCGCCGATCGACTGTATCCGCGAGGAAATCGTCACCAGCGCGATCACGACGATTGGCTCCGAGAAGAACCTGCTGAACCCGGTTCCGGAAAGTTGCCACCTGATCGAGCTGAAATCGCCGGTGCTGACCAACGAGGAATTCGCCAAGCTCAAGCACCTCGACCAACCCGGCTACAAGTCGATCACCCTGCCCATCCTCTACAAGGTGGACAAAGGCGCGAAGGCGCTGGAGAAGGCGCTCAAGGACCTGTTCAAGGCCGCGTCGAAGGCCATCGCCGACGGGATCAACATCATCATTCTGTCCGACCGGGGCGTGAACCCAAAGAACGCCGCCATCCCCGCCCTACTCGCCGTCAGCGGACTGCATCATCACCTTATCCGTGAAGGCAGCCGGACGAAGGTCGGACTCGTGCTCGAGTCGGGCGAACCCCGGGAGGTTCACCACTTCTCGCTGCTCATCGGCTACGGCTGCGGCGCGATCAACCCGTATCTCGCCTTCGAGTCCATCGACGACATGATCCGTCAGGGGTTGCTCATCGGCGTGGACCACAAGACGGCCTGCAAGAACTTCGTGAAGGCCGCCGTGAAGGGCGTCGTGAAGGTCGCCTCCAAGATGGGCATCTCAACGATCCAATCCTATCGCGGCGCCCAGATCTTCGAGGCCATCGGCATCAACGAAGCCGTCGTGGACAAGTATTTCACCTGGACCCCGACCCGCGTCGAAGGCGTCGGCATGGAGGAGATCGCCAAGGAAATCGAACTGCGCCACCGCGCCGCGTTTCCGGACCGCAAGTCCGGCAATGCTACCTTGGATGCCGGCGGCCGCTACCAGTGGCGCCGTGAAGGTGAATATCACCTGTTCAATCCGGAGACGGTTCACAAGCTCCAGAAGGCCGTTCGCACCGCCGACTACAAGGCGTTCCAGGACTATTCGAAGTCGGTCAACGAGCAGTTCAAGAACTGGGCGACGCTCCGTGGCCTGCTCGATTTCAAGGCGGCCAACGCCATCCCCATCGACGAAGTCGAGTCCGTCGAATCCATCCTGAAGCGCTTCAAGACCGGCGCGATGAGCTACGGTTCCATCTCCAAGGAGGCTCACGAAGCCTTGGCCATCGCCATGAACCGTGTCGGCGGCAAGTCCAACACCGGAGAAGGCGGCGAGGACCCGGAACGGTTCACCTGGACCAACGAACAGGGCGACTCGAAGAATTCCGCTATCAAGCAGGTTGCCTCCGGCCGCTTCGGGGTCACGAGCAACTACCTGGTCAATGCCCGGGAATTGCAGATCAAGATGGCCCAGGGCGCGAAGCCCGGCGAAGGCGGCCAATTGCCCGGCACCAAGGTTTATCCATGGGTCGCCAAGACGCGTCATTCGACCCCCGGCGTCGGGCTGATCTCGCCGCCGCCGCACCATGACATCTATTCCATCGAGGACCTCGCGGAACTGATCCACGACCTCAAGAACTCGAACATCCACGCCCGAATCAGCGTGAAGCTGGTGTCCGAGGTTGGCGTGGGCACGATCGCGGCAGGTGTGGCCAAGGCCCACGCGGACGTCGTGCTGATCTCCGGTTACGACGGCGGCACCGGCGCTTCGCCCCAAACCTCGATCAAGCACGCGGGCATTCCCTGGGAGCTCGGCCTCGCCGAAACGCACCAGACGCTTGTGCTGAACAACCTGCGTTCCCGAATCGTGGTGGAGACCGACGGCCAGTTGAAGACGGGCCGCGACGTCGTCATCGCCGCCCTGCTCGGCGCGGAGGAATTCGGTTTCGCCACCGCGCCGCTGGTTTCGCTCGGTTGCATCATGATGCGCGTCTGCCACCTGAACACCTGCCCGGTCGGCGTCGCCACCCAGGACCCGGAGTTACGCAAGCGTTTCACCGGCGATCCCGCTCACGTCGTGAACTTCATGAAGTTCATCGCCCAAGAGGTCCGCGAACTCATGGCCCAGCTTGGCTTCCGGACGATCAACGAAATGGTCGGCCGCACCGACCGCCTTGAACCACGCCAGGCCATTGAGCACTGGAAGGCCAAGGGCGTGGACTTCAGCAAAATCCTCTATCAGCCGGAAGCCGGCCCCGAAGTGGGCCGCTACTGCCAGATGGTGCAGGACCACGGCATCGACAAGTCGCTCGATGTCACCCAACTACTGGCCATCTGTGAGCCCGCCTTGGCCCGCGGCGAGAAGGTCCGCGCCACACTGCCAGTCCGGAACGTCAACCGCGTGGTCGGCACCATCACCGGCAGCGAACTGACCCGCCGCCATGGCGCGGATGGCCTGCCGGAGGACACGATTGAGATCACCTTCAAGGGCAGCGCCGGCCAGAGCTTCGGCGCCTTCATGCCGAAGGGCATGACCTTCATCCTCGAAGGCGACGCGAACGACTACTTCGGCAAGGGTCTCAGCGGCGGCAAGATCAGCCTATTCCCTCCCGCGGGCTCCACCTTCGCGGCGGAGGAAAACATGATCATCGGCAACGTCGCGCTCTACGGCGCGACCGCCGGCGAGGTGTTCATCCGCGGCATGGCCGGCGAGCGCTTCGGCGTCCGCAATTCGGGCGTCAAGGCCGTCGTGGAAGCCATCGGTGACCACGGCTGCGAATACATGACCGGCGGGACCGTGGTCGTGCTCGGGCCCACCGGCCGCAACTTCGCGGCCGGCATGTCCGGCGGCGTGGCCTACTTGCTCGACGAGAAGGGCGACTTCGCGACCCGCTGCAACATGCAGATGGTCGGCATCGAGAAGCTCGACGACGAGGACGTCGCGACCCTGAAGGCGATGATCGAGAACCACGCCATCAACACCAAGAGCACCCGGGCGGCGACCATCCTCCGGGAATGGGCCACTTACCTGCCCAAGTTCGTGAAAGTGATGCCTAGGGATTACAAGCGCGTGCTCGCGGCAATCAAGAAAGCGAAGGCCGACGGCCTCACCGGCGACGACGCGCTCAACGCGGCGTTCGAAGCCAACTCCAAGGATGCCTCCCGCGTTGGCGGCGGCTGAGCCCGCGCCGTTCCACCACCATTTAAGACCCCGAACGAAACTGAGAAATGGGTAAACCCACAGGATTCCTCGACTACGTCCGCGAACTGCCCCTCGACCGAAGCGCCCTCAAGCGCATCCGCGACTGGAATGAATTCCACGAGCATCTGGACGAGGCCAAGCTGCGCGAGCAGGGCGCCCGCTGCATGGATTGCGGCGTGCCCTTCTGCCACAACGGTTCGCTCGTCAGCGGCATGGCCAGCGGCTGCCCGATCAACAACCTGATCCCCGAGTGGAACGACCTCGTTTACCGCGGGCTCTGGCGTGAGGCGCTCGACCGACTGCACAAGACGAACAACTTCCCCGAGTTCACCGGCCGCGTCTGCCCTGCCCCGTGCGAAGGTTCGTGCGTGCTCGGCATCAACGCTCCGCCGGTCACGATCAAGAACATCGAGGTCGCGATCATCGACAAGGGCTGGGAGGAAGGCTGGGTCA
>JBEISV010000297.1:0-5968 GCA_040375265.1 Verrucomicrobiales bacterium
CGGCACGGGACCCGCTAGCAAGTCGGTCCAGTTCACCCACCACCCGCAACAGGAGGTCATCATGGATTCCCCCGCTCCGTCCGACGTTACCGCCCTGCCCATTCCGGGTCCGCTGCCAACCGCGCCCGACTGGCGTTGGTGGCTGCGCCGATTGCTGGTCTGCAACCCGTTCTTCCTGGTCAGCGCCGCCCTGCTCCTGTTCGCGATCAACCGACTATCCCTCGACCCTGCGTTCCTGGGTGGCGAGGAACCCAAGCTGTTTTTCAACTTCGGCACGCTCCAGGTCTACGGCGGCCTGCTGGCCCTCACCGCCGCGCTGCTGTCCCGGAGGCAAATCTGGTATGATTCGTCGCTGCTGGTCGTGATGGAACACGGATTGGTGCTGGTCCCGTTCATCCTGATCGGCCAGGCGGCCCTGATCGGCCAAGGACTGGCCGCCGCACTGATCACCGCGGGCGCCGTCGCCGTGGCGCTGCGGGCGTGGGTGATCTCGCGTTGGTTTCCAAGCTTCAATCTGCCCAACCGGGCGCTGCTGCTCGGGGCGGGCACCCTCGTTCTCAACGTCATCGTGCCGTTGTGGTTCCGGTCGGTGGTGGATCAACAGTCGGTGCACGACTGGGTCGGACCCAACCGCTGGCTGTGGCTGCTCGGCCTACCCGGAGTGGCCGCCGCCGCCAACCTGCTGCCGCGCCCCGCCCGGTTCGACGGGCCGAATCCCGAGAGCCCCTGGTTACCACTCCTCATCTACGCTTTTTGGTTCGTCGGAACCGGGGTTCATGCGGCCAGCGTGGGCTACTTGGGCACCGGTTCCTCGCTAACGTTGCCGCTGGCGACTCCCGCCCTCGTCGCAGCGGCGTGGACCGTGCTCAACCGCCTGGGCGACTTTCTGCCCCAGCCCAGCCTGCTCGCCCGCCGTGTCGCGATGGGCGCGATCGCCCTCGTGCCGGTTCTGGCCTGGCGCGAACCCTCGCTGCTCTTGGCCACCGCCAGCTTCAATTTCATGGGCTTTGGCCTGCTGGCGTTCCGGGGACGGGCCGAACTGAAGCGTCACGCCGCAGTATTGGCCGCCGTGAGTGCCGGGCTCGCCCTGCTCGGTCTGCCTCCCGAATGGATCACGTCGTTCCAGCCCGACTGGAGCCGGGTCGAATTCGCCCTGGCCTTGCTGGGACTGTTCACCCTCGTCGCCAGCGGCTTCTCCCGGCATCCCGGAATCGGGCTCGCCGCAGGCGTGATTGTGTTCGTCGGCTGGCAACAGTGGACCGGCGGCCGCGACGCCTGGCAACTCGGCCTCGCGACGGTGCTGGCGCACAGCTTGCGCTGGCAATCCGACCTGCAGGGAACCGCGGGACTCCGGTGGACGGCGGCCGGACTATGGCTGCTGGCGACCTATGCGGATGCGACTTCCGGCAACTGGAATTCGGAGGCGCAATCGCTGGGATTACTGGCACTGGCGGCGATGTCGTGGCTGCTCGCCAGGAGTGCCGCCGCCAAGGTCGTCGCGCTGGTCGGGAGCATCGGTTTGGCGGTCGTTCCGGGACGCTGGCTGATCGGTCATCTGTCGGCCGGAACCTGGGCACTGCTGGCCAGCTTTGTTCTGTTCGGGATCGGCGCCTGGTTCGCCTGGCACCGGCGCCAACCGGGCGAGCAGCCGGCGCGCAGCGTTCCCGCAGCGACGGATTGAACGCCGCGGAAGTCGGGATCCACCAACGTGGCCTCACCGCAAAGGTGCTTTCAACAATGCGCATCCGGTCTGCTGACACAGGCAGCAGACCAGCGGAGCGACGAGCACAGCTCGGCTTGAAATGAGGGCACCTTCCTATGGGCCAAATAACACTCGGAGCTCCATGGACAACGAGCTGGAGCCTTAAGCTGAAGGCCACAACGGTGCCTCACCGACAGTTCAGCGCACTCACGGCATCCAGGCCGACCGGGAGGCCGCCTTGCGGCGGTGTCGGACGAGGACAAACGCGCCCAGGCCCAAGCCGGCGAACACCAAGGTTTCACCGGGTTCCGGAACCGGCGTCACCTGCCAACCGATGTCGTCCAAGGCCGCCCAGTCCAAGTCGGTATACCATTTGCGGACGCCTTGGCCGATGTCGGGGTCCAGCGCAGTTTCTTGGGGGGTGATTGAACCGGGCAGTTCGCTGCTGGTTCCGTTGGCCCAATGGCCGCCGCCCGACTGGACCGATGGAGCCGTGCCGCCATTGGCCGCCACGGAGGTCGCTCCCGTGAAAGTAGTGCCCGAGACGAGCCTCGTCCAAGACGGGGCAATTCCGATTCCCAAAAGGTGGCCCATCTCATGGACGGCAACCGAAAAGAAATCATACCGGTTGCCCGGCACATCCACGGTCGCGACGTCGCTGTCGAAATACCAAGTGAACGCTGTGCTGAACGAAATCGATCCGCCCCAAGGAGCGAAGTCGGTGCTCGTGTTCGGATTGCCGGCCGGATAGTCGGGATAAATGTCCACCCCGGTCTGACCGCGCCCTACGACCGTCGTCCGCCACGCATTTCCGGCGGCACTGGAGTGGGTCGCGTTGTCAAACTGAGTCACCGCGGTCGACGTGGTGGCCTGCGCCAAAGTCCCGCCGCCAATGTCCCGGGCGCCCACGTAAACCACCATGGTCTGGGCTGGCACGGAAACGTTCGCCAGTTGGACTTGGGCGCCGGTAGCGGGGTTATTGAACACCGGCTTCCAGCTCTGTCCGCTCGGTCCCGACGACGGGATCAGGCTAAGATTGTCCTCGATCCGGGCTTCAAGATACGACGCCGCTGTCTCCAGCACCGCCTTCCGGGAATCGGTGAAGAAGCCGGACGTATCGTAGGAGTAGTCGAACTGAAAGATCAGTCCGGCGTGGGCGGCGGGAAGGGCCCCGACCGCGGAGGTCAGAACCGCCAAATGGGCGAGCTTCATAGGAGTTTCCGTAAACCAAGTAGGCCCCAACGGTGGCCGCACGGGCTATCGGTAGAAATGGGGATTGGCTTTAGCTCCCCCGCCCCGCCGCCCTACTCGTAGCGCAACGACTCGATGGGATCGAGGTTCGCGGCCTTCCATGCTGGGTAGGTCCCGAAGGCAATGCCGACGATCGAGCAAACCACCAGCCCGATGATGGCCCAGTCCCACGGAAACACCGGCGGCGTGTTCAGGGCCATCGCCGCGACATTGCCCGCCAAGATGCCAAGGAGAATCCCCAGGATGCCGCCGAGCTCGCTGAGCACGATCGCCTCGAGGATGAACTGCGTCATGATGTTCCGCTTCTTCGCCCCGATGGCACGGCGGATGCCGATCTCCTTAGTCCGCTCGGTCACGCTCACCAGCATGATGTTCATGATGCCAATGCCGGCGGCGACCAGCGCGATGCTGGCGATGATTCCCGCCCCGGCGCGAACGGCCAGGGTGATGGTCCGGAACTGCTTGATGAGGGAATCGTTCGAGACGATCTCGAAGTCGTCATCCTCGCCGGGCGGAACCTTCCGCATCGCCCGCAGGATGCCCCGGACCTGTTCCACCGTGTCCTCGTAAATCGCCTGGTTGTGGGCCTGCACCTGGATGCTCAGCGAGGTTTCGCGGCCATAGCGGTTCAGGACCGTGGTCATGGGCACGACGATGAATTCGTCCTGACTTCGGCCAAAGATGCTGCCCTTGGGTTCCAGCACACCCACCACCGTGTATTTCACGCCCTTGAACTGGACCCACTCGCCCAGCGGGGAACCGAACGGAAACAGACGTTTGGCGACATCCGCGCCCAGGACGGCGACATGCCGGGCGCCGGACAGGTCGGTTTCCACGAATGGCCGCCCTTCGGCGACGACCAGATTCCGCGTCTCGAAGGATTCGGGGCTCATGCCCCGGAAGCTGATGGTGGGATTGGTCTTGCGGAAACGGGACAACACCTCGCCCAGGTCCACCTCGGAACTGACGCTGACATTCTTCGCCAACGTCGCCCGTTCCCGGATGTAAGCGGCGTTCGGGTAGTAGAAGCGCTTGCGGCGCATGTATTTCTCCCGCGCGCCCAAATCGTCGTCTACCTGGATGGCCGGAAAGCGCTGCATCTGGAACGTGTCGCTCCCCAGTTGCTGCATGTTGCTCTCGATGTTGCCCTGCAAGGCCCGGATCGCGGTCATCACCACAATGATGCTGAACACGCCGATCAGGATGCCCAGCAGGGTGAGCGACGAACGCAGCTTGTGCGCGGCGATGGCGTTCAACGCCATGCTGAAGGCCTCGCGCAACTCGGAGATGAGGTTGATGCGTTTCACTTCGTGCTCCCGATCAATCGGCTCGCAAGGCATCCACCGGGTTCATCCGGGCCGCCCGCCAGGCCGGCAGGAAGCCGCTGACCACGCCGGTCATGATCGATACCAGCAGGGCGACGCCCACCAGCCACCAAGGCATGGACGCGGCGAGGAACTTGTCCACGACCAGCGTCAGCGGCCAGGCGATGAGCAGGCCCAGGATGCCTGCGCCGAGGGTGATGGTCGCGGCCTCGACGAGGAACTGCACCAAAATGGTCCTTCGTTTGGCACCGATGGCCTTGCGAATTCCGATCTCCTTCGTCCGCTCGGCCACGCTCACAAACATGATGTTCATGATGCCGATGCCGCCCACGAACAGCGACAGGCCGCTGATGAACAGCCCCACGGCGGCGATGGAACCGCCCACGGCGTTGAAGAAATTCACGAGCGCGTCCTGCTGGTTGATGGCGAAGTCGTCCGGTTTGTCCGGCGGCACCCGGCGCAGCTTCCGCATGATGCCGCGGATTTCCTCCTTGGCGTCCTCCATCACGCTCAGGTCGCGCACCTTCGCCTGGATCGTCAGGTCCGGCCAGCGGTTGAAGTCCCGGCTGAAACGCGTGATCGGGATGACGATCTGGTTGTCCAGGTTGAAGCCGGTGAAGAAGCTGCCCTGCTTCTCCATGATGCCCACCACCTCCAGATTCACGTCGTTCAGCTTCACCTTGCCCCCGATGGCGCCGCCATAGGGGAAAAACTTCTCCGCCAGGTAGCTGCCCAGAACACAGACCGGGCGCCCGGACTGGACATCGGAAGTCGTCAGCCAACGTCCCGCGGAAAGCCCCAAGCCGCGGACAACCAGGCTGTTCTCGTCGTTACCCTGGATCCAAACGCCCCGCGCCTGCTTCCTCCCAACGGAAACCGTCCCGCTGCCCTCCGATTCCACGCTGATCGCGGAACATAGGGTGACCAGACGCTCCAGATCCTTGGCGTTTTGCAGCGTGAATTCGCGGCGATTCCGGGAAAGCCGCCAGTCCGTTTCGCCGGTCATCCAGGAGAAGCGCTGGATGAACAGCGTGTCGGCGCTGATGCCGGCGAGGCTCTTCTTGAAGGCGGCGTTCAGGCCCGTGATGGCCGTGCCCATGAGCGTCACCGAGACGATGCCGATGACGATGCCGAGCGTCGTCAGGCCGGCGCGCAGCTTGTTCGCCCGGAGCGCGGCCCAGGCGATGATCACGGACTCCTTGAACTCGGAGAAGAGGGTCATATGCGCCCCGATTGCACCCAGTGGACCCGAGACAAGACAATTGCCACACCCCAAGCGAACAAGTTTACAAAGCCAGCAATGATCCACTTCAAACGATTCTCGGGCTTAGCTCCCGCGCTGCACACCCACAGCACGGGAGAAACAAACAGACCAAGAAGTAGCCAGGTTCCCAAAACAATGCCGATCGCTCCTTTGAGGATGCTCATGCTAGCGACGTGAGAATTACCCATTTAGGGTCGATGCCGGTTGCTCTTGGGCAAACTTCATCGCCGCCCTTGGATGCGGATTCACCTCGTCCGCCGCGATCAGGCCGTCGCGGATGCGGATGATGCGGCGGGCGTGCTGGGCCACTTCTTCCTCGTGGGTGACCACGATGATGGTGTTGCCCTTGCGCGAGAGCGTTTCGAACAGGCCGAGGATTTCCTCGCCGGTGCGGGAGTCGAGGTTGCCCGTCGGTTCGTCGGCCAG
>JBEISV010000101.1:0-12030 GCA_040375265.1 Verrucomicrobiales bacterium
GGCGTCACCCGTGGCGTCGCCGATCTCCCGCACGATGTGAAGCCGGCCGGCGAACCGGATTTGCTCCAGCTCCAGGTAACGGTCGAGGAAGCCGAGTTCATCGCGCAACGGCACGCGCTGGGCATCCGAGCGGTCGAGCGCGTGGCGGAGCAATTCGCTGAGCCGCACCAGCATCCGGTCGGCGGCGTCCACGTCGCTATACATGAGCGCGCTGACGCCGTGCAGGGCATTGAAGAGGAAGTGAGGGTTGAGCTGCATCTGGAGCGCTTGCAGCCGCGATTCAGCGAGGCGTTTCTCCAACTCGAGGCCGCGGCGTTCGCGCTCCCGCATCCGTTCGTAGAAGCCGAACGCGTGCGCGACCACGATGATGACCCAATAGACGAGCACGTTGAACACGAGCGTCGCGACGAGGGCATAACGCAGGGTCTCCGCGAAGGGACGTTGTTCCAGTCCTACCGCAATCCCGGCGCGAAGGAGCATCCACACCAGTGAGAAGACCAGGCTCGCCACGAGGTGCAGCGCGAGCAGCCAGCGGGTCGGCGCATTGCCGAGCGGAAATCGCCGCGCCAACCGGAGCGCCGGCAACGACAGCAGGGCAAAGACATACCAGTCCGCCAGCGAACGGGTGACCGCGAACCCCCAGGACACCGGGTTGCCCAGCTTTGTCTGCGTCAGGTAAAGCTGCCCCGCGAAGGCGAGCCCCACGAGCGTCCAGAAACCCGCAAACGCGGGCGGATGCCACCAACGCACGGAATGGGAGTCGCCGGCCACGGCGCCAGTGTGGGTTCGGGCCGGCGCCCGAGGCAATGGCGGAGCCGCCCGGGCAGGTTGCCGCCTTTGCGACTCGCCAGCGCCGCCTTCGGGGATAGCGTCGCCCCGGAAACTCCACCACGACGCCCCCATGAAACACCTTCTGGCCGTAGTCTGCGCCGCCGTTGCCGTGCTCACCGTTCCTGCTTGGGCCGCCGATGAGGCCGGTCCTCACCGGCAGTTGCCCAAGGCCATGCATGGCACCATGGGGGAACGCCCGCGGATCACCGTGGGCGTCCGCGATGCCGACCTCACCGGCGCCGACAACCGCGCGCTCCAGGCGGCGGTGGATTACGTTGCCGCGTTGGGCGGCGGCACGGTGGAGATCGGCGCGGGCGAATTCCTGATGCGCGATTCGCTGCACCTGCGCGCCCACGTGACCGTGCGCGGGCAGGGCGAGAAGACCGTGCTTCGCAAGGCGAAGGCCACCTCGTCGCCGCTCGAACTGGACGGCGACTTCGGCGAGGAACAGATCACCGTGAAGGATCCCGAAGGCTTCGCGGTCGGCGACGGCGTGGCGATCTGGGACAAGAACGCCCACGGCTTTCACCGGACCGTCGCCCGCATCACCGGCCGCAGCGGCAACACGTTTTCGATCAGCCTGCCGCTCATGGCCGACTGCATGGCGGGCAACGGCGCGCAGGCCGCGACCGTCTTCCCCGTCATCAGCGGTTACCATCTGGATGGCGTGCGCGTGGAGAACCTGGCCATCGAGGGTAACAAGGAAGGGAACGTGAACATCGACGGCTGCCGCGGCGGGGGAATCTTCCTCTACCGCTGTTCCGGCGCGGTCATCGAGCACTGCACCGTGCGTCATTACAACGGCGACGGCATCAGCTTCCAGCAGAGCAACGACGTGACGGTCATCGGCTGCGTCGCGGAGGGCAACGCGTCCCTTGGATTCCATCCCGGCAGCGGTTCGCAGCGGCCGGTGGTGCGGGACAGCGTGGCCCGCGGCAACGGTGATGACGGCCTGTTCCTCTGCTGGCGCGTGAAGCACGGCCTGTTCGAGGGTAACACGCTGGAAGGCAACGGCCGGTTCGGCATCAGCATCGGCCACAAGGACACCGACAACCTGCTCCGCAACAACCGGGTCATCGGCAACGGCGCGGACGGCGTCTTCTTCCGCAACGAAAGCGAAGGCATGGCCGGCCACCGTAACCGAATCGAGGACAACCTCATCGAGAACAACGGCGCGAAGGAACCCGCCGCCGGCATCCGCGTGCGCGGCGAGACCCGTGACCTAGTGTTCAAGGGCAACACCATCCGCGACACCCGCATCGGCGATGCCCGTCGCCAGACCGTGGGGATCCGCCTCGACGAGAAAGTCGGCCCCGTGACGACAGAGGGAAACCAGATCGAGGCGGCGACGGCGGTGCAGGATGGGCGGAAGCTGCGCTAGCCTCCCGAAACCGTCGGCTTGGATACCTCATCGGTTGACGGCCTTCAAACGCGTCAGCGCTTGCGTGGATTCCTCGTCACCTTGGGTTGCCGCCTTGTCATACCAGTCGATTGCGGTAGCAGGGTCGGCTGGGACGCCGAGTCCGTTTTCCAGAACTCGCGCGTAGTTCTTTTGCCCGGAGGCCCATCCCTCTTCGGCGGCCTGCCGGTATAATTTGGCTGCTTCCGCCAGATCTTTCGGCACGCCGTGGCCGTGCTCGTAACAGTCGGCCAGGTTTTCGAGGGCAATCGGATGCGCCCCGACCGTTTCCCGGAACAAGCGGACGGCCTCCTCGTGGTTTTTCGCAACGCCCACGCCTTTCGCGTAGCAGTCACCGAGGTTGATCTTGGAAAGCGCATGTCCCTGCTCGGCGCCATTCCTGAACCAAGACACCGCCGCCGCCTCGTCCTTGGATACGCCGGTTCCTTTCAGGTAGGCGTGCCCCAAATTGCACTGCGCCTGCGGATGGCCCTTTTCAGCGGCCTTGCGATACCATTGCACGGCTTCCTCCGGGTCCTTGGCCACTCCTTGCCCGGAGAACAGCATCAGGCCGTAGTTGTATTCCGCGTGGGTGTAGCCCTGCTTGGCTGCACGCAGAAACAAGTCGGCCGCGTGGGCGAAGTCTTTTTCGACGCCCTGGCCCACCTTCACCATCGTGCCCAGGCTGTTCATGCAGTCGGCGTGACCGGCCGCGGCTCCATTTTCAAAGCACTCACGGGCCCTGGCCAAATTCACCGGTCCCCCGACGCCGCGGAGGTGGCATTGTCCGAGGTTGTTGGGGGCGTGCGCGGCGCCGAGATTGGCCGCCCGGCGATACCAACTGCGCGCCAACTTGGGGTTCACCGCAACGCCGGTTCCCTTGTCATAGGCGACACCGACATTGTTTGCGGCTTCCGCGTCGCCCCGGCGGGCGGCCTTGAGAAACCAGGCAAACGCGGCTTCCGGGTTCGCAGGGACACCCTGTCCCTGGCGATGCTGATAGCCCAGATTACGCATCGCCATCACACATCCTCTGCTTGCTGCCCGCTCGTAAAGTTCGACGGCGCGCTCGTAGCTCTGCGGAACTCCAGCACCCTTGAAATAGGCTGATCCAAGGTCGTTCAAGGCGTCGGACCAGCCATTGTCGGCGGCGATCGTTAGCCAGCGGATGGATTGATCCCAGTCGGGAGCGGCGAACTCCTCGTCCTGAAGCAACCCGCCCAACTCATACTGGGCCTCGACGAGTCCGCCTTCCGCCGCCGAACGATAGTGTCTCAGGCCCTGCTCACGCTTGCGTTTGGAATCGCTGCCTCCGATCAGGAAACGGGCGGCATGAAGGTGCCCGGTCAGGAAGCCCGACGACGCCAGCGCCTGGGCGATTTCGAGATTGCCGGGCCGCAATCCTTCCTTGGGCAGATCGTCGGCTGGCCAGAATCGCGCAATGGTGGACTGGTAGGTCTTGCGCACAAACACCGAGGCCATGATCGCGTCAAAGACCAGCCTGTCCTGAGGCTTGGCTACCGTTGAGGGCATGGCCCGCCGCACTCCCGTCAACGTGTTGTCCCTGCGGTCGGCTTTGCCGGAAGTGCGGAATAGGTCCGGCGTCTGGGCGACGACCGCCGGCTGGATTGCATTGAGCAGCGCCGAACTTTCGATCGGCAGGGTGACCGCCTTCCGTGGTGGCTTGAGCGCGCGGGCGTGGAACGGTTGCCCCTGCAAAATGACCCAAGTGGTAAACTGGGCGAACGTGAAGGTCTTGAACCGATGGCTGGCGAGGTAAGCCTGCCACCACAGCCGCGCGCTTCTCAGCGGCGCCAGCTGCCGGTCCCATTCACGCCGGAAGGCGGACGCCTCCGTTCGAGAAAGCGTCTGCAGGCTTGTGGCCAGTTTCCCGCCGTCTGCGTTGCAGGCTGCGATCCGCTTCCAGAACTGCTGGGGTGTCATTCTGGGAATGGTGAAGAAGGTATTCCAAACGGGTCAATGGTCCGGAAGCAGACCGCTCCTCCGGTCCGGACAGCACGAGCATTGAAGCGTGTCACTTCGCCGAGGAGTGGTCGGTGGGGCGCAGACTGCGCTCAAAGAACGCGTAGAGCTGCGCGTTGGACTCCTCCGTCGGGTCGTGGCCGGCGCGCTGGCTGAAGCCGATGCGGTTGGTGAAATCCAGCAGCGTGTTGACCGCGACGGCGTGGTTCAGGGCGGTCCAGCGCGAGGCCGGGTCTTCGGAGCCGCCGGAGACGAAGAACGGCCGCGGGGCGATCAACGCGTGGAGTTCGTGTAGGTCGTGGCCGGCGGCGACGAGGCGGCGGTAGGCGCCGGTGCGTGGGTTGTCGGCGTTGGGCACACCGGCTTTCGGCCGCTTCGCCGCCGGGTCGGCGCCGAGATACCATGGTTCCCAGTAGTTCACGTTGGGCCGCGTCTCGTCGAAGACGATGCCGGGATCGCTCACGGCGACGGCGGCAAACTTGTCCCACAGCGCGCCGGCGAACAGCGCCCACTTGCCGCCGTAGCTGTGGCCCACGACGCCGATGCGCGTGGCGTCCACCTCGGGTCGTTGGGCCAGTGCGTGCCAGGCGTTGGCCGCGACGTAGGCGTGGAAGGAAAGCGGCTGGCACTGCGCAGAACCGACATCAGGTTTCCACGCGTTTCCTCCGGGCGTGCCGAGGCTGAGTGTCACGAAGCCGCGTCGGGCGAGTTGCAAGCCGAAGTCGCGGAGCGGTTGTTTGGCGTTCAGGCCGACGCTGGTTTCCGGCTCGTAGTAGACCACCAGCAGGGCGGGGAACGGGCCGAGCCCAGGTGGAATCAGCAGCCAGCCTTCGCCGGTTTGCCCCGGGGCGATTTCCAGGCGCACCCGATGCTGGGTGAGTTCGCCCCGGTTTGTCTTGGAGAGGATTTCGCAGGCCGGCGGTTTGAGCGCGGGTGGCCACGGTCCCATGAAGTCGTGCCACTCGCGGAGCAGTTCGGCGCGACGGCGGACCCAGTCGGCGGGCGTCTTCACCGGGGAGCCATCGCGGAAGAGCAGCGGTGAGCGATAGTGGCCGAAGTCGCCGGCGAATTCCGGCGGTGGCTGGAACAGAGCGTCGAAACCCGGCAGGCCGGCGGCGTGCGCGGCGACTTCGATGACGGCGCGGCGGTAATGGGTCAGCGGTGGTTCCCCCCGGTCGGTGACCGCAACGACCACATGGATGGTCCTGCCCGCGGCGTCGGCCGGAACATGCACGTGAACTGACGTCGGCTGATTGGTTTCCAACGCAACTTCGCCACGGTAGGTGCCGGCTTCCGGATAGGCGAACCACTCGAAGTTCAGCGCATGACCATCGTGGTCGGTGGTTCCACCGGCGTCGAGCGTGACGGTTTCGCCCGGTCGTGCGCGGAGGCGGAGCACGACGGGGCTGCCATCGCCATTGAGCACGACGGTCGGGGAATGATTGGCGCCGGCAAAGGGCTGCACGCACCAATCGAGGCGGGCGCGGAAGTCGTTCTGCAAATGAGCGGCCCAGCGCAGGAGCGTGTTGTCCCGGTTCGTGACGCCGTGCCAGCGGTCGGTCTGGTTGGCCCAGAAATACGGTTTGCCCGGTGCGTCTTCGCGCGGTCCGTAGCGGCCGGCCCAACTGCCCCAGGTGGGTTCCTCCGGGTCGTTCATGCCGGTGGGCACGAGGTAAAGAAACGAGGCGGTGTCGCCTTCCTTCTGCGGGTGTGTGGTGTTGGCTGGGTAAAGCGCGCCGAGCGGGCCGTGGCCGGTGTGCAGGTCGCGTTGCAGGTCGAAGCCGCCCGCCTTGGCCGTGAGCGCGGAGAAGCGGTGATACCAGCGGCGGCCATCGAGTTCGGGCTGCCAGGTGTTCACCCAAAGCGGCCAGGGCGGACCGGTGCGGGTGTGCCCGCCAAACTTGTCGTAGCTGGCCAGGCGGAGGCGGCCCTTGAACGTCGCGTAACCCTCCGGTCCGCGCTCGCGCAACACCCGGTCGAGCGCACGGCGAAGGTTGTTGGTGGCGGCGCCATTGTCGGACCCCCAGTCGGAATACCAGAGCGGACGCGGATCGGGCGAATCCACGGCGCGCAGGATCAGGTTCACGCCGGCTTCGGTGTCGTCGTAGCCGGGCACGGTGCGGGCGAGGAGCCCGGCCGGCGCGGGATAACGTGGGTCGTGCCGCACGAGGTTCGTCCAGCATTGCCCATAAGCCCCGACGAGTGCCTGCACGATGCCGAGGCCGGAGCGTTCGCGGTTGCGGTTCTCGCCAGCCCGCGCGGTCGGACGGTTGGCGATGATGCCTTCAACGTCCCACTCGTTCGCGTAGAGGAGGAAGCGAACGAGCGACTGTTCATCGTC
The DNA here is from genome assembly GCA_040375265.1 of Verrucomicrobiales bacterium. Classification (GTDB taxonomy): domain Bacteria; phylum Verrucomicrobiota; class Verrucomicrobiia; order Limisphaerales; family UBA9464; genus CAIWAH01. The sequence goes on from JBEISV010000101.1 coordinate 6,555, forward strand.
GGGATCACCGCCGGCGTCGGTCTCGATCAGGAGCCGCAGGCGGGAAAGTGACGGTTCATCCCCAGCCGCGCGCCCCAGGGGTAACGCCAGCGCCAGCAGGCAACCCAGGGCGCTGGCCATCCGGGAAATCGTGGATGGGATCATGGCGGCAACCGTGGACCGTCGGGCGTTTGAGTAAAGCCCTGTGACCAGGAGCCCCTCCATCCCGCGCAATCATCGGCCCAAGGCCCGGCTTCCGCCCGCGGCCGCGGGGCCAAAATACGGCGCATGAATGCAAGGCCGCGGCCCGCGTCGCCGTTTGACTCCCCGGACCGCCCGGCCAAGCTGGAGGCGTTCATGGCCCTTCTGGAAATCAGCGACCTGCTCAAGTCCTTCCGCGCGCCGGACGGGACGGTGCATGAGGTGGTCCGCATCCCGCGCTTCGAGCTGGAGGCGAACACCCAGCTTGCGCTCGCCGGCCCCAGCGGCACCGGCAAAACCACCTTCCTGCATCTCATTGCTGGCATCCTTGCGCCTGACGCCGGCCGGATCACGCTGGCCGGCCACGAACTCACCGCGCTCGGCGAATCGGCCCGCGACCGGCTGCGCGCCACGGCGCTGGGCTACATCTTCCAGTCCTTCAACCTGCTTCAGGGCTACACTGCCTTGGAGAACGTGCTGCTCGGCATGAGCTTCGGCCCCGGCGCTGACCGAGCCCGTGCCGAGGCGCTGCTCCGGCGGGTCGGGTTGGGCGACCGGCTGGATCACCATCCGCGCCAACTTTCCACCGGGCAGCAGCAACGGGTCGCGGTGGCCCGGGCGCTCGCCAACCAGCCGAAGCTGGTCCTCGCCGACGAGCCGACCGGCAACCTAGATTCGGCCAATGCCGCGGAGGTGCTGCGGCTGATCCGCGAAACGTGCGCGGAAAACGGCGCCGCGCTCCTGCTGGTGAGCCATGACCGCGACGTCCTCGCTCGTTTCGAGCGGCAGGCGTCGCTGGCCGACCTGAACCGGGCGGCCCAACCGAAAGGAGCGCTCGCATGACTCTTCCGCTGATCGTGCGCCGCAGCCTCCGGCAGCACCTGCTTTCGACCCTGGTCACGGCGTTTTCCATCGCCCTCGCCGGCGGCCTGCTCATGTCCGTCTGGGTCGTGAAACGGCAGGCGCATGAAACCTTTACCGGCCAGAGCGGCGGCTGGGATGCCGTGCTCGGCGCCCGGGGCGCAAAGCTTCAGCTCGTCCTCAACGCCATCTTCCATCTCGAGGCATCGCCGGGAAACGTCCCGTATCAGGATTACCTCGACATCTCCTCGAACCGCGCCATCGCGGCGGCGATTCCGCTGGCCGTCGGCGACAACTTCCACGGCTACCGCCTCGTCGGCACGTTGACGAATTATTTCACCACCGAATACGCGCCCAAGAAGACCTTCGCGCTGGCGCCGGGCGGCCGATTGTTCGAGGACGGCTACCGCGAGGCCGTGCTGGGCAGCTTTGCGGCGAGACGGCTCGGCCTGAAGATCGGCGACACGTTCCAGCCGTATCACGGGCTCAACTTCGACCCGGCCAAGCAGCACGAGGAACTTTACACGGTCACCGGCATCCTGGAGCCGTCGAACACGCCGGCGGACCGCATCCTGTGGATTCCGCTCGCGGGCTTGCAGAACATGTCTGGTCACGATCCGAACGCGGCGGCGGACGTCAGCGCCGTGCTGGTGAAGCTGCGGACACCCATCGCCGGCCAGCAGCTCGACGTGCTCTACAATCGTCAGGGCAACCGGCTCACGTTTGCCTGGCCGATTGCGAAGCAGATGGCGGACCTCTTCGACAAGTTCGGCTGGTTCGACCAAGTGCTGGGCCTGGTGGCGATCCTCGTCGCGCTGGTCGCGGCCGGCTCCATTTTGGCCAGCATCTACAACTCGATGAACTCGCGCCGGCGCGACATTGCCATCCTGCGCGCGCTCGGCGCCCGACGAACCACCGTCTTCGCCGCCATTGTATTGGAGGCGGCAGCCATCGCAGCGCTGGGCATGGTCATCGCGTTCGGATTGCACTTCGCCATCCTGTCTGGGGCGGCCGCGGTCATCCGGGCGCAGACGGGCGTCGTGCTGGACCCGTTCGCGCCGGATGCGGTGATGCTCTGGGCCCCGGCGGCGCTGATCACGCTGAGTGCGCTGGCCGGCGTCATTCCGGCGTTCAAGGCCTACCGGGCCAACGTCGCCGACGGGTTGGCGCCGGAGTCGTGAAGCTTGGCGGAGCCGATTCCGGACGTCGGGTCATTCTTCGTCGGCGAGCTCTCGGGGCAGGGTGGGCACCAGGCGGAAATCCGCATTGAGCAGCGACTCCAGCTCCGCGACCGCCTCGCGCAGCCGGCGGTGCCGTGCCACCACGTCGTCGCCTTGGCTCGGGTCAACGGGTTCCGCCAAGGCGTTTTCGCAGCGGCGGGACAAGGGACGCTTGGGGTTCGTGCCGCCGATCAACTCCAGCAAATCTTCCAGTTCTGCCACCCGTTGTTTGGCTTCGCGGATTTTCCCCAAGGCTACTGCCTCGCCGATCTCCCCGGTCGCGACCCGTTGCAATTGGCGGCATTCAAACAACCGGCAGCGCTGGGGCCGCGCCGCGTAGATGGTGCATTGCGTCGTGAACGCCGGGCAGGGCTGGACGATGTAGTGGTTCCCCTGCTTGCGTTTGAGCCGGAGTCCCAGGGCGGAGAGCGCCTTGGCCGAGTCGCCTGCCTGGAGGCGCACCGTGTGAAACATGACGCCGTTGCAGCACAGGCCGCACTCGGCGCACAGCCGCGAAGCGATGGCCGGGAAGTCGGGTGGGTTCATGCGGTCCGCCCGTGTCTTTGCCGCCGGGCGTTCACCAGTCGGTCGGTTGATAGTCCTTCAGGAACTTGCCCCAAACGTGTTCGCCCGTGTTGAAGCCGGCGATGATGGGGTCAACGATCCGCGCCGCGCCATCCACGATGTCTAGCGGAGGATGGAAGCGGTGTTCCTCGGTCTTGCGGGCGGCGATCTGCACTGGGTCCTCGTCGGTGACCCAGCCGGTGTCCACGGCGTTCATGTGGATGCCGCTGGCGTGGTAGTCGGCCGCGGCGGTGCGCGTCATCATGTTGAGCGCGGCCTTGGCCATGTTGGTGTGCGGGTGCCGCGTGGTCTTGAACTTCCGGTAGAACTGTCCCTCGACGGCCGACACGTTGACGACGTGCTTGTCCCGCTCGGGCGTCCTCAGCATGAGCGACTTCAGCCGGGCGTTCAGGAGAAACGGCGCCACGGCGTTGACCAATTGGACTTCCAGCAACTCGACCGCCGGGACTTCGTCCATCATCAGGCGCCACGAATTGCGTTCGCGGAGGTCCACCTGTTGCAGGTCCTGGTCGAGGCGGCCTTCCGGGAACAGGTCCTTCTGCGCGGTCAGTTCCTCCGGTAGCAGGCGCACCTGCGACAACGCCGCCGCGTGGGTCAGGCCGGCAGCTTCGGCGACCCGCGGGTCCAAGGTCGCGGGCGTCGTCGCCCCGCCTTCCGGGAGCAGATGGTAGCCGCGCAACCCTTCGTAGGCGCCGAGAAGTTTGCGGGCCCGCGGCGAAAGGTCCGAGGCGGCCGCCGTCTCGCCGGCCATCATGTGTTCGTAGAAGTCGGGCGGGCGCCGCACGGTCTGGCAGGCGTTGTTGATGATGAAGTCCAGCCGGTCGCGCGTGGCGTGCAGGTGGCGGCAGAAGGCCTCCACGCTCGGCGTGTGGCGCAGGTCGAGGCCGAAGATTTCCAGGCGGTCGCCCCATTCGGCGAAGTCGGGCTCGGCGGCATAACGCGCCGCGGAGTCGCGGGGAAAGCGCGTCGTCACGATCAGATGCGCGCCGGCGCGGAGCAGCTTGATGCCGGCCTGGTAACCGATCTTGACCCGGCCGCCGGTCAGCAGCGCGACCCGCCCGCGCAGGTTCGCCGTCTCGGTGCGCTTAAAGAAGTTCAGCTCCGCGCATTTCGGGCAGAGCTGGTCGTAGAAGTGGTGGACCTGGGAGTAATCCTGTTTGCAGATGTAGCAGTTCTGCGGCTCCACGACCTCGCGGAAGTCAGGGTCGTCCTGCACCTCGACCGGTTCGTGCTCAGGCGGCGGTGGCAGGTTGGGCGTGGTGAACACCGACTGGCGGCGCAACTTCCGGATGCCCGTCTCGGAGAGGACGGATTCGTCGCGCTTGAGCTTGTCGGCCTTGCGCTGGCGCTGCACGGCCTTCACCAACCGGCGGCGTTCGTGGACATCGGGGGTGAACACCTGACCTGCGGCCGAGAGGAACCGGGCGCGGTCGCCGGGCGGCAGGTGAGCGAGCAAGGCACGGTCCTTCGCCACCGCTTCCAGGAGTTCGGTGGCGATCTTCAGCCGCTCGGCGAGCGGCGTTTCCGGCGATTCAGGGGCGGACGGCGACGACATCAATCCCGGTGTCATCGCAGCGTCGCGGATTGTCGGCCAGCCAGAAACTCGCCCGTGAAGGGCAAGGCGGGATAGGTTGCTAGGTTACCCTGACGGAGAACGAGTCTGCCGTGTTCGGGACGCGGAAGCTCAGTTTTAACGGCGGGCAAAAAGGAACATTGCAGTAGCGCCCACGCCGAAGAGCGCCCAGGTGGAGGGTTCGGGAATGGGCGTGAAGCCAAAGATGTCGAAGCGCGCGGAGCCTCCATAACGCAACACGAATTCCAGAGATACCTCCTGGCCCGCGAACCTTGTCACATCCAATACTACCTGTGAACCTAACTCGGGCTTGACCTCGCCGATCTTTATCCCATTTACGAAACCTTCAATGTAACCGGCACTTCCGATCCACAATCCCGTCGCCTCTGCCGGGATGGTCCCGGTCTGGCCGACACGGATTTCGGGAGTGCTGGGGAAAGGTGAGAAGAGGGTCAGTGAATGAGGCCCGAGCAGGCTGCCGGCCGGGTTGTTGACCAAGTAGGCGAGACTCCCGCCCCCGGTGCCACGCGGTGCATACTCCATGCGCAGCTTGGGTTGTCCATCTACGGTCAGTGACCAACCGCGAAGGATTTCCGACGTATTGCCCTCCAAAGGGCCTCCCGGATGGATCGGAGTAAGCGAGCCCGTGAGGTCCGGCTCGTCAAAGGTCAGGTTGATGAAGGGAGAGCCGATGCACGGCTGCGCCAAAATCAGGCCGAGAACGGCGAGTTGGGTTTTCATCAGTTGGTTTGCTGGTTGGAAATGGTGCCCACGCTCAAATTGTAGTAGGTGCCGGGACCAGGGGACTTGAGTTCGTTGCGCTGAATCAGGAAAGCGCTGACGACGGAGACTCCTGCAGTCATTCGCCGGAATCCTCTTCCAAAGTTCCCGCGGCCCATTGCGAAGCAGCCTGTTCGGTCGTCGGCCAACGCGCAAGGAACGCGAGCTGCGCCGCCCGATCGGGGATATCCTCCAGCGTGAGGTCGTTGAGGAAACGCAGCGGATACGCCGCGTCCAGCGTTAGCACCGTCACGGCTTGGTCCTCGACCTGGAAGAA
>JBEISV010000538.1:0-3122 GCA_040375265.1 Verrucomicrobiales bacterium
TGGCCAACGCGCTCAAGGCGGCCCGGGACATGCGGCAGGCGGTCATGCTCCAGCCGATGCTGGAAGCCGAGGATTACGATGTCGGCGTCGTCGGCCGCAGCGACGTGATGCAGAATGTCTTCAAGCTGATCGGCCAAGTGGCCGCGACCGATGCGACCGTGCTGGTCACCGGTGAAAGCGGCACCGGCAAGGAATTGGTGGCGCGCTCGATCTATTCCTACAGCCGGCGCTCCGACAAACCGTTCCTCGCCATCAACTGCGCGGCGATCCCCGATAATCTGCTCGAGTCCGAGTTGTTCGGTCACGAAAAGGGAGCATTCACCGGGGCGACGCAGCAGCGAATCGGCAAGTTTGAACAATGCGACGGGGGCACCCTGTTCCTCGATGAAATCGGCGATATGTCCCCGGCCACCCAGACCAAGATGCTGCGGATCTTGCAGAGCGGCACCTTCGAACGCGTCGGGGGCAACGAGACGATTCACGTCGACGTCCGCGTGATCGCGGCCACCAACAGGAACTTGGAAGAGGAGGTGGCCCGCAAGCAGTTCCGCGAAGACCTGTTTTACCGCCTGAATGTCGTCCGAATTCACATGCCGCCGTTGCGGGAACGACGGAGCGATGTGCGCCTGTTGGTGGACTATTTCCTCCGCAAGCTCGCGGGTCCGGGAGGCAAGCCGAAGTCCATCGGGTCGGCCACGCTGGCCGCCTTGGAGAGTCATCACTGGCCCGGAAATGTCCGCGAACTGGAGAATGTTCTCCGACGCGCCACGGTGGTGGCCAAGGGCCTGGCGATACTGCCTGCGGACCTGCCGGTCGAACTTATCGCGGGGCTGACGCCGGTCCCCGCAACGCCCCGTGTCGAGGTGCCTGATTTGCCGGCGACGGGCCATGTTGTCACGCCGGCGCCGGTCGCTGCCTGGGGCGGGGACTTGCAGTCGCTCGCCCAGGCGCTGTTCCGGCTCGCCCGGACGGATGGAAAGCTGAAGGTCATTCCCGCGGTCGAACGAGTGCTGGTGATCGAGGCCCTCCGCGATACCCGGGGCAACCAAGTCCAGGCGGCCAAACTGCTCGGCATCACCCGGGCCACTCTGCGCAAACGGATCGATAAGTTTGGCATCAAGCAGGAGTTGGCTGTGAACTGAATCCGCCATGTCACTGCCTGTTCTCACCGTCGAGCAGATGCGAGCCTGGGAAAAGGCGACTTGGGCCGCGGGTGGAACTGAGGCCGAAGTAATCGCCCGGGTGGGCAAGGCGGTGGCCGACAAGATTCGGGAAATGATGCCGGGCGGTGGGCGAGTGGTCCTACTCGCCGGCAAGGGCAACAACGGGAATGACGTTCGGGCCGTGGTGCCCCATCTGGTTCCGGAAGCGACAGCGCCCCGGCCACCTTCCGTGCTCAGCCCAACGGCGGACTGCCCTGCATTTCCCGCATACGAAGTCACGCTGCTGGAAATCACCGATCCGTTGGAGGCGCGTCCGCGATTGGAGCGACTGCTCGCCAACAGTCCGGAACTGGTCGTGGACGGCCTCTTCGGCATCGGCTTGAACCGGGCGCTTTCGGCCGAGTGGTGTTGTTTGATTGAAGCCGTTAATGGCCGCGGTGTGCCCGTGCTGGCCGTGGATGTCCCGTCGGGCCTGGATGCCGATTTCGGCGGGCATTTTGGGGCGGTGATCCGGGCGGACGTCACACTGACCGTGGGAGCGCCAAAGTGTGGCCTCGTTTCGGATGGCGCCCGCGAATCCGTGGGCCGATTGGAGGTCGCCACCGAAGTTGGCCTGCTTCCCGACCCGGAAGCGGTGGTCGGCGAAGCCAGCGAGCGTTGTCACGAGGATGGCTCGCGGTTCCCTCAGGCTTGGACGGTCGCGGGCGACTTTGCCGGCCTGCCGCCGCGGCGTCGGGTGGAATCGCACAAGGGCACCTATGGCCATCTCGTGGTCCTGGCCGGCAGCCTTGGCTATCACGGTGCCGCGGTGCTTGCCGCGAGGGCGGCAGGCGCGGCTCGGCCGGGTTTGGTGACCGTCATTACCTCCCCCGAGGCTTATCCGGCCGTGGCAGCGCAGCTCGCCTTCGCGATGGTTCAAACTTGGAACGAGCCGCTGGCGCTGCCGGCGAAGACCAGCGCCGTGCTGATTGGTCCTGGCTTGGCCGGCGTCGACGTGCCGGGCTGGTTACGCGTCCAAATGATGAAATGGTGGCGCGAGTTACCCACACCTTTGGTAGTGGACGCGAGCGCGCTCGACTGGCTAGCGATGGAGCATCGGGATTGGTGGGCGGGGTTGGCCTTCGGCGGGCATGACGCGGGCGCAATGCGGCGCGGCCATCACACTTGGCCCCACCACGCGGGGCCACGGGTGATTACTCCGCACCCCGGCGAGGCGGCCCGGTGGTTTGCCGAGGGGAAATTGCCTGCGGTTCAGGATCGCTTCACCGCTGCCGCGCATCTGGGTCGGGTGTCCGGTATCGCTGTGCTCAAGGGCCATCAGACCCTCGTCCGCGGAGCCGACGAACCCACCTTCATCAACTCCACCGGCAACCCGGGCTTGGCCCAAGGCGGCACCGGCGACGTTTTGGCGGGCTTCCTCGGCGGGCTGCTGGCTCAGCCGGCTTTGCAGCACGAACCGCTGCTGACCACCCGGTATGCGGTCTGGGAACATGGTGCCGCCGCCGATCGCCTCGAGGCCGTCCGGCGCAACTGGACGGCCGAGGACCTGGCCGCCGAAATTGGCCGGTGAACGGCGTGACTCCGCGCTTTTGCTGAAGCCGGTTTCTGTCCCATGCTTGCCCCACGCATGGGCAACACGTTTGGCCAACTGTTTCGGATCACGACCTGGGGCGAATCTCACGGCGGCGGCATCGGTGTCGTCATCGATGGTTGCCCACCGCGGCTCGCCCTGACCGAGGCGGACATCCAGCCGGAACTCGACCGGCGCCGGCCCGGCCAGTCCAAGATTGTGACGCCGCGCAAGGAGGCCGACGCCGTCCAGATTCTCTCCGGCACCTTTGAGGGCAAGACGTTGGGCACCCCGATCAGCCTCCTCGTGAAGAATGAGGACCAACGTTCGGAAGCCTACACGGAGATGGCGACGAAGTTCCGCCCAAGCCATGCGGACTACACCTACCA